>SBFY01000016.1 GCA_006227085.1 Gammaproteobacteria bacterium
ATCCGCTGTGATGGCGGTCGCCGTGCTGGTGATCGCCTGGCAATGCCAGTGGTCAGGACCATTCCGTGATTACTGGGAAGTGATGCCACTGATTGAGGCCACATTCACCCTGCCCATCCAGCAGTGGCCATGGCATGAGTTGTGGGAACCCTATGGCGGAGCCCACCGGCTGGTGATTCCCAAATTGCTCTTCATCCTGGATTTCCACCTCACCGGTGGCAGCAACACATTCATCCTGCTGGCATCCATGATATGCCTGGCCGGCACCTTCCTGCTGGTGGCATGGCGAGTACGGCAATGCTATCCCGACGACCCGCAAATGCAGCGGCTGGGCGCCTCCATCGCACTGCTAACCCTGTTTTCAGCCACGCAACTGTTCAACCTGAACTACAGCTATGACACCCAATGGTTCGGCTCGGTGTTCTTCAGCACCCTGGCCTTGTTCATTGCCAGCCAGGATCGTTTCGGGGAAACACCTGTCATCCATAGTGCAGCCGCACTGTCAGCCGCATTACTGGCCAGCCTTAACAACATGGCCGGCTTTCTGGTGTGGCCGTCGTTATTGTTGCTACTGCTCTCACGGACCCATGGTGGGTTACGCATCAGCATCGCCATCATTGGCATGGGCGTATTGGCAGTATTCCTGCCTGGAACAACCGGGCAGGCTGTATCACCGGTCAACCCTGAACACCCCTGGTTATCATGGTTAGGCATTTTCGTGCATGTGATCCGCTATGACGCGCTTTACCTCGCCAGCCCCATCAGTCGCCAATGGCCTGTCGCCGCTGGCACACTGGCGTGGATTGCGATGGGTTTTGTTTGCTTCACCGGCTGGCAGCAACGCCGGTCACCCGCGTCAGGATTGCTGGTATTGCTGGCCTTACTGGCCCTGCAAGCATTGCTGGTGGCATCCGCCACCGCATGGGGGCGGATTTTCTATCCGCTCGACATGGCGATGGCGGAACGCTACCAGGCCATCGCCATGGTGTTCATGTTATGCGCCGGCATCACCTTGCTCACCCACCTGCAGCAACACAAGGCATGGGCCTGCGTGGCCGTGCTCACCATGATGGCCCTGCTCATCCCGCTGCAATCGGACTCTGCCCGTAAACACATCGCCCTCGGTAACACCGTCGCACATGCCCACACGGCTGCCAGCCTCGGCATGACCGGCATGACGGTGGCACGGGCGACCATCTCTTTCCCGGCGATCCAGAACAACATCAATTACCTGGAACGCCATCATGCGTTCCTGATGGCGCATCAACTGGCGTACCTCCGTGATACGCCAGCTCGCTTGCTGGCAGGGCCCATCACCGGCCATCCAGCCTGCAGCCTGGTCATTCACCATGCACTGCCGTCCGATACCGACGGCATATATGAACTATGGGCCACACCGGATTGCACGGGAGCAACCGTGCTTGCATTACACGACCAGGATCAACAGATCAGGGGCTTCCTGCTGCCGATGCAGTTTGCACCGATACAAGGCACGCAGTGGCATGGTTATGCCAACCAGGATCCGCAACGCCTGCAGGCCATTGCCCTCTCGCATCATCCATGAGCATGTCTCACCACTTTGGGAACGCCACATCATGACGCGCATCACCATCGCTGATTTACCCGACCTGGGTTGCCGCAGTTTCGTGCACGACGGCGAGCCGTGTTTTGTCGTGATGAAAGACGGGCAGGCCTATGCCTACAAAAACAGCTGCCCACATCTTGGTGTGGAACTGGAATGGGAAGACGGCAAATTCCTGGATTTCGAAGGCGTACTGATCCAGTGCGCCATGCATGGCGCACTGTTCCTGATCGAAAGTGGCGAGTGCGTCAGCGGCCCTTGCCTGGGGCAATCCTTGCAAGCCCTTGAGGCACGCGTTGACAACGGGCAACTGGTGATCGCCAGCGACGCCGGTTAACCGAGCACACGCTCCAGTCGTGACACGGCTTCTTCCAGCGCTTCCATACTGGTGGTGTAGGCAAACCGCACATGCGTATTGGCCTTGTGACGCCCGAAATCTGCGCCGGGCGTAATCGCCACACCATGCTGTTCCAGCATGTCCAGGCAGAATCGTTGGCTATCGCGCGAGAAACGCTCAATACCGGCATAGATGTACAAGGCCCCACCCGGCGTCAGCGGCACATCAAAGCCAAGGCGCTGCAAATGCGGCAACAGGAAATCGCGGCGCTGTGCATAAATATCGCGGCGCGCATCCAGGATGGCACGTGTCTCCGGCTCAAACGCAGCCAACGCCGCGTACTGGCCCATCGTGGACATGGAAATAAACAGGTTTTGCGCCAGCTTCTCCAGCTCCGGCACAGCCGCTTCCGGCGCCACCAACCAACCCAGTCGCCAACCGGTCATGCCGAAATACTTGGAAAAACTGTTGATGACGAAGGCCTCGTCAGTGAGTTGCAGGATCGATGGCGCCTGGAAGCCATAGGTCAGGCCGTGGTAAATCTCGTCAACCACCAGGAAACCACCACGCTGCTTCGTGAGCGACTGCAAGCCGGATAACTCGGCACGCGTCAGGCTTTCACCGGTCGGGTTTGCCGGCGATGCCACCAGCACACCGGCTGTGTTCGGTTGCCAGTGTTTTTCCGCAATGCCCGGCAATAGCTGGTAACGCTCAGCGGCACCGACTGGCACCAATTGGGCTTCCCCTTCCACCAGGCGCAGGAAATTGCGATTACAGGGATAACCGGGATCCGCCATCAGCACCCCGTCACCCGGGTTGACCAGCAAGGCCGCCACCAGCAACAGCGCACCGGAAGCACCCGGTGTCACCAGGATGCGGGAAGGATTGACCGTGATGCCATATTCTTCCTCATACCAGCGGGCAATGGCTTCGCGCAATTCCGGAATACCCGCCGCCTGGCTATAGCCGGTGGCACCCCGTGCCAATGCTGCCTGGCCGGCCCGGATGATGGGGTCAGCCGTTGCAAAATCCGGCTCCCCCGCCTCCAGGTGCATGATGCTGCGCCCGGCGCGCTCCAGCATGCGCGCCCGCGTCAAGACTTCCACGACCCGGAACGGTTCAATATCCTGCAAGCGCTTGGCAAACGGCCTCATGGAAGCCTCTCCCCGGAATAAAAGCGCCGATTGTAGCAGCCGGCAAAGCCCGGCAAAAATAGCGCCTGCCTGTAGCCGCTCCAGCGCTTATCTGCTACTGTTTGCGCTGCAACGGAGCGCATCGTGCACTACCATTAAATTGGATACCTCTTGGGGCTGCCGGCTGGCGTCACACCCTGCAGCAGCATGACCGGAAGACTGGTTTAATCGCCCGCACCAGTCGTGGCGACACAACAATAACAAGCAGGAAGGGAAACACCATGGCAGCAAAGAAGGCAGCAAAGAAGGCGGCAACAAAAGCCAGCAAGAAGAAAACCACCGTGAAGAAAACACCCGCACCCAAGACAGCCGCCAAAAAGGCTCCCGCCAAAAAAGCCGCTGCCAAAAAACCGGCCAGTAAAAAACCCGCTGCCAAGAAACCGGCCAGCAAGAAACCCGCTGCCAAGGCCGCTCCGAAAGCACCAGCCAAAAAAGCAGCCAGCAAGAAACCTGCTGCCAAGAAACCGGCCAGCAAGAAACCCGCTGCCAAGGCCGCACCGAAAGCACCAGCCAAAAAAGCCGCCAGCAAGAAACCTGCTGCCAAGGCCGCACCGAAAGCACCAGCCAAAAAAGCAGCCAGCAAGAAACCCGCTGCCACCAGCGCAGCCGTAAAAACCCCGGCCAAAAAGGCGGCCGGCCCAGCCACCTCCCCAGAACGGAAGAAAAAGTCTGTGAAGAGTCCCGCAGTATCTAACCAGGCATCCAAAGCGCCCGCCAAGCGCATCGCTGTCGCCCGTCGCCAGCAAGTCGAAGACATTCGCCCTTACCTGCGCAAAAGCGGTGAGGCCTACATGAATGACGCCCAGAAGTCGCATTTCCGCAACATCCTGCTGCAGGAAAAGATGCGCCTGATGAACGAAGTGGATCGCACCGTGACCCACATGAAAGACGAAGCGGCCAACTTCCCGGATCCCGCCGATCGCGCCACCCAGGAAGAAGAATTCAGCCTGGAGCTGCGTACCCGTGACCGTGAACGCAAGCTGATCAAGAAAATCGAAAACACCATCGAACTGATCGATAACGACGATTACGGTTACTGTGAAACCTGCGGCGTGGAAATCGGTATCGAGCGGCTGGAAGCCCGTCCGACGGCGACCAAATGCATCGACTGCAAGACACTCGATGAACACAAGGAAAAGAAGGAACTCGGCTAAGCCGGTTCGCGGGTTGCGGTCACGCACCGTTGTGTGAGGTGGCCGGCAACCATGTCCCCTCCCGCCTACATTGGCCGCTTTGCCCCGTCACCGACGGGGCCTTTGCATTTTGGCTCCCTGCTCGCTGCATTGGCCAGTTACCTGGATGCGCGCGCCCACCACGGCCAGTGGCTACTGCGGATTGATGATCTCGACAAACCGCGTGAAGTGGCCGGTGCCAGCGATGCCATCCTGCGCGTGCTGGATGCGTACGGGCTGCACTGGGATGGCCCGGTCACCTACCAGCACCAGCAACAACAGCATTACGACCATGCCTTGCAGCAATTGCTGGATCAAGGCCATGTGTATTACTGCACGTGCAGTCGCCAGGATTTCCCGGCCAACCCACAGCAGCATGCATGCCGCCAACGCCGGCAACCGCCTGCCGGGGCCTGGTCATTACGCATCAAGGCGCCCGATGAAACACTGCTCCTGGACGATGCCATCCAGGGCCGTCACAGCACCAACCTGGCCACCTGCCATGATGATTTCGTGGTCTATCGCAAAGACGGGATTACCGCATACCAATTAGCCACCGCGGTGGACGAGTCATTGGCTGGCATCACCCATGTGGTTCGCGGCAGCGACCTGCTCGACTCCACCTTTCGCCAGCAATTATTGATGCGCTGGTTATACGGCCACTCACCGCTGTATGCGCACATCCCGGTGGCCACCCATGCCGACGGGCAAAAACTCAGCAAGCAGAGCTTTGCCACGGCACTGGAGCCTGCCGACTGGAAACTGTGCCTGCTGGCGGCATTACGTTTCCTCGGCCAACCGCAGCCAGCGGATGCCGGGACACCGCGCACCTTGCTGGACGAAGCCTGCCAGCACTGGTCACTGGCACGCATCCCCCGCCGGCCCGCCCTGCCGGCCAATGATTTTTGCAAGCCATAAGCGGCTTGATTACCATCAGCGCTGGATCCTGACTCCCGGCCTGCCATGTACATCCATCGCGCCTTACTGCTTGTCCTGCTGATGCTGTATGCGTTCACCCCATCCTTGCAGGCCTGGATCCTGGCAGCCGATGCAGCCTGGTACCGGCCATGGCTGGCCTGGGCGCTGATCATCGCCGCCATTTTCTGGGCTACCCGTCGCAGGCTGCCGAATGACCTTTGAACTCTGGCAACTGTTTGCACTCGGCCTGGGTTATCTCACCCTGCTGTTCGCCATTGCATGGACTGCCGAACGTGGCGCCATCCCGGAATCGCTGATTCGCCACCCGGCGATATACACGCTGTCATTGGGCGTATTCGCCGGCGCCTGGGCACTGTTCGGTGCGATCGGTTTGGCCGACTCACTCGGCTATGGCTTTCTGGCCTATTACTTTGGCGCGGCCTGCATGTTCATGTTTGCGCCACTGATGATCACACCGCTCGCCCGCATCTGCCGCATTTACCAGCTGGCTTCGCTGGCTGATTTGCTGGCATTCCGCTTTCGCAGCCGTTGGGTTGGCATGGCCGTCACGCTCTGCCTGATCCTGGCAATGCTGCCCATGCTGGCCATGCAGGTGCAATCGGTATCGGACACCATCCACTTGCTGAGCCAGGAAGGCAGCGATACCTCGCACGCCGGCCGTGACACCTTGTCGGCCATGTTCTGCATCACCATCGCCTTGTTCACCTTGCTGTTTGGTTCGCGGCAACTCTCGGGCACCGAACGCCATAATGGCCTGGTGATCGCGATTGCTGTGGAATCGCTGTTCAAGATCACGGCACTGTACGCCATTGCCGGTATCGCGATTTACCAGGTGTTTGGTGGCTGGGAAGCACTCAATACCTGGCTGCAACAACATCCCGACCGCATTGCGCAATTGCGTTCGCCATTGCATGAAAACACTTCCCGAACACTGATGCTGATGTTTGTCGCTTCCGCCATCGTGATGCCGCATATGTTCCATATGGTGTTCGCCGAGAACCCCACCTCCCGTTCATTGGCCAACATTGCCTGGAGCGCACCGTTATTACTGCTGGCCATGAGCCTGCCGGTATTGCCGATCTTGTGGGCCGGCCATGCGGTTGGCTCCAGCCTGTCGCCAGAGTACTTCACGATTGGCATCGGCCTGTCACTGGAAAGTCCCTTGCTCGGTGTACTGGCCTTCATTGGTGGTTTGTCGGCGGCAAGCGGCGCCATCATTGTGATCACACTGGCGCTCGCCACCATGACCCTGAACCACTTGATCCTGCCGTTTTACCGGCTGCGCGGTGAGCCCGACCTGTATCGCCGGGTGTTATGGACACGCCGCATCCTCATCATCACCATCCTGATGGCCGCGTATATTTTCTCGACCGCCGTGCGTGACAACAGCCAGCTCTCCAGCCTGGGCATGCTGGCCTTCATCGCCACCTTGCAATTTGTGCCCGGCGTGCTGGCCATCCTGTACTGGCCCCGCGCCAACCGCCACGGCTTCCTGGCAGGCCTCGTGTGTGGCTACGCCTTCTGGTATTTCAGTTTGTTATTGCCATTCGTGAGCGGTGATGCCAGCAGCGGCACACCGGCCACCCTGACTGACATCATGCAAACCCTGTTTTCCGACAGCAGCCAGTGGAATGCCGCTGCCATGGGTTCGCTCGGCATCAACATCGTTGCCTTCATCATCACGTCCCTACTGACACGCACCAGCGCCGAAGAAAAAACCGCGGCGGCCATGTGCTCGTCTGACCAGCTGAACCGGCCCGCCCGACTGGCACTGGGGTTACATGCACCGGCAGACTTCCAGCTGCGGCTTGGCAAGGCGCTGGGCGAAAAAACCGCCGGCCGCGAAATCCAGCGCGCCCTCGCCCAACTCGGGTTCACGGACGATGAACGCCGCCCGTATGCCTTGCGCCGTTTGCGCGACCAGCTGGAAGCCAACCTGTCCGGCCTGCTGGGGCCGGCCACGGCACACCGGCTGGTGAATGAATTACTGCCCTATGAGCCGGTGCTGCGTGATCACAACGACAGCGACCAGGAAGATATCCAGTTCATCGAGCAACGGCTGGAGCAGCACCAGAATGACCTGACCGGCCTGGCCGCTGAACTGGATACCCTGCGCCGCCATCACCGCCATACCCTGCAGGAATTACCGATCGGCCTGATGACACTCGGCAGTGATGGTGAAATCCTGATGTGGAATACCGCCATGGAATCACTGACTGGCATCAGCAGCCAATCGGTTGTCGGCTCCCACATCCGCACCTTGCAAGAACCGTGGCAAAGCCTGCTCATCCATTTCCTTGAGGCCACACCATCGTCATCACTGCGACAGGAATGCGTGGTCAACAATGACACCCGTTGCATGGTGCTGCACAAAACCGCTGATGACAGCCAGCATGGCACCCGCGTGGTGGTGGTCGAAGACATCACCGAAACCGATCGCCTCACCCAGGAGCTGATGCACAGTGAACGACTGGCGTCGATTGGCCGCCTGGCCGCCGGGGTCGCCCATGAGATTGGCAACCCGGTCACCGGCATTGCCTGTCTGGCGCAAAACCTGCGCGAAGATGAACCGGGCTCGAACGCCGTCAGCCAGGCCACCCGCGACATCCTCACCCAAACCCAGCGCATCACCCGCATCGTGCAATCGCTGGTGCACTTTGCCCACAGCGGGCGCTCGCAACAGCCCTCACCGGATGAGCCCGTGCACCTGCAGCATTGCGTGCATGAAGCCATTGAACTGCTGAAACTCAACAAAAGTGCCCGCCCGATCGACTGGCACAATGACTGCGATACACGCATCGTCCTCAAGGGCGATGCCCAGCAATTGCAGCAAGTCTTCATCAACCTGTTATCGAACGCGCGCGATGCCAGCCCTGATCATGGCCGCATCACGATCAGTGCCTTCGCCGAAGGCCCTCGCGCCATCATTCGCGTCGCTGACGAAGGCAGCGGTATTGATCCTGCCATCCAGGAGCAGGTCTTCGAGCCCTTCTTCACCACCAAGGAAGCCGGCAAGGGCACCGGCCTCGGGCTGTCATTGGTGTATCGCATCGTGGAAACGCACCATGGCCAGATCCGCATCGAAAGCCCGCTCGCTGGCGGCAAGGGCACGGCCTTTATCATCAGTTTGCCAACCGCCTGAGCACCCCGGCGCACCGCCACCCCTAGCCAAACCTGCGTGATACGGGTATTTTGGGTAGTAACGAAACGCCGGCAACAGTAACGAAACATCGGTAACACCCATGGCCCACATTCTTGTTGTCGAGGACGAACCCATCATCCGCAGCGCCCTCAAGCGCCTGCTGGAACGGCAAGGCCATAGCGTGAGTGAAGCCGGCTCGGTGGACGATGCCCTCAAAGACCAACAACCCGACCAATGTGACCTTGTCATCAGTGACCTGCGCCTGCCGGGCGCACCGGGCACCGACCTGATCCGCGCCACCGATACCCCGGTGCTGATCATGACCAGCTACGCCAGCCTGCGCTCAGCGGTGGACTCCATGAAAATGGGTGCGGTGGATTACATCGCCAAGCCCTTCGATCACGATGAAATGGTGCAGACCGTTGCCCGCATCCTCGAGAACCGCCAAAAGCCTGCCGCCCCCAAACACAGTGGCAAGCCCTTGCCGGGCATGATTGGCAACTGCCCGCAAATGCAGGTGTTGTATCACCACATCCACAAGGTTGCCCCCACCGATGCCACCGTGTTGATCCTCGGTGAAACCGGTACCGGCAAGGAACTGGTGGCGCGCGCGATCCATGCCGAAAGCCGCCGTGCGGACAAGCCACTGATCTCGGTCAACTGCGCCGCCATCCCGGAAACCCTGATTGAATCCGAATTGTTCGGCTACGAAAAAGGCGCGTTTACCGGTGCCAATGCCAGCCGTATGGGCCTGATCGAGGCCGCCAATGGTGGCACCTTGTTCCTGGATGAGATTGGCGAACTGCCGATCGAGGCACAGGCACGCCTGTTGCGCTTTATCCAGGAAGGGGAAATCCGCCGCATCGGCTCTGTGCAATCGCATCGTGTGGACGTGCGCCTACTGGCCGCCACCCACCGTGACTTGCGCACCCTCTCGCAAAAGGGCGAATTCCGCGAGGATTTGTATTACCGCATCAATGTGATGCCCCTGCTGCTACCCCCTTTGCGCGAACGCGGCCGCGATGTGCTGGCAATCGCCGAAACCCTGCTGGCACATTTCTGCGAGAAGCTGGGCAAGCCGGCACGCCAATTCGCGCCCGATGCCATCCAGGCCATCACCACCTACACCTGGCCTGGCAACGTGCGTGAAATGGAAAATGCCGTGGAGCGCGCCGTCATCCTGTCCGAGAGCGATGAAATCAGTAACGACTTGCTGGCCATTGACCTGGACCTGGTGGAAATCACCGAAGACGAGGATGATCGCCAGATCACCGACAACCGACCCAAGGCCAACCAGCCGGATCCTTCCGAAGGCCTGTCGCTGGAAGATTACTTCACCCGTTTTGTGCTGGATAACCAGGACAGCATGACCGAGACCGAACTGGCGGCCAAACTCGGGATTACCCG
>SBFY01000098.1 GCA_006227085.1 Gammaproteobacteria bacterium
TGAACACCCCTTCCAGCCGGATCGGGTCCGCCACCACCAGCAATGGCCAACAGGCCAGCAACACCAGACGTACCAAGAATGCCATCGAAGGCTCCCGCGTGATTTCCTATGCCTTAAAATACCGCTTTTCAGCCTGGAATAGCAGCACCATGGGACGTTGGCGCCCGCCAGTCGGCAAAAGTTCGCCCTACATCACTCCCGCCGGGGAGGCCCGCCTGCGTGCCGAGCTGCACCAGCTGTGGAAAATCGAACGCCCGCAGGTCACTGCCGCCGTGCATGAAGCGGCCAAAAACGGTGATCGTTCCGAAAATGGCGACTACATCTACGGCAAGAAACGCCTGCGTGAAATTGACCGCCGTGTGCGCTACCTGCAAAAACGGCTGGAGGAACTGACTGTCGTCACCGAACCGCCCAGCGACCCCTCGCGCATCTATTTCAATGCCCGGGTCACACTGGAAGATGAAGACGGCACGGAAATCACTTACCGCATCGTCGGGCCGGATGAATTCGACCTGTCACAAGGCCTGCTCAGCATGGATGCCCCACTTGCCCGAGCCCTGATGGGCAAGCGCGCTGACGATGAAGTCAGCATCGAGGCACCGGGTGGTACCCGCAGCTGGTACGTGGTGGCCGTGGATTACCCAATCAATCAGGCCTGAGGCGGGCCGGGCAATACCGGCAGCGACTTCACCATTTGCTGTTTGCTCGCCACCCAAGGGTGAACCCGCCATTCTGCATCCCGGCGGAAACCGGGATTGAACAGGCTCTTGTTCGCATCACAACGGTCATAGTCCATGGCGACCAGGTCACACCAGGCATAAACAAAATCGTCCAGGCTGAAGGGCCTGTCCAGCCATTGCTGCCAGCGACCGGCCTGGTGAGCCTGCTTCCAGCCTTCTGAACCCCATACCAGGAATGGAACGGTATACATCGCCGAAGTCGGATCCAGCGCATTGCGACCGCTGAAGTGCCCGTTATCGAATACTTCTTCACCATGATCAGAAAAATACAGCAAGGCGCCATACGATTGGCTGTCCCTGAATTGCCGGATCAGGCTGGAGACTACAAAATCGTTATACAGCACCGCATTGTCATATTCGTTATACGTGGCTTTTTCACTGGAAGAAAGGGCAACCGTTGTCGGTGGCTCACCAGTGAAACGCGCAAAATTTTCCGGATACCGGAACTGGTAGGAAAAATGTGTACCCAGCAAATGCACCACAATCAACTTCCTGGGTGCCGGCTCAGCCAATGCCTGCTGGAACGGCGCGAACACATCCTCATCCAGTTGGCGCGCACTCTGCAAGCGATTGTTATTCAAATACCAAGCCTTATCAGCCATTTTCGAGAATGTCGTTAGCAAAGTGTTGCGATGGGTAATGGTCTGCTGGTTGGTGATCCAGAAAATGGAAAAACCCATTTGCTTCATCAGCATTAACAGGTTCGCTTCGCGGTTATAAGCTTTCGACACCTGATGACGATCTGAAAAATAAAACGCGCTGGTGATGGATTCAATCGTGTAAGGAATGGCGGCATTCACATCACCAAAGACCATCAATTCATCGGCCAAAGCAGATAATTGCGGTGTGGTATCACGCGCATACCCGTAAATCCCCATGCGTTGCCGATTGGTCGACTCGCCAATCACCAGCACATAAGTTTGCTCCGCCGATAGATCAGTGCTGTTAACCGGCCCCACATCAATGCGCGACAGGTTATCCAGCGTACGATTGATTGACGCCATGTTTTCCTGGTAATCCTCGTAATGAATCAGCATATTCCATGGGGCAACGACCGCCTGACGATCCACCAGGGCATTCCAGCCCTGCGCCAGGCTCTTGTGTGAAACAAATGGCTCGGCCACAGCAATCACCACAAACACAGCCAATACCACTTTTTGTTTGCCGCTTGCCGGCAACGGCTGGACAGCTCGCCACAGCAATACAGGCACCAGCAGGTATAGCAAGAACAGCGGGATCATCCATGCACGCAGGTAACTACGGAAAAATTCTGACCCTTCCTGGAGATTGGACTCGAAGATGACGTAAAAAATACTTTGTGATAATTCCTGCCCGTACATCAGGTAATACCCGAATGACAAGGCTCCACACAGGAATAACACGCTACCCGCCAACACCATCCAGTGACGGGTCCACCGATGCATCCATACCGGCACCAGCAACCAGAGGACGTTATAGATCAGCACGTTTTTCAAACCGACCGCACTGACCTTGCCGGCCGCCAGCAGCAATAACTGGGTAACGCCGGAAAACCAGATAAAAAACACATACACCTTGAGCAGCTGTGGCCACTGGCGCATATCGATCCATTTTTTCATTGGCCGGGAACCCCTGTCCTGAATCACCTGTCTACGATGCTGGACAGCCTAGCCCGCAGGCATCCCACAGACCTTAAGGAAACTTAAGCCATATCAAACCAGCCAGCAGAACCGGGTTTTAAGATTTCCTTAATCTCTGGGCACTAGGCTGGAACCATGCAAGCGCGAGGAGTTTCGCCATGATGAACAGCGGCCTGTACAACATCACACCCCCTGCCCCCCAGGCTGCCCACAATTGCCGGCTGGCACTCAGCCCTGCCAGCGATCCCAAGCGTGAGGAATTAACCCGCTACATCCACACCCAGTTTGCCCGCCATTACGGTGCGGATGTCCACAGCTTCCTGCCTTGGCTGGTCGGGTTATACAAGGATGAGGCTGTAGCCGCTGTGGCTGGTATCCGCTTTGCACGCGATGAACAACTCTATCTGGAACACTACCTGGATGAGCCGATCGAAGCCGCTATCGCGCATATCCCGGGCCTGGCCGTGCACCGCCACGAAATTGCCGAAATCGGCAATCTCGCCGGCACCGTACGCTCCTGTGTGCGCGAACTGTTTGTTGCCCTCGCCTGCCTGACCCAAGCCGCAGGCATGAAAGTGGTGACCTGCACAGCCAATCCGGCCGTGCGTGCCGTGTTCCGCGAAATGAAGATGCCCTTCAAGCCCGTTTGCACCGCCGTGCCTTCCCGCCTGGGCAAAGGCGCCAGCCAATGGGGCAGTTATTACGCGCGCACCTGCGTCATCATGGCAGTGAACATTGATGATGTGATTGACGCCATGGCGCGGCACTACCCCGATATATTGGGACGGGCTGTCCCGGCCGCCCAGGAGCTGATCCAGCGTGAGCACCTTGTCCCAGCCAACCCCGTCACTCATTGAGCAGCTTGATCGCTGCGCCGCGGAGTCACCCGACCAGGCAGCCATCACTGGCCATACCACGCTGTCCTGGCTAGCACTGCAACATGCCACCCACCTTGCCAGCCAATCACTACCCGCCGATGCCGGCGTGATCGCCTTCATGATGGACAACGGCAGTGACTGGCTGGTCACCGACCTCGCCTGCCTGGTGGCACAACGCATCGCACTGCCCTTGCCGGCATTCTTCACCGACACACAAATCCAGCACGCCCTCGTACGCACCGGTTGTC
>SBFY01000192.1 GCA_006227085.1 Gammaproteobacteria bacterium
AGGATGCAGACCTTGTGGTAACGCAGGCCACTCAAATCATCAGAACCGGGATCAACGCCGAGTGCGATGGCGATGTTATGCACTTCCTGCGAAGCGAGGATTTCCTGGCCATCGACTTCCCAGGTGTTCAGGATCTTGCCACGCAGCGGCATGATGGCCTGGAACTCGCGATCACGTGCCTGCTTGGCCGAGCCGCCGGCCGAATCCCCTTCCACCAAAAACAGTTCGCCCCGCTCCGGTTCCTGTGACGAGCAATCAGCCAGCTTGCCCGGCAAGGCCGGTCCTTGCGTGACTTTCTTGCGCACCACCTGTTTGCTGGAGCGAACCCGGCGTTGCGCACTGGCAATGACCATCGCTGCGAGCTGGTCACCTTCTTCCGTGTGCTGGTTCAACCAGAGGCTGAATGCGTCCTTCACCACACCACCGACAAACGCCGCGCTCTCACGTGAACTCAGGCGCTCCTTTGTCTGGCCGGAAAATTGCGGGTCCTGTAATTTCGCTGATAACACATAGCTGCAACGATCCCAGATATCATCCGGTGTGATCTTGACGCCACGCGGTAACAGATTGCGGAACTCACAAAAATCGCGCATTGCATCCGTCAGCCCGGTGCGCAGCCCATTCACGTGCGTGCCACCTTGCGCGGTCGGGATCAGGTTGACGTAGCTTTCGGTCACCAGTTCACCGCCTTCCGGCAACCACTGCACCGCCCAGCTCACCGCTTCGGTTTCCGCAGAAAAGTCACCGACGAAAGGTTCTGCCGGCAAGGTGTCAAATTCATTCGTGGCCTGCTTCAGGTAATCACGCAGGCCATCTTCATAGCACCACTCCAGCGATTCCTTGTTTACTTCATCATTGAATGCCACCACCAATCCTGGACACAGCACCGCTTTCGCTTGCAGCACATGCTTCAGGCGCGATACCGATATTTTCGGCGAGTCAAAATACTTGGGATTGGGCTGGAAGGTAACGGTCGTACCGGTCTGGCGCTTGGGCGCCGAACCGATCACCTCAAGGTCACTGACTTTTTCACCATCGGCAAACGCCATCTGGTAAACATTACCGTCACGACGCACTTCCACGGTGAGGAATTCCGACAAGGCGTTGACTACCGACACACCCACGCCATGCAAGCCACCGGAGAACTGGTAATTCTTGTTACTGAATTTGCCACCGGCATGCAGCCGGGTCAGGATCAATTCCACGCCGGGCACTTTTTCTTCGGGATGGATATCCACCGGCATGCCGCGGCCATCATCCGCTACCGCTACCGCGCCATCTTCCAGCAAGGTGACCTCAATGCGTCGTGCGTGCCCGGCGAGGGCTTCATCGACGCTGTTATCCAGCACTTCCTGCACCAGGTGATTCGGCCGCGAGGTATCGGTGTACATGCCCGGGCGCTTGCGCACCGGCTCCAGACCACTTAATACTTCGATGGCATCGGCGTTATACGTACTCATGCGAAAACCTGCATCCTGTCCAGGTGTTTATCGGAAACCCAAAAATCTTAAACCAAATGGCAGCCATTGGTCGAAACCCATGAAGTGATGATTGCCGCCATAGCCCACCACGCGGGTAACATCCGGCCACGCCTGAACGGCATGCCGGTAATCGAGTGTCTCATCGCCGGTTTGCACACTCAACAATACTTGCCCTGGTTGCTGGAAGGCCGTCACTTCCAGTGAGCGCAGGTACTGTGCATCGTCTTCCGTAATGCAAAAGGATTCACCGGTGTACGCATGGATGTGATCGCCCAGGTAATCACCGGCATACGGCGCCACCCGTGCCAAGGGATTCACCAGCCAGGCCCGCAAGCCATGGCGGTTGGCGAGATGGGCACTGTAGAACCCTCCCATCGAGCTGCCCACCAGCACCACCGGTGCGGGCAGGTCGCGCAAAGCAGCTTCCAGTGTCGCCATTGCTTCGCGCGGCTTGGGTGACAATGCCGGCACCTGCAAGTGTGCGCGCGGATAATGCGCTTGCAGGTAATTGCGCAGCAGGTGCACCTTGGCGGAATCGGGCGAACTGATGAACCCGTGGGCATATAACAGGGAAGGTGTGCCCGTCATGAATACGCCTCCCCGTGCTTGCCGGATACCGGGAATGCCCCTGCCGGCAAACGTTTCACCCCGCTGTCCAGACTGCCATCAGGTTTCAGCACCAGCCAGCGATAACCCGGTGATGCACTGTCCAGCTGGAACGCCACTGCACCCGGCATGAACTGCACGCAGGTCGACGGCGACGCCAGCCATCGCAACCCGTTCACCCTCCGGTCAATGTCCTGGTGGATATGGCCACACAACAAGGCCTTCACATTGGGATAGCGCGCCAACACCTGCCAGAAGCGCTCGCCATCCGCCAATTGCTGGCCGTCAATCCAGCGCGTGCCGCTATCGCAAGCGGGATGATGCATCACCACCAGCGCCGGGCAATCATTGCTGTCCATCAAAGCCAGCTCCAGCAGGCGGTATTCCGCATCGCCCAAGGCGCCACCCACTTCACCGGGTACGCTGGAATCGAGCAGGATGACCCGCCACTCGCCAGCGGCAAAACACCGCACAGCGCCCCACTCCCCCTGATGCGCAGCAACACGCTGCAAGGTGGCGGCATCATCGTGGTTGCCCGGCAGCCACATCACCGGCCATGGCAGGGATTGCGTGTGCGCGGCCAGCCGCTGGTAAGCAGCCTCACTGCCATCATCAGACAAGTCACCCGTCAATAAACAGGCAGTGGCATCGGGAAAATCCTGGCAGGCCTGCGCCAGCACCGCATGGAAACTGCTCTCTACCGGCACACCCAGCAAACTCGCCTGCGCGGATTCACACAGGTGCAGATCCGTCAGCTGCAGCAATGTGATGGGCTGCCCCGGCTGGGCCGGCAGCACTGGCCACGTGAGCACACCGGGCAAGGTGTCAGGCATCCAGGTCTTCCGGCAGTGATGATGCCACTTCCCGCCCATGGCGATGGCACAAGGACAACCAGTCACCCAGGAAACGGTTCCAGCCGGTCTTTTCGTCCTTCTGGTGCATGGCGCGGTTGGGGTAATCATACGCTGGCCAAATGTGGCGAATGCCCTGGCAGGCAATCACTTCGGCAACCGTGGCATCGTGGCTCAAGCGCACCTGCATCTCCAGTGCAGGCAACCAGGCCGATGACCCGGCGGACTGGGTCAGCCGCAAGATCGTGGTATAGGGCGCCGCCTCCTGCACCTCAATGCGACAACGCAAGGCGTGCGCACCATGGCCCAAGGCAAATTCACGCGTCGAACCCGTTTCACGCGCCGGCAACAACCCCAGCAAGCGCCAATAGTTGATCTCGCAACGCGCCAACAACGCCGACAGGTCCACCCGGTGCCGTGATGCTGCCATACCCTGTTTCCTGGTCAATCCTGTGCCCAGTGTAGCAGTTGCCGCACGGCCATCGCACGCACCATGAGCGCAAATTAACCTCAGCTGGTGCACCTATCTGCTAGAATCCCTCACTTGAGTTGCACACCCCAAGGATTCCTGCCATGCCCATCCTGCATCGCCTGGCCTGCGCCCTGCTCGTCGCCACCGCACTGCCACTCCATGCCGATACCCTCCAGGATATCTATGAACTGGCCGTCAACAACGACCCGCAGCTGAAAGTGGCCGAAGCCACCTATCGTGCCAATCGCGAAGCACTGGCCCTCGGCCGTGCCGGTTTGCTGCCTTCCGTGATTGCCGAAGCCGAATACAGTGATGGCAACACTGATGCCAACAGCCGCAATTCGTTCGTGATTGGCGGCACCCCGATCCAGTCCATGAGCAACCGCACCATCGAAAGCGAACGGGACGCTTACAGCGTTACCCTGTCGCAAGCGATTTTTGATTTGCCGGCCTGGTTTACTTTCAAGCAAGGCAAGGAAATTTCACGTCAAGCTGAAGCGGAACTGGCCAATGCCCAGCAAGACCTGATCGTGCGCACCGCTGAAGCGTATTTCAACGTGCTGCGGGCACAAGACAACCTCGCCAGTTCACGGTCCCAGGAACTGGCATTTGGCCGCCAGCTTGACCAGACCAAGCAGCGCTTTGAAGTCGGCCTGATTGCCATTACCGACGTGCATGAAGCGCAAGCAGCTTATGATTCTGCCGTGGTAGCCCGCCTCGCTGATGAAGGCGCACTCGGTATTGCCTATGAAGGGCTCACCGTCCTGACCGGACAGTCGCACCAGAACCTGTCGACCTTGCGCGATGATTTCCCGGTCAACATGCCGATCCCGGCAGACCGCGATGAATGGGTGCAATTCTCCCTGCAAAACAATTATTCATTGAAAGCAGCCTGGTATGGTGCGCAAGCAGCCATGCAAGCAGCCAATGCGAAAAAGTCCGGCCATGCGCCGACCTTGCGTGGCGGCGTGCGCTACACCAGCGAGGAAACCGATGGCACGATTGAAGATCACTGGAACCTGAGTACCGACCCGTTTGACGAAAAAAACCAGGGTGACACAGTGTTCCTGAAACTGGAGCTGCCCCTGTATACCGGTGGCGCCATCAGTGCGGAACGCCGTCGCGCATATGAGCAATACAACCAGGCTGCCGAATCTCACACCAGCGTGCAGCGCAACACAATCCAGAACACCCGTTCATTGCACCTCGCTGTGGTGACCGATGTGCAACGCGTCAAAGCGCGCAAGCAGGCTATCGTGTCAGCGCAAAGTGCGCTCGATGCCACCAAGGCTGGCTATGACGTGGGTACCCGTAACGTGGTGGATGTGTTGCAGGCCGAACGCCTGCTGTACCAGGCACTGCGCGATTACGCCAACACCCGTTATGACTTTGTACTGAACCAATTGCGCCTGAAAAAACAGGCCGGTCAGTTGAGCCCGCAGGAAATCCTTGACCTGAACAGTTGGCTGGAAGCGGCCCAGCCCGCCAAGTTAAGCGAGCAATCGTCCCAGTAAGGCATGCTGGCGGGCAACCGCCCCGCGGTTAGCCGCCAGCACCGCCAATCCCTGCCGCGCAAGCTGTTCGCGTGATGCCGCATCATCCAGCAGGCGACTCACTGTCTCCACAATAGCTCCGGCATTCTCCACCGTGCACAGGGCACCCGCTTCTGCCAGCAAGCGGCTGATGTCGGCAAAATTGTGCACATGCGGCCCGCTCAACACCGGCACGCCCCAAGCCGCTGGCTCCAGCAGGTTATGGCCACCGATCGGCAACAAGCTGCCACCCACCAAAGCGATATCGACTGCACCGTAAAACAGCAACAACTCACCCATGGTGTCACCGATGATCACTTGGGCATTGGCTGGTGGATCGCCCTCACTGCGACGCGACACCACAAAGCCTGCGGCCCGCGCTTGCTCGGCAACGCGCGCAAACCGCTCCGGATGACGCGGCACCAACACCAGGCGCAGCGATGGGAAGCGCTCCAGCAAACGGGCGTGCGCCGCCAACACGATGGCATCTTCCCCTTCGTGGGTACTGGCTGCCATCCACAGCGGATGCCGGCCTTGTGCACTCCAGCGTGCGCGCAACTGCGCCGCTTTCGCACGCAAGTCATCATCAATCGTCAGGTCAAACTTCACACTGCCGGTCACCTGCAAACGATCCGCTGGCAACCCCAATGCGATAAAGCGTTCACCATCGACCGCGTTCTGCACGGCAACCACATCGAGCTGTTGCAACATCGGCCGCACCAATGCCGGGAAGCGGGCATAACCACGCGCCGATTTTTCCGACAGGCGTGCATTGGCCAACATCACTGGCACGTTCGCCTGATGACACGCGTGGATCATGTTCGGCCACAACTCGGTTTCCATGATCACCAGCGCTTTGGGTTGCACCCGCTGCACGAAGCGCGACATCAGCCACGGCAGGTCATACGGCAAGTACATGTGTGAAACCGTGTTCCCCAGCAGGGAGCGAACCCGCTCCGAACCGGTCGGTGTCGTGGAGGTCACCAGCACGGGCAGCTGCGGATGCGATGACTGCCATGCCCGGATCAGTGGCAGCGCGGCTATCGTTTCACCCACCGATACCGCATGCACCCATAACACACCGGCCGGTATCGTGTCCGGCACATGGGCAAAACGCTCGCCGACACGTTGCCGGTAGGCAGGCGCCAGACGGCCGCGCCACCATAACCGCAGCACGATCACCGGCATCGCCAAGGCCAACAGCAGGGAATAACACCAACGCATCCACGAGTTCCTGTTCGTTGCCGGCTTTCACCCGCATGCCGGCTTGCCGCTATACTAGCAGGCCACCAGCCCATCATGTGCACAGGATTCCCATGCCGACGCAGTGTGCTCCCGATATCGCCATCCTCGGCGGCGGCATTGCCGGCCTCTGGCTGCTCAATCGTGTGCGCCAGCAAGGCTATTCGGCAGTGTTGCTGACTGACCAGGACCTGGGCCATGCGCAAACCATCGCCTCGCAGGGCATGATCCATGGTGGTTTGAAATATGCCCTGTCGGGCACCTTGTCCGGTGAATCAGAAGCCATCGCCGCCATGCCGGCGCGCTGGGAAGCCTGCCTCGCCGGGCACGGTGAAATTGACCTGTCGGCGGTCAACGTGCTGAGCCGCGATTTCTACCTCTGGTCCAGCGGCAAACTGGCCTCGCGCCTGACCTCATTCTTTGCCAGCAAGACCTTGCGTGGCCGCATTGAACGCATGGACCGGGACGCCTTCCCTGATGCACTGGCCCACAAGGCTTTCCGTGGCAGCGTGTACCGATTGGTCGATGTGGTATTGGATGTGCCCGATTTGCTGGACAAGCTGGCTGCCCCGCATCGCGATCGTATTTACCGGGTAGACCCTGCCCAGCTGCGCTGGGAACACGCGAACGGACACGCCAGCAGCCTCTGTATCGGTGATGGCATCCGCATCAATGCCCGCCAGTTTGTGCTGGCCGCCGGTGCTGGCAATGCCGCACTGCTGCAGCAACTTGGCAGCCAGTCTCCCGCCATGCAGAAGCGGCCGTTGCACCAAGTGATCGTCAGCCAACCGGGCCTGCCCGCCTTGTATGGCCACTGCACCGGAACGGCCGCCAAGGCGTCACCGCGCCTGACCATTTCCACCCACACACGCCGCGATGGCCAACGGGCGTGGTACCTGGGCGGCGATCTCGCCACCGAAGGCATCGCACGCGATGCCGATGCACAAATCGCTTTTGCCAAAAAAGAGCTGTCAGCACTGTTCCCGTGGATGGACTGGCAACATGCCCGCTGGGCCAGCCTGTGGATTGATCGTGCTGAACCGCTGCAGCAACAATTGATCAAACCGGACGAAGCATTCGCTGCAACGGCCAATAGCGCACGCAATGTGATTGTGGCCTGGCCCACCAAACTGACGCTGGCGCCTGACCTGGCCGATCGCGTGATCGCCCTGCTGGATGCCCCGCAACAACCCGATGCCAACACCGTCTTGCCATTGCCGGCTCCCGGTATTGCATCACCGTGCTGGGAGACACTGCTGTGATGCTACCGAAACGCGCGCTCGGCAACACGGGCATTGACGTCAGCGCGTTGGGGTTGGGCACCGTGAAATTCGGCCGCAACCAGGGCGTGAAATACCCACAGGGTTTTGAATTACCGAGCGATGCACAGGCCAGTGCCTTGCTGTCACACGCGCAAACGCTTGGCATTAACCTGATTGACACCGCGCCTGCTTACGGCAGCAGCGAAGAACGGCTCGGCCAGTTACTGGCAGGCCAGCGCGACCAATGGGTTCTCTGCAGCAAGGTGGGCGAGGAATTCGACAACGGTGCATCACACTTTGATTTTTCACCGCAACACACCCGCTTCAGCATTGAACGCAGCCTCCAGCGCTTGCGTACCGACAGGATTGATATCGTACTGGTGCACTCATCCGGTGATGATTGCCACATCCTGCAGAAGAGCGGCGTGCTGGAAACGCTGCGCGACCTCAAGCGGGAAGGCAAGATCCGTGCAATCGGTGCTTCCACCAAAACGATTGCGGGCGGCCTGTTCGCTGCGCAACACAGCGATGCCGTGATGGTGACCTGGAACCCGCAACACACAGAAGAAAAACCGGTACTGGATGCCTGCCTGCAACACCGTTGCGGGGTATTGGTGAAAAAGGCTTTCGCTTCCGGTCACCTGCACGGTGAGCACGCGGTACAGCAGAGCCTCAATTTCGTGTTTTCACATCCCGCGGTCACCAGCGCGATTGTGGGCACCCTGAATCCGGAACACTTGCGTGACAATGCTGCCGCCACGCTCGAGGCCATTGCACGCAACCGTTGAATTACCAGCTGTATTCCATTCCCACGAACAGGTTGCGCCCATTGCCCGGCAGGCGCTCACCGAGCGCAATGTCGGGATTGACCGCGCGGTTATAACCGCCCAGGTGATCGCGGTATTTTCGATCGAACAGGTTCTCGACCTGTGCCGACAGGGTAAAGCGTTCGGTGACCTGCCACTGGCTTTTCAGGTTGGCCAGGGCATAACCGGACGATTCCTGTTCACGGTTAGTGGCTGAAACGTGCGTTTGTGCATCCACGAACACACCTTCCAGCGTGACTGACCAACGATCACGGTAATACACCAACCCGGCCCGCAGGTTGTCCGGGGTGATGCGATACAAATCATCACTGATGTCACGACGCTCACCACGCACCAGGCTGACCGACCCCTGCAGTCGCCAATGATCGGTCATCGTCCAGGCCCAGGGCATATCAAAACCGTAGAGTCGCGCACCGACGTTGTCGTACTGCAACGGCGGCGGATTCGACGTACCGTTCATCATGTTCATCATCGCCACCAGCGCCAAGGCATCGGCATTGGTGCTGGGCACGCCCTGGATGTAATCGTGGATGCGGGAATAGAACACCCTCGGTGCTGCCGTGAAACGCTGGCCTTCCCAATCAAAGCCGGCTTCAAACTGGTGGGCGATCTCCGGGTCCAGCGTGATATTGCCGGTATAGGTATTGCCGTCGGCCAAGCCACCGGTAGCTTCCAGCGGCAACCACAGGTAGCGCTCCTGGAATGATGGCGAACGCGTTTTCTGTGCCAGGCCGGCATACCAGCGCAAGGCTTGCGTTTGTTGGAAATACACGCGCCATACGGCATCGATATTGTGGTCCGTTTGCTGGCGATCCGCTGCATTGAAGGCATCGCGCAGGTTTCGCACGCGCATCCCCATCATGTTCATCATCGCCGCCATGCTGCTGTCCACGGTATCGGCATTCATCGACACGACGTTGTAGCGAATGCCAGCATCCATCGACCAGCGCTTGCCCAAGTGCCACTCGTACTCGGCAAACAACCCTTGCACACGCCGGGAGGCATCATCAAACCCTTCAATCCAGAAAGCGGTATTCCAGGGGTTATCAATCAGTGCGTTGTGGTTTTCCAGGTAACTGTCGATGCCGATTTGCCAACGATCGCCGGGAATCCCGTGTGCCAGCGCAAGACCAAAGCCCTCGCTGTCACTGGTCGCTTCGCTGCGACGGCGCTGCATCGGATTCACTGGCGGCACGCGCAGGTGGTAATTGGTCATGCCGTGATTGACATCACTGCGAAACACCCGCGTTGAAACCTGCCAGTCACCTTCGGTAAAACGGTATTGCA
>SBFY01000107.1 GCA_006227085.1 Gammaproteobacteria bacterium
CGCAGCACCTGGTCGAGCTGCTGTTCCGGGATATTGCTGCAACCGAACAGGCCGGCCTGCTGCACTTCCACCACAAACGCGGTCTTGTCGTCTTGCGTAGCCGTCACGGTCACGCTCAGCACCACTTCATACAGGTCGCCATCCAATTTGCTGTGGCGGGTATTCATGTCGAGCTTCACTTGCGGTGTCAGCTTCATGGTGAACAGCGATGCACCCAGCGGTGATTCAAACGACAGGTCTTTCACATAAATGCGCTGCAGCGCGAATTGCGGTTGCGGGGCGGCTTGTTCGGTCATCGTGTTGCTCCTTGGTTAATTCATGCGGCCGGTTGCGGGAACAATAACGGGTCCAGCTTGCCGGCGCGTTCGAGGGCGTGCATATCATCGCAACCCCCCACATAGTGATCGCCAATCCAGATCTGTGGCACGGTACTGCCGCCGCCACGCTCTTCAATCTCATCCCAGGCAGCGGGATGATCATTCACATCGATATCGGTGTACTGCACGCCTTTACTGTCCAGCAGGCGCTTGGCGCGGATGCAATACGGGCACCACGCGCTGGTGTACATCAGAACCGGTGCCTGCTGCATGGACGTCACCTACTCTTTCACCAGCGGCAGGCGCGCGCCTTCCCATTCGGACACGCCACCGGCCAACCGGTACACCTGCTTGAAGCCTTTCTCGCGCAAGGTTTTACCCGCCCCCGAGGCAAACTGCCCCTGCTTGCAGACCAGCACGACCGGCTTGTCTTCGTGGCCCGCCAGCTCGCCGAAACGCGTGGGCAGGTCCTTCAACGGGATATGGGTAGAGCCCGGGATGTGGCCGGCACGGAAATCCGGCCCGTCACGCAAATCGATCACCTTGGCTTTTTCGCGATTGACCAGGCCCACCAGCTGCTGGGGGCCAATCACCTGGCCGCCACGGCGGGATTCGGTCACGAAATACAGGATCACCAGTGAGACAAACGCACCCGCCAACACGAGGTGCTGGCTGATAAAGGCAAAAAACAATTCCATGGGTGAAACCAGCTGCCGAACACAAAGGGGCGCCAGTATACAATGCCCGCCGCCGCATTTCCCCAGCCCTTCATTGCCCCGGGCGGGGCGGGCCCGCTAAAATAGGCCCTGATTCCCGACCGATTGACCCTTTGAGGCTGCCCATGGCCAACGCCACCCCGAAAAAACCCGTTGTGCTGATCGTGCTGGATGGCTTCGGCTACCGTGAGGGCGGCGATGACAATGCGATCCTCGCTGCCAACAGCCCGAATTGGGACCGCCTCTGGCAAACCCGCCCGCACACGCTGATCTCCGGCTCCGGCCGTGATGTCGGCCTGCCGGCCGGGCAGATGGGGAATTCCGAAGTCGGTCATATGAGCCTCGGCGCAGGCCGCATCATCTACCAGAGCATCACCCGTATCGATGCCGCCATCGAAGACGGCAGCTTCTTCAGCAACCCGGCCTACACCGCCGCTGTCGATCAGGCCGTGGCCGCTGGCCGTGCCGTGCATGTGATGGGGCTGCTGTCCGATGGTGGCGTGCACAGCCACGATTCGCATATCCACGCAATGTTGAAGCTGGCCGCCCAGCGCGGTGCCAAGCAGCTCTACCTGCACGCCTTCCTCGATGGCCGCGATACCCCGCCGCGCAGCGCCAGCACTTACCTGCAGGCAGCCGAACAGGCACTGGCCACGCTCGGCTGTGGCCGCATCGCCTCATTGACCGGCCGTTACTACGCCATGGACCGTGACAAGCGCTGGGATCGTGTCGAAAAAGCCTACGCCCTGCTGACCGAAGGCCACGCGGATTTCCGCAGCCCCACCGCCGCCGCCGGGCTCGAAGCGGCCTACGCCCGCGACGAGAACGATGAATTCGTCAAACCCACCATCATTGGTGAGCCGGCCGTGATCGCCGATGGTGATGCCGTGATTTTCATGAACTTCCGCGCCGACCGCGCCCGCGAAATCACCCGCGCTTTCGTTGACAGCGACTTCGACGGCTTTACCCGCAAGGCACAGCCGAAGCTGGCCGCCTTCGTGATGACCACCGAATACGCCGATGACATTGAAGCGCCGGTCGCCTTCGGCCCGGAAAGCCTCGACAACGTCTTCCCGGACTGGATCGCCCGCCATGGCAAGACCCAGTTACGTATTGCCGAAACCGAGAAGTACGCACACGTGACGTTCTTCTTCAGCGGCGGCCGTGAAGCCTTGTACGACGGTGAAGACCGCATCCTGGTGCCGTCACCGGATGTGGCCACGTATGACCTGAAGCCGGAAATGAGTGCCTATGAGGTGACCGACAAACTGGTCGATGCCATCAAGGGCGGCCAGTACGACGCCATCATCTGCAACTATGCCAATGGCGACATGGTCGGCCACACCGGGGTGTTCGATGCGGCCGTCAAGGCGGTGGAAGCACTCGATACCTGCATCCAGCGCGTGGTCGATGCGGTGGAAGCAGTCGGCGGCCAGTGCCTGATCACCGCCGATCATGGCAATTGCGAACAGATGTACGATCCGGAAAGCGGCCAGAACCACACCCAGCACACCACCGAGTTGGTCCCGCTGGTGTATGTCGGCCCGCAGGCCCTGCAGTTCACCGCCAATGATGGCCGCCTGCCGGACATCGCCCCGACGCTGCTGTCCCTGATGGGTATGCCAATCCCGAAGGACATGACCGGCCGCGTCCTGCTGGCACCCACCACCGCGCAAGCGGCATCGCACTGACCGTGCCCATGCGCGCAGGCTGCACGATACTCGCCGGCCTGCTACTGGCGCTGCTCCCTGTGGTGGCAGTCGCCGCCAAGGAACCCAGCGCCAAGGACCTTGAGATCCTGAAATCGCGCATCCATGGTGTGCAACGCAAACTCGACACCTTGCAAGGTGAGGCGCAAACGCAGGAACAAGCCCTCAAGCGCGCCGAAACAGCCATCGGGAAATTGAGCGCGGATATTCGCCAGACCGAGCGCGACATCAGCTCACACCGCCAGCGACTGGACAAGCTGCGCAGCGAGCGCCGCCAGCTCGAAGCCTCACGCGCGCACCAGCAAACCGTGATGAAAGCGCATTTGCGCGAAGCCTGGCAGCTCGGGCGTGCGCAACGCCTGCGCGTACTGTTCAACCAGGAAAGTCCTGAAACCCTGTCGCGCCACATGACGTGGTACCGCTATTTCAATGATGCGCGTGTCGCACAGGTCACGCGTTACCAGCAAACCATCCAGCGGTTGGACAGTATCGAGCCCGATATCGTGGCCGCCACCCAATCACTCGAGCAATCCCGCAGCCGTTTGCTGGACGAGCAGGCCAAACTGGCGCAGCAGCAGCAGGCACGCAAAACCGCCCTCGCCGCCCTGAACCGCGACATCCGCTCCACCGATGCCGAACTGAAGCGCCTGCACCGTGAACGCAGTGCACTGGAAGAACTGTTGCGCGCGGTGGAAGACTCCATCGCCAATCTCAACCT
>SBFY01000083.1 GCA_006227085.1 Gammaproteobacteria bacterium
ACCTGTGATGCAACGGCGCCATACACTACCACAGTGAAGACTGCTAACCTAAGGCCTACCCGGAAGCTCACCACACACTGCAAGGGACTCCCATGGATATCGCCACCCTGATCTTTGCCGGCATCACGCTGTTTTTTGCATTACGGGGGTTCTGGCTGGGATTGCCGGCCGTGGTCATACGATTGCTGGCACTGGTGAGCGGTTACCTGGTTGCCATTTTCCTTGCCCCGGGTTGGGTGGAATGGGTCGATGCCAACACGCCACTGGATGGATTGGCGCCGTACCCTGCCACCTTGCTGGCTGCTTTTTTTGGTGCGGCTTTCCTCGTCAACCTGATCGGCAGCATCGCTGTTCGCCTCAGCCTGCCGGAAGAACGCCGGCACGCCGGCAAGCTACCCGCCGTCCTGATCAACGGCAGTTTTGGCGCTATCGTTGCGCTGATTGCGGTCTGGTGTTACGGCTTGCTGAATGCGGCAATCTACCCCGAGCGTGCCGCACAACAGCCTTCCACCGTGCAGCACTACGCCGACAAACTGGTTGCCACAGCGATGGCCCAGTTTGTCAGCACCTTGTCACCGGAAGACCCTTCCAAGGCATCCATGACCGAGCAACTCATGGCACAGCCGGTACAGACGGTGACCGACTTGCGATACCTCACCAATCATGCCGGCCTGAATTCCCTGTTACGTGATCCGGATGCCCAGCGCCTGTTGAAGCGTGGTGACATTGCAGGCCTGCAGAACAATCGCCCATTCCGTGAAATGGTGAAAGACGAGCAAGCACGGAAACTGATCCTGGACAGCGGTTTCCTGCCCGAGGGAACAACTGAAGCTGATTATCCTGACGCCCTGGCTACGCAGCTGAGTGGCTTATGGCAGAAAATTGAAGCCGTGCGTGAACAGCCGGATTTCCAGGCCATCACCACAGACCCGGAATTCCGTAAAAAACTGCAGGAAGGCAACCTGCTGTCATTGCTCAATGACAAGCGAACTTCGCAGTTGGCTGACATTGTCTGGTCAGCCGAACCATCGACTGATGCCGGCAATGCAGCAAGCGCAGCAGGCCTTGATAACCCAGGCGACAAACAACATCACGAGCAACCCGCCACCGACATCCATCGCTGGCAAGACAGTGACGGGCGCTGGCATTTCAGCGACAAACCGCCAGCAGAATAAAGTCATCACTGGATCGTACCCGGCACCGGATACAAAGGTGACGTCTCAGGGCCGAGATACTCAAACTGCTGGAAGTAATCAATGCGCTGTACATGCACAGGATCATGCGTTCTTTGCAGTTCATGATCCAGCATCCGCTGCAATGTTTCACGCACATTCTTCAACGCTGGATCATCGATGCGATTCAGGAATTGCGCGGGATCTTCTGCGAGAACATACAACTCTTCATAAGGTTTTTTGGCTGTTGCGGCGCTGAAATATGGCTCTATCGGTTTCCCGACCAACCCATCAGTTTCCTGTAAGTAGGCCTTGTTCGATTCGCGAAAATGGGGAGGATCCCCAAACGGCCAGCGATCCGGGAAATAATTACGGATCAAGACATACTCTGGTGTGTGGATCACGCGACGTGGGTATGTAGCACGAAATTCCCTGGAATACCCCGCATGTCTTTCATACCCTGAAAATACGGCTTCGCGCCCAGTATGCGTCACCCCGGATTTCAGCACTGGCAGCAAACTTGAACCATGAATTTCCTGCGCTGTATGGATGCCCGCCAAATCAAGGAAAGTCGGCATCAGATCCACCAAACCAACCACACCATGAATAACACGCCCTGGGCTATCAATACCTTTTGGCCAAACCATCGCCAATGGAACCCGGACACCATACTCATAATTAGTCGGTTTGGCGCGGGGGAAATCCATACCATTATCGGAAGTCAGGACTATCAGCGTGTTATCGATTTCCCCCCTTCTCCGAAGGACATCAATTACTGCACCCAGATCCCGGTCAAACACTTCAATCTCTTGTAAATACGCGGCCAGCCCCTCACGAACCTTGCTGGTATTTGGCAAATTAGGGGGCAGGAATGTGTCCGGCGAAAGCAAGTTAAAACGCTGCGGGTTACCCGTGGGAAACGGGCGATGGGGTTCAAAAACACCCATGAAGAATGAAAACGGTGCATCTTCAGGCTTGGCCTCAAGGAAAGCATCCAGGTTGGCAGCCAAATCCCACACCCCTCGCCATGCAGGCGATTGGGGTAATAGCTTCTCCACATAAGGTGTACCGGTCGGGTCACGCCCATCGCGAGTACCCGGTTTCAGATAACCCGGCCCCCAAGGTTTACCGGTATATCCGACGTGATACCCGGATGCCTCAAGCATATCCTGGTAAGAACGGATACCCTCTGGCCAATACCCCCACAGCAATGCGGCGGACTCCAATCCCCATATATGACGGCCCGTCAAAATAGAAGCACGTGATGCTGCACAAGTTGGTGCCGCAACATAGGCGCGTTCAAAATAGACACCCTGGGATGCCAGCTGGTCGAAATGAGGTGTCCGGACAGCCGGATACCCGGCAAACGATGTGTGCGGCCAGGACTGATCATCCGACACAATCAACAGGATGTTCGGTCGCCCATCGGCATTGGCACCAGAAAATACCATCGCACACAGCAACAACAAAAACCAACGCGACAAGGCTGCTCCTTGATTTAACAGCACAAGAGCACCTTATATTGAAGGATGTCTCAGGATTACGCTAGCGAATACCTGGGCAACCCAACCTTCAAGCGTCCACCCGATGAAATGGCCAAATCCAGGTACTGTCTTGCAAGGCTGGCGATTTCATCCCCAGGCGTGCCATCGCATTGCGGGCATCCTCGAACTGCTGAACCGGCACATCCACCGTCAACAGGCAGCAGCCGGCTTCCAATGCCCGGTGGAATGGCTTGACCTGGAAATTCTCCTGCATCCAGCCGATAAAACCACCCTCCCAGGCACCGAAACAGGTCACCAGGGCTACGATGGCCACAGCCATCCATGCATCAGGCGCCAGCCCCAAGGGTGAAAAAGCGTACACGGCAAACACCAGCGCCAGGCCAACCATCAAACCGGCCAACGCACCGCGTTCACCCATGCGGATTACGTCGCGCTCTTGCACCCAGTCGGCACTGAGCAAATGCCGCTCTTCGATACCGGCTTCATCGTGGCAAATCACGTGGATACGATGCTTGCCAATACCGGCCGCACGCAATGCAAAACTGGCTTCTTCGGCGCCATCCAGGCTTCCCAACACATAAAACAGGCGTTTCATGGCGATTCCCCCCTTCCACACCGGACATTCATCCTGTTACAAGTATGGTTCGCTTTCTGTGATCCATTACTGCCTGCTCAGACTATTCGCCCATAAAAAAAGCCGGGGATATTCCCCGGCTTTCTATAGCGACTGATCCGTCACACCCGCATGAACTGGCCA
>SBFY01000047.1 GCA_006227085.1 Gammaproteobacteria bacterium
ACACGCAGCCTGGGCACCTGGATGGTCTTGCAAGCCATTATCCGTGCCCGTGAGCTTGGCCTGCCATGGGTCTACCCGGGCTTTTACATTGCCAACTGCCGCAAGATGGCCTACAAGGCCCGCTTCCCGGCCATGCAAATCCTCCAGGATGGGGAATGGCGACCTTTCCAGTCACCCACCCCGGAGGCGGCAGCGCACCTTTGAAAGCTGGCCCTGTTTAGGGCACAATGCGCGACTTTGCAAACCGGAGCACATTGCAATATGCCGAAAGAAGAAAACATCGAGCTTGAAGGCGAAGTCGTCGACACGCTTCCCAATACGACCTTCCGCGTCAAGCTGGAAAACGGCCATGTTGTGACAGCCCATATCTCCGGAAAAATGCGCAAGAACTACATCCGCATCCTGACGGGTGACAAGGTCAAGGTGGAAATCAGCCCGTATGACCTGAGCAAGGCCCGTATCACGTATCGCGAACGTTGATCCTGATGAATAAAAAAACCGCCGGTCAGGCGGTTTTTTTATGGGCAACCCAAGCCATTATGCCGGCTCTTCTTCCGGCATGCTGGCTGACTCCACCACATCCAGTGCCAAGGCATCATCCTTGACTGAAACATGCACGGTGCCACCTTTGGCCAATGGCCCAAACAGCACCAGTTCCGCCAAGGGTTTCTTGATGTGCTCCTGGATCATGCGTGCCATCGGGCGCGCGCCCATTTTCTCGTCATATCCTTTCGCAGCCAGCCACTCACGGGCATCGTGGTCCACTTCCAGCAACACACCTTTGTCATCCAGCTGGGTTTGCAATTCCACCAGGAACTTGTCGACGACCGTGAGGATGATCTCCGGCGGCAAACTGTTGAACTGGATGATGCCATCAAGGCGGTTGCGGAATTCCGGGCTGAACGCCTTGCGAATTGCTTCCATCCCGTCCGAGCTGTGGTTTTGTTGCGTGAAGCCGATCGACGCACGCTGCATCAGTTCAGCACCAGCATTCGTGGTCATGATCAGGATGACATTGCGGAAGTCTGCCTTGCGGCCGTTGTTATCCGTCAAGGTGCCATGATCCATCACCTGCAATAACAGGTTGTAGACATCAGGATGGGCTTTCTCGATTTCATCCAGCAGCACGACACTGTGCGGTGACTTGGTCACGGCATCGGTTAACAGGCCACCCTGGTCGAAGCCGACATAGCCCGGTGGCGCACCGATCAGGCGCGACACCGTGTGGCGCTCCATGTATTCCGACATATCAAAGCGGATCAGTTGCACACCGAGCAAACGCGCCAGTTGCCGGCACACTTCGGTCTTGCCGACACCGGTAGGCCCGGCAAACAGGAAGGCGCCAATCGGCTTCTCATGCGTTTTCAACCCGGCACGCGCCATCTTGATGGCCGTGGCCAGTGTGCTGATGGCTTCCTGCTGGCCAAATACCACACGCTGCAGGTTCTTCTCGAGCTCTTTCAGGCCAGCCTTGTCAGACGCGGTAATCGTTTGCGGCGGGATACGGGCAATATTGGCCACCACCGCTTCGATTTCCTTGCGATCAATCACTTTCAAGCGCTTGTCTTCCGGCTGCAGGCGCTGGTAGGCGCCGGCTTCATCGATCACATCGATGGCCTTGTCCGGCATGAAGCGGTCATTGATGTAGCGACTGGCCAGTTCGGTGGCCGCACGCAAGGCCTGGTCGGTGTATTCCAGCCCATGATGCTCCTCGAAACGTGACTTCAGGCCTTTCAGGATCTGGTAGGTTTCCTCGACACTCGGCTCCAGCACATCCACTTTCTGGAAACGGCGCGACAAGGCACGGTCTTTCTCAAAAATACCGCGGTATTCCTGGAAGGTGGTTGAACCCACGCAACGCAAATCACCTGAGGTCAGGATCGGTTTCAGCAGGTTCGATGCATCCATGACACCGCCGGAAGCGGCACCGGCACCGATGATGGTATGGATTTCATCGATGAACAAAATCGCCTTCGGTTGCTTGCGCAATTCCGACAGCAGTCCCTTGAAGCGTTTTTCAAAATCACCACGATACTTGGTGCCCGCCAGCAAGGCGCCCATGTCCAGCGCATACACCTGGTGTTCGGATAAGACTTCCGGTGCATCGCCATCGACGATCATCTTGGCCAGGCCTTCCACGATCGCTGTCTTGCCAACGCCGGATTCACCGACCAGCAAGGGATTGTTCTTGCGGCGTCGCGCGAGGATCTGCGCCACACGCTGCACTTCCGGCAGGCGACCGATCAGGGGGTCGATACGCCCTGCTTTCGCTTCCGCGTTGAGGTTGGTAGTGAACTGCTGCAGCGGGCTTTTCTCTTCCGCACCTTCCTGCGCAGGGGCATCAGTGCGTTCACTGCTTTCACTGCCCGCATCCCCCGTCGACAAACGGGAAATGCCGTGCGAGATAAAGTTGACCACATCCAGCCGGGCCACACTTTGTTTCTTCAGGAAATACACCGCCTGGCTTTCCTGCTCACTGAAAATCGCCACCAGCACATTGGCACCGGTCACTTCGGTTTTGCCGGAAGACTGCACATGGAATACGGCTCGTTGCAGTACGCGCTGGAACCCCAGCGTGGGCTGGGTATCACGCTCGATATCTTCCGGAATGACCGGCGTGGTGGAATCGAGGAATTCCTGCAACTCTTTCTGCAAGACAGCAATATCGGCCCCGCATGCCTTCAAGACCTCGACGGCATCACGGTTGTCGGTCAGTGCCAGCAACAAGTGCTCCACGGTCATGAACTCATGACGCTTGGCGCGGGCAGTCTTGAACGCACTGTTGAGCGAAAACTCCAGGTCCTTGCTTAGCATAGTGCCACCTCAGGATGCTCCATCCGTTTCGTCTGACTCGATATCACACACCAGTGGGTGTTCGTTGGCGCGGGCAAATTGGTTCACCTGCAAAGCCTTGGTTTCCGCAATATCACGAGGATAGACACCACACACGGCGCGGCCTTCGGTATGCACAGCCAGCATGACACGGGTGGCTCTCTCCTCATCCATGTGGAAGAACATCATCAGCACTTCCACAACAAATTCCATCGGCGTGAAGTCATCATTGAGCATGATCACCCGGTACAGGGGCGGCTCTTTCAGGGCTGGCCGTTCAAGTTCGACGGCAACGCTACCCTGGTGGCCCAGTGGCTCATGATCATCTTCCATGCTTAATGTTAGACCACGATATGGGCTTTTACCGTCAATAAATGACTGATTTTGCGACATTTCGCATCCTGGAAAGAGAGCACGGGGCATCGGTTTGCAAATCCTGAAACATTGGCTAAAATCTGAACAGTTCATTGGCCACCATCGCGCCCGAGGCGCCCGGCCCGAACTACAATAAAAACAATAGTGTTTAAAAACAACAGGTTAAACATAAGACCTGAATAATAATAACTGAAAGGATTTCAGTCATGGCAAGCCAGACGGGTGTCGTAAAGTGGTTCAATAACTCCAAGGGCTATGGATTTATCCTGCCAGACAATGGCGGTTCTGACATTTTTGCCCACTATTCCTGCATCATCATGGAAGGTTACAAGACCCTTCGTGCAGGCCAGCAAGTATCCTTTGATGCCGTGGAAGGCCCGAAAGGCCTGCATGCCGCGAACATCCAGTACAACAGCGCCCATAACGACCAGATTGGCAACCAGGCCTGACAGGCCGGCGCCCTCCCTGCTCCCGGCAATAGCCCGGTTTACGAGCCGGCCCATTGCCATGCCCCGCAAGGGGTATGGCAATGGGCCTTTTCATCACATATGGGCAATCACCGCGTCGCCAAACTGGCTGCACTTCAGCAGCTTGGCGCCGTCCATCAGACGCTCGAAGTCATAGGTCACGGTCTTGGCCTGGATGGCCCCGTCCATGCCCTTGATGACCAGGTCCGCTGCTTCCAGCCAACCCATATGGCGCAGCATCATTTCAGCTGACAGGATCAGTGAACCCGGGTTCACCTTGTCCTGGCCGGCATATTTCGGTGCCGTGCCGTGGGTTGCCTCAAACATGGCCACGGTATCAGAGAGGTTGGCACCCGGTGCAATACCGATACCACCCACCTGTGCAGCCAGGGCATCAGACACATAGTCACCGTTCAGGTTCAGGGTGGCGATCACGCTGTACTCGTCCGGACGCAACAGGATCTGCTGCAGGAACGCATCAGCGATGGAATCCTTCACCGTGATGGTCTTGCCGGTTTTCGGGTTCTTGAACTCGCACCATGGGCCTTCACCGATCACCTTGGCGCCAAACTCTTTCTGCGCCAGTGCATAGCCCCAGTCACGGAAGCCACCTTCGGTGAACTTCATGATGTTGCCCTTGTGCACCAGGGTCACTGACGGCTTGTCGTTGTCGATTGCGTACTGGATCGCCTTGCGCACCAAACGCTCGGTGCCCTCGCGGGAAACCGGCTTCACGCCGATGCCGGAAGTGGCCGGGAAACGGATCTTGGTGACACCCATTTCCTTCTGCAGGAACTCGATCACTTTCTTCGCTTCCGGGCTCTCGGCTTTCCACTCGATACCGGCATAAATGTCTTCCGAGTTTTCACGGAAAATCACCATGTCAGTCTTGTGCGGTTCTTTCACCGGTGACGGTACACCCTTGAACCAGCGCACCGGGCGCAGGCAGACATAGAGATCGAGCTCCTGGCGCAGGGCCACGTTCAATGAACGCATGCCACCACCTACTGGCGTGGTCAGCGGGCCCTTGATGGACACCACATAGTCTTTGACCGCGTCCAGCGTTTCTTTCGGCAGCCAGTCGCCACCATAGAGCTTGTCGGCTTTCTCACCGGCGTAGACTTCCATCCAGTGGATCTTGCGCTTGCCGCCATAGGCCTTTTCCACAGCAGCATCCACGACTTTCAGCATCGGCGGGGTAATGTCGACACCGGTGCCATCCCCTTCGATGTACGCCACGACCGGCTGGTCGGGCACGTTCAGGGAGCCATCCTTGTTCAGGGTGATTTTTGCGCCATTGGCAGGCACTTTGATGTGCTGGTAAGCCATACATTACTCCATGGTCAGAGGAAGAAACCGGCAGCCGGGCCGCCGCAAAGCGCGGTATTATAGCAGCCTGCCCCGCTGATATCCCACTTGGAACACATGAGCGAGTTGATCCTGTTCAATAAACCTTTCGGGGTATTGAGCCAGTTTACCGACCCCGAGGGCCGGGCCACGCTGGCTGACCATATCCCGCTGCCGGACTGCTACCCGGCCGGCCGCCTCGATCGCGATTCCGAAGGCCTGCTGCTGCTCACCAATGATGGCGCCCTGCAGCACCGCATTGCCCATCCCAGCCAGAAACTGCCGAAGACCTACTGGGTGCAAGTGGAAGGCACGCCGGATGATGTGGCCTTGCAGGCCTTGCGCAAAGGCGTCCTGCTCGACGATGGCATGACACGTCCTGCCAAGGCTGAACGCATGGAGACACCCGACTTGTGGGAGCGTGACCCGCCGGTACCCGTGGCCCGCCACGGCCAGACCAGCTGGATCAGCCTGACCATCACCGAGGGTCGCAACCGCCAGGTCCGGCGCATGACGGCCGCGGTTGGCCATCCGACGCTACGGCTGGTGCGCCAGGCCATCGGCCCATGGTCTGTCGAAGGACTGAAACCCGGAGAGTACCGCAAGGAAATCATCCACTTACCAAACCAACCTGATAAATCACGGAAATACCGATGAGAGACAACAGCCTGATCTGGAAACCCAATGCCACCGTGGCCACCATCGTCGAACTGGATGGCCGCTTCCTGTTTGTGGAAGAGCACAACGATGACGGCGTACTGGTCATCAACCAGCCGGCCGGCCACCTCGATCCCGGTGAAAGCCTGCCACAGGCCGCCGTGCGCGAAACCCTGGAAGAGACCGGCTGGGAAGTCGAGCTCACCGGCGTGGTCTGCGTGACCATGTATGCCCCGCCCGGCAAGAACCTCACCTACCTGCGCACCTGTTTTGCCGGCAGGCCCATCAAGCACCACCCTGAGCGCCCGCTCGACACCGGCATCACCCGTGCCTTGTGGCTCAGCCGTGAAGAACTCGAAGCCCAGTCTGCTAAAATGCGCAGCCCGCTGGTCAGCCATGTGCTGGATCGCTACCTGGCCGGCCATCATTACCCGTTAGCATTGTTTTCTGACCCCGTGATCGCATGAGCCCTGCGCGCAAAGTCATTGTTGGCATGTCCGGCGGCGTCGACTCTTCCGTCGCCGCCTGGTGCCTGCTGCAACAAGGCTATGCCGTGGAAGGCCTGTTCATGAAGAACTGGGAAGAAGACGACGGCACCGAATACTGCACCGCCAAGGAAGACCTGGCCGACGCGCAATCCGTCGCTGACAGCCTGGGCATACACTTGCACACCGCCAATTTTGCCGCCGAATACTGGGACAATGTGTTCGAGCATTTCCTGGCCGAATACCGTGCCGGCCGCACCCCGAACCCTGACATCCTCTGCAACCGCGAGATCAAGTTCCGCGCTTTCCTCGACTATGCGCTCGCCCTCGGCGCCGATGCCATCGCCACCGGCCATTACGCCCGCCTCTCGCACAGCAATGATGGCACCCGCCTGCTGCGCGGCCTCGACAGCAACAAGGACCAGTCCTACTTCCTGCATGCCGTTGGCGGCAAGGAACTCAGCCAGGCGCTGTTCCCGGTCGGCGAGATGGAAAAGCCCGAGGTGCGCCGCATCGCCAGCACCCTTGGCCTGGTCACGCACGACAAGAAAGACAGCACCGGCATCTGTTTCATCGGTGAACGCCGCTTCAAGGATTTCCTGCAGCAATACCTGCCAGCCCAACCCGGCGAGATCCGCAGCCCGGAAGGCCAGCTGCTTGGCCAGCACCAGGGCCTCATGTATTACACCCTCGGCCAACGTCAGGGCCTGCACATCGGTGGCGTTGCCGGTGCGAAAGAAGAGCCCTGGTATGTGGCGGAAAAACGCCTCGACAGCAACACCCTGATCGCCGTGCAGGGCAGCGAACATCCCTTGTTGATGAGCCGTCGCCTGTGGCTGGAAAAACCGGATGCCCACAGCAATGGTTACTGGGTTGATGGCCACGGACCTGCACTACCACACCGCTGCACGGCCAAGACCCGCTATCGCCAGGCAGACCAGTCCTGTGTACTGGAAGCCGATGGTGATCGTATCCGTGTCACCTTTGATGAACCCCAGTGGGCCGTGACCCCTGGGCAATCAGCAGTCTTTTATGATGGCGAGTGCTGCCTCGGCGGTGCCGTCATTGAGCAAACGGAGCCCGCATGACCCCGATCCAGAACCAGTTGATTGCCTTGGCTGGCATTGCGCAAGCCGCCCAGCAAGTGCACCGCATTGCCACCACCGGCCAATACGACCCGGCTGCCACCGCACCACTGGTGGATGGCTTGTTCGTGTTCGACCCGGAAAATACCGCTGCCGTGTTTGGTGGTATTGGCAACATCCGTCCTGGCCTGCAGCTGCTGGGCGACCTGTTCAACCAGCAACAGTCACCGGTGTTTGAACCGATCATGCGTTACATGCTTGGCATCATCCAGATTGCCAACCAGCTCAAGCGCGAGCCGGAAATGCTGGGCATCATCCGCAGCCGGCTGGAACATGCCGAGCGCCATCGCCAGCACTTCCCCGACCAACCCAATGCCGTGGTGCACAACATTGCCGCGATTTACCAGGACACGATCAGCACCCTGCGATTCCGCATCAAGGTGACCGGTACGGACACGCACCTGAAAAACAGCAACAACGCCGAAATGATCCGCACCCTGTTACTGGCCGGCATCCGCGCCGCCTGGCTGTGGCAACAAGTCGGTGGCAAGCGTTGGCACTGGTTCTTCAAGCGCAACACCATCATGGACAACTTGCTGGAATTGCTGCGCTGATGCGTCCTGACACCCCATTCCACAGGGACCATGCGGTATCATGTCCCTGTCCAATGCCTGATGAATCACCAAGGAGCCCGGCATGAGTTCATGGTCCCCACTGACCAGTATTTCACCCGTCGACGGACGCTACGGCAGCAAGGTCAATGCCCTGCGCCCGATCTTCAGTGAGTACGGGCTGATTCGTTACCGCACCTTGGTTGAAATCCGCTGGTTGCAGCGCCTGTCCAGCATGGATGGCATTGCCGAAGTGCCCGCCTTCAGCAAGGACACCCACGCTTTCCTGGACGCACTGGTGTCCGGTTTTTCAGAAGCCAATGCCCAACGCATCAAGGACATCGAGCGCACCACCAACCACGATGTCAAAGCCGTTGAATATTTCATCAAGGAACAACTCAAGGGCAACAAGGAGCTCGCGCCACACCTGGAGTTTGTGCACTTTGCCTGCACCTCGGAAGATATCAACAACCTCTCCTATGCGCTGATGTTGAAAGAAGGCCGCGATGCCGTCTTGCTGCCGCTGATGGAAAAAGTCACCGACACGCTGCGCACCCTGGCCGTGCAATTTGCCGCACAGCCAATGCTGTCACGCACGCATGGGCAAACCGCCAGCCCCACCACCGTTGGCAAGGAACTCGCCAATGTGGTGGCGCGACTGGATCGCCAGATCGCGCAAATCCGCAGCATTCCCTTGCTCGGCAAGATCAATGGCGCTGTCGGTAACTACAACGCCCACCTGGCGGCCTATCCGGATGTCGATTGGCAGGCCAACGCCAAAAGCTTTGTCGAATCACTCGGTCTCGACTGGAACCCCTACACCATCCAGATCGAGCCGCACGATTACATTGCGGAACTGTTCCATGCCATCAGTCGTTTCAACACGATCCTGATCGACCTGGATCGTGACATCTGGGGTTACATTTCACTCGGTTACTTCAAGCAGAAAACCGTGGCTGGCGAGATCGGTTCATCCACCATGCCGCACAAGGTCAACCCGATTGATTTTGAAAACTCGGAAGGCAACCTGGGACTCGCCAATGCCATCATGGGCCACCTCGCAGAAAAACTGCCCATCTCGCGCTGGCAGCGTGACCTGACCGATTCCACCGTGCTGCGCAACATCGGTGTCGGCATCGCGCACAGCGTGATTGCCTATGAAGCCTCGCTGAAAGGTTTATCCAAGCTGGAACTGAATGCCGCACGATTGGCCGAAGACCTCGATAACGCCTGGGAAGTGCTGGCCGAACCGATCCAGACCATCATGCGCCGTTACCATGTTGAAGAGCCGTATGAAAAACTGAAAGCGCTGACCCGCGGCCAGAAAGTGAATGCCGACATCATGCGGCAGTTTATCGACAACCTCGATGTACCGGCTGAAGCCAAGGCACAAATGCATGCCCTGACACCCGCCAACTACATTGGCAACGCCGAGGCGCAAGCCAAGGCGATCGATTCGTAAACGGGCTGCATCATGGCGGGCTGGCGCTCCTACTTACCCATGCAGGCCACCTGGCCTGCCGCCCAGCCGTTGATTGATGACCTTCGCCAACAGGCTGGCATGCATACTGACAGTGCGTTTGATGCCACAGCCAGCCATTTCCTGTTGTACCAGGCCGATGGCGTACCAATCGCTTATGCACGCCTGCGCGCTGATACCTGCATCGACAGCCTGTGCATCCTTGATGAGCGCCCTGCGGCCGATGCCATCATGGACATTGGTGCCGTCATGCTGGGCTTCATCGCGGCAGAAACCCTCAAACAACACAGCACACTCACCATTGAAGCCGCCAGTGGCTGGTTGCACTTGCTGAAATGCCTGGATCCGGATTTCCAACACAGCGATCACTGTTTCACGCTGGACACGCAATGCATTCATGAACGGTGGCGACTGGCAGGCATGACGGAAGCCGTGCTGGGCGAAACCCGCACGCATTGGGAGTTATTGCACACACAGGAAATCCGTGAGGCGATCGTGCACATGACACGGCAGGCACAACGCAGCCTGCGCATTTTCAACCCGATCCTCAGTCATGCCATTTTCGATGATGCCCATCTGGCCGATGCCATTTCAGCACTGGCCCGCAAGAGTCGTTACACCGATGTGCGCATCCTGATGGTGGATCCGCGCCCGATCACCCAGCGCGGCCATGCCCTGTTAAACCTGCACCGGCGCCTCAGCTCCAATGTGCCGATCCTGAAGCTCCCTCACCCCACCGATGAACTGGCTGAAACCGTGGTGATCGTCGACGATTGCGGCATCATCAACACAGCGGCCAATGAAGAAGGCGGCCTGTACGCCTGTTTCAATCATCGCCCCCAGGCACGTGCCTTAACCGAGACGTTTGACTACCTCTGGCACCGGGGCGTGACGGACACCGAGATTCGCGGCCTCGCGCTCTAGTGCGCAGGTATTGGCTGGCGCCTGCTTGTCGAAATACAAACTGATCTCGCCAAGGGTCACGCCCAGTTTATTGAGCGTCGAGCGATTGAACACGCGCCGCTGGTCGATGCGGTACATCCAGTCATCGACATCAAAGACCAGCAATGACACTTCGCCATCATCGCCCTTGATCGGCAATTCCAGCTGGTACCGCCAGTGAAAGGCATGGCCGTTTTCAGCACCACGGGCGGTGCCGACCACATCGCCAGCGGTACCGGTATACGCAGTCGCAACGCTTGCGTCACGCACCAGGGTCCAGACACGCCGGGTGCGCTCACCGTCATCAAAAATGAAATGCTCATCAATGGTGCCCGTGTACTGGCCATCCTGTTCCTGCCAGCTGGCGTTGATATCGACACAGAAGTGGCGCGTCATCTTGCCGCTGTAATCCTGCACAATGCCCCATGCCGTGAGATGGCCTGAAAAATATTCTTCCAATTGGAAGGCAGGTACCGAATCGTCGTAATCCTTGAGTGATGCACTGCAACCACCCAACAGTATCACCAGAACACCGATCACCCAACGTTGCATGTCATTGTTCTCCTAACAAGGCCAATCGTAATGCCGGCTGGCTGGTGCCGGGCGATAACCAGATATCGATAAAGTGCTGGCCGAAGGCAGGATCCCCGATACGGCCAATCGCCTTGCCATTCCATGAAAACAGGCTCTCGCCCTGCTCATTGATTTCAATGGCCAGCACATCGTATTGGCGAATATCGGGCCACATGCCTGACAAGGCATCGAGCCAGGGTTGCTGCAGATCGGGCGACACCCCGAGGCCATCCCATTCCTTGCCGGTGTTTTCCACCAGTGCAGCGGACTTGATATCACGCAAGTACTGGATCTCGAGTTTCAAGGGACGTTGCTGTGTCGTATAGCGACCATCGCGACTGTACAAACGCGAGTCGTAGATGTCCCAGAACATGAATTGCAATCGGGCTTCACCCACCATCTGCCATTCCGCATGCGCATGACCGGCCAACAGCAGCAACACCCACAGACCCAGGTAACCCTGTCGCCGCTTCATGATGCAGGCCTCGTTAACGGCAATGTGTGATTGGCCAGTTTGAGCAACAGTGGCAGCAAACCAGCCCAAATGACGGCGAGCAGTAACACGGTGGTGCTGACGGGCCAGGCGAATGTCACAGCCCCCAGTTGGTAACCCGCCCAATAACTGATGGGACCGGCGATCGCACCGGTCAGTACGGCCAACCACTGGCGCCTGGCCAGGAAAGCGAGGCTGCGCGACAGCGTGGCGGCAAAGGCCACCCACAGGCACAGCAACCACCACGGGATCAGCCAGGCTTCCTCGAAGACGAAAATACCCATCACGGTCAGCGCGATGTCGACGGCAATACCCACACCTGCCAGCACCGCCAGCCGACCCCATTCCCATGCCCGCGATGCCACAGCAAGCAGGTGGAACGCCAGCAAGGCCAGGCTGGCTGGCATCAGGCGTTCCTGCCCAACCACCAGGCAGAACCAGACGAGGTCAAACCAGATGGCATTGAAAAAGGGATTCTCGATCAGGGTACCGGCCCGGTACCTTGCGATGGTGGCAGTTGTCATATCCCGGCATCGTTTACCTAACATGATGTGGGCTATACGCCGCCGGGCGAGAGATGGTTTGCTGGCGGCAGGCATAAAAAAACCGGCCCGAGGCCGGTCTTTTCATGGATGCCGGAATCAGTCCGGCAAACCCAATACCCGCTTGGCGATGATATTGAGCTGGATTTCAGAGGTGCCACCGGCAATGGTGTGCGTGTAGGCAGACAGCCAGTCACGGGTAATGCCGAGGTCGCGTTTTTCAAACACCTCACCTTCCCAGCCCAGCCCACGCTCGCCGAGGATATCCAGCAGCAACTGGTACTTGCGCTTTTCTTCTTCCGTGCCGCAATACTTGAAGGTCATCGCGGTCATCGCAGCGCCCCAATCACCGGCGGCGAATTCATCCATCACCCGACGGGTCATGGTCTGGAAGGCATGGTGGTTCATGGCGTTTTGCACCACGCGATCACGGATCAGCGGGTCAGCAATCTTGCCATCCTGGAGGCCAATCACTTCTTTTGCCACATCCGCCGGGGTGTACACCGGGCGACCGGCGCTGTCTTCCAGCTCTGCCATCATCGCGCGCTCAAATTCCAGCACGCGCTTGGCCACCGTCCAGCCCTTGTCGATTTCACCAACGGTGTCCTTGACCGGCACACGCACGTTGTCGAGGAAGGTCTGGCAGAAATGGCTGTCGCCATTGGTCAGCTGGATCGGCTTGACGCTGACCCCTTCGGATTGCATGTCAAACAACAGGAAACTGATGCCATCACGCTTCGGTGCATCCGGGTTGCTGCGCACCAGGCAGTAAATCCAGTCGGAATGATCGGCATACGAAGTCCAGATCTTGCTGCCATTCACAATCCAGTGGTCGCCATCACGCACGGCCTTGGTTTGCAGGCTGGCCAGATCAGACCCGGCACCCGGCTCGCTATAGCCCTGGCACCAGCGGATCTCACCGCGGGCGATCTTCGGCAGGTGTTCACGCTTCTGTTCTTCGGTGCCGAATTCCAGCAACACCGGGCCGACCATCCACACACCCAGGTTCACCTGTGGCGGGCGGCATTTCAGTCGCTTCATTTCTTCCTTGAGGATCTGGTGTTCCTCGGGGCTCAACCCACCGCCGCCGTATTCCTTCGGCCAATCCGGCACGAACCAGCCCTTGTCGCGCATGCGCTCGAACCACAGGCGCTGGTCTTCGGTCTGGAAGGTGACGTGACGGCCACCCCAGATCTGGGTGTCCATCGTGACCGGGGTACGCATGGATTCCGGGCAGTTGGCTTCGAGCCACGCGCGGGTCTCCTGGCGAAAGGTTTCCAGATTGCTCAAGGGGCTCTCCTTTCAAGGAATCATCGGGAAAACAAGGCGCTGTATTGTTGCCCAATCGGGCGTGGCGGGCAATGGTCAATTCTGACAGGCGACTGGCCGAAGCGGTCAAAAAATGGGAAATCGCGCCCTGAAATGACCGCTTTTGTCTGCTTCAACCAGTCTTTTCCATGCCCAGCAGGGTTTCGGTCAGCGACCACAGGCGTGCGGCGGCATCATCGTCCTGCCCCCAGCGAGCCGGGTGTTTGAAGCGGTCATCGGCAAAGTAGCTGCCGGAAGGTTCGCTGATGGGCTGCAAGGCCAGCATCAACGGCGTGCTGGCACCTTGCGCCGGAGTACGGAAGAACGGCTTCAGCAGCAACGGCACCAGTTTGCCCAACCAGCCATTCTGGGTGCCCAGCCCCGTGCTGACCGCTCCCGGATGCGCTGCATACACCTGCAAGCCCGGTTCACGACGGGCCAGCTCACGGGTAAATAACAGGTTCGCCAATTTGCTGTGGCCATAGGTTTTCATTGACTTGAAGCCCTCGCGGTACTGCAGGTCATCCCAGTTCATGCCGGTGACGAAGGTGTGTGCACCGGAAGACAGGTTCACCACCCGCCCCGCATCGGCAGCCTGCAGCAGCGGCAGTAATCGCCGCGTCAACAGGTAATGCGCCAGGTAATTCACACCGAACATGCGCTCATGGCCATCAATGGTTTGTTCGCGCTTCAGGGTCACCACGCCGGCGTTGTTCACCAGCACATCCAGCGGTTGCTTGAGCGACAGGCATTCATCGGCCATGGCGTTAACGGCCACCAGCGAATCGAAATCAGCGATGATGGGATAGACCGCATCGTTGCCCGTCGTTGCCTTGATGTCGGCACACACCGCCTCGGCCTTGTTGGCACTGCGACCGTGCACATAGACCCGGAATCCTTCACGGGCCAGGCCACGGGCAATCTCGGTACCGATACCGTTCGTGGCGCCTGTCACCAATGCGTTTTTCATCAGCCTTCTCCCAATGCCGCGCGGATGCGTGCGGCATGATCGGCCAACACGGCGGCTTCCGCCATCACCTTGCCATGCATCGCCATCGGGTTGTTACCGGCCATGCGTGGCAGGAAATGCATGTGGTAATGGAATACCGTCTGCCCGGCCGCCTCACCATTTAACTGGAACACCACCAGGCCATCGGCAGCAAAAGCCGTTTTCACTGCCGTCGCGAGCTTCTGTGAAAACGCACCGATGCGTGCCATGACTGCTTCATCCAGTTCAAAGATGTTTTCAGCATGCACCTTGGGGATCAGCAGCGCGTGCCCCGGCCCTGCCGGGAACAGGTCCATGAACGCCAGCAAGTGTTCGTCTTCATACACCTTATGGGCCGGTGATTGGCCGGCGATGATCTGGCAGAAGATGCAGTGGCTCATGGGCTTCCCCTATTGACCTTATCGAATCTTGTCGCGAAAGTATTGCGCAACCTGGACTGTTTCTGAAGCCTCATGATCATGGATGACTGGATGACCCGCCCCGACACCCTCTGGGGATGTGCCTTGCTGGGGTATGCGCTCGGGATGTGGGGCATGTACCGGATCGTCCGGATGTTCCCACGCAACCAAACGGCCAGTCCCGATAGCCCACCGTTGTCGCCCCTGCTCAAGGAAGATATCGCTGCGGCAGTATTCTTCGCGTTCCTGTTTGCCAGCATCACACCCGTGCCTTACCTGTTTGAAAGCCGTCCCGGCGTGCAAACCTGGCTCATGTATTGGGCATTGGGCGAAGCCCTGTACCCGCGCTGGCCCATCAAGGATGCCATCACGCAACTATCACTGGTGGCAACATATGGCAGCTGCTATGGCGCACTCACTACCGCATGGTTGCTGCTGGTACTCAAAGGGTTGCGTGCTTACCGCCAAAGGCCCAGTGCCAACACTGTTGGCTCCGCCCAGTCACCAGCGCCAACACCAGAACTGGCACCCAAAACCGTGATGGTTTTTGAACATGCCAGCACACGCACACTCCCGCCCCGCCTGCATAGCGGTATTGGCCAGAAAAAGCCTTCACACTGGAAAGGAGCGCTGATCCTGCTGGGATTGGCATCAGTCACACTCATCGGTTACAGCGAATGGCAGCGTTACACATCACTGGAATATCGCCTGCAGCAAGAAATCGACCGATTGAACCAGGAAGCCCTGCAGCGTAACCATGGCGATTATCAGCTGGAATCACTGCAAATCGACGGAAACATGTTGGTGATGACCTTGCAAAGCACGCGATATACCACCGAGGAGCTCGCAGGACAAAGAAACGCCTTTATCGATTCAACCATGGGCTATCATATCAAGCATGCGTTTTGCAGGAACGCCATTATTGCCGAAGCATTTAATGAAGGGCTCATGCTCGAATTCCGCATCCGCGATATCAACGGCACGGAAGTTATCCACTTCATTTCCAAAGAGATGAACTGCCCAGACCAAACCCGATAGCCAAAAAAACGGGCACCCGGTTTCCCGGATGCCCGCATGGCTTGCGACCGCTTATTTCACGTCAAAGCGGTCGGCATTCATCACCTTGGTCCAGGCCGCCACGAAATCACGTACAAACTTCTCGCGATTATCGTCCTGGGCATAAACCTCGGCATAGGCACGCAGGATGGAATTGGAACCGAACACCAGATCAACCCGGGTTGCTGTCCACTTCACCTTGCCACTCTTGCGCTCGACAATCTCATAAAGGTTGCTGCCAACCGGTTTCCAGCTGTAGGCCATGTCAGTCAGGTTAACGAAGAAGTCATTCGTCAACACACCAACACGATCAGTGAACACGCCATGTTGGCTACCACCGTGGTTGGTACCCAGCACACGCATACCGCCGACCAATGCTGTCATTTCCGGCGCCGTCAGCCCCATCAGCTGGGTGCGGTCCAGCATCATTTCTTCCGGTGTGACCACATAGTCCTTCTTCACCCAGTTGCGGTAGCCGTCATGCAAGGGTTCCAGCACCTCGAAGGATTCCACATCAGTCATGTCCTGGCTGGCATCACCACGACCTGGTGCAAACGGCACTGTGATATCCACACCCGCCGCTTTCGCCGCCTTTTCCACTGCAGCCGTACCACCGAGCACAATCAGGTCGGCCATGCTGACTTTTTTCTTCAATCCGGCCTGAATGCCTTCCAGTGCTTTTAACACCTTCTGCAAACGAGTCGGTTCGTTACCTTCCCAATCCTTCTGCGGTGCCAGGCGGATACGGGCACCATTGGCACCACCGCGATAATCCGAACCACGGAATGTGCGTGCGCTGTCCCAGGCCGTTGCCACCAGCTCAGACACCGTCAAGCCACTGGCAAGGATGCTCGCTTTCAGGTCGGCGATTTCCGCATCCGACAGCGTGTAATCCACTGCCGGTACCGGATCTTGCCAGACCAGGTCTTCGGCGGGCACATCCGGGCCGAGGTAACGGCTTTTCGGACCAAGGTCGCGATGCGTCAGCTTGAACCAGGCGCGCGCAAACACTTGCTCGAAATAGGCCGGATCCTTGTAGAAGCGCTCGGAAATCTTGCGGTATTCCGGGTCCATCTTCATCGCCATGTCGGCATCGGTCATGATCGGGTTGTGGCGGATGGATGGGTCTTCCACATCCACTGGCTTGTCTTCTTCCTTGATATTGACCGGCTCCCACTGCCAGGCACCGGCCGGGCTTTTCTTCAATTCCCAGTCATGGTTCAACAACAAGTCAAAATAGCTGCCCTTGCCGGTATTCCATTTCATCGGATAGGTCGTCCAGGCACCTTCAATACCACTGGTGACCGTGTCACGCCCGACACCGCGCGTCTTGTGATTGTTCCAACCGAGCCCCTGTTCTTCCAAGGCAGCAGCCTCCGGTTCCGGGCCAAGGTTTTTGGCACTGCCATTGCCATGCGCCTTGCCAACGGTATGACCACCGGCTGTCAATGCCACGGTTTCCTCATCGTTCATCGCCATGCGGGCAAAAGTCACGCGCACATCATGGGCGGTTTTCAAAGGATCCGGCTTGCCATCCACCCCTTCCGGGTTGACATAAATCAGGCCCATCATCACGGCGGCGAGCGGGTTATCGAGATCGCGTTCGCCGGAATAACGGCTGCCTTCGCTACCCGATGGTGCCAGCCATTCCTTTTCCGAGCCCCAATACGTGTCCTTTTCCGGATGCCAGATATCGGCACGGCCACCGGCAAAACCAAAGGTCTTGAATCCCATTGATTCATACGCCATGTTGCCGGCGAGGATCATCAGGTCTGCCCAGGAAATCTTGTTGCCGTACTTTTTCTTGATCGGCCACAGCAAGCGGCGCGCCTTGTCGAGGTTACCGTTATCCGGCCAGGAATTAATGGGTGCAAAGCGCTGGTTGCCGGTATTGGAACCACCACGACCATCGGCGATACGATACGTGCCCGCACTGTGCCATGCCATACGGATCATCAAACCACCGTAATGACCCCAATCAGCGGGCCACCAGTCCTGGCTGTCGGTCATCAGGGCCTTGAGATCCTTCTTGAGCGCTTCGAAATCCAGCTTGCTGAATTCCTCGGCATAGTCAAAATCCTCGCCGAGCGGATTGGTCTTGCGATCATGCTGGTGAAGGATGTCCAGATTCAGCGTCTTAGGCCACCATTCCATGTTGCTGTTGCCAGTGGCCGTATTGCCACCATGCATCACCGGACATTTGCCGGTTCCTGCCTGTTCGTTTTTCATGATGAACTCCTGTCATTAGTGGATTAGTCACTCGGGCTAACGGGCTTTCCCTTCATCCCTGCAGCCATCCTGACAGCACATCACGATAAGTAAAGTTCATTTAATATTTGTTACTGATCTATTTTATAGATTGAAAGAAAAGCACTAAAACGTCCGCGCACTCTTTGCGCAGCCGGCAACGGAGAAGAACACTGGGGGTATACGCTGGATATGGTGCCCGGGACCGGAATCGAACCGGTACGGCCGTTTCCAGCCGAGGGATTTTAAGTCCCTTGCGTCTACCAATTTCGCCACCCGGGCGTTTGGGCTTACGGCGAGGGAAAATGGAGGCTGGGGTCGGAATCGAACCGGCGTACGACGAGTTGCAGTCGTCTGCATGACCACTCTGCCACCCAGCCTTTGGCGTAAAGCCAACCCCGCCGGCAGCATGGCCAAACGGGAGCGGCTATTCTAGCGGCGAAGCCCCGGGAGTCAAGGAAAGAAGGTCCGGAACAAGCCTACTGGCCCGGTTTGGCCATTAATTCCGACCAAGCGGCCTTCAGGTAGATGATCATCGACCACAGGGTCAGCAAGGCGGCCACCACCAGCAACACGAAACCCAGCATTTCCAGCCAGGCACTGTTCTTGTGGGCCACCAGCAACACGATGATCGCCACCATCTGCATGGTGGTCTTGATCTTGCCGATATACGACACCGCCACCGTGGTGCGCTTGCCCAGTTCGGCCATCCATTCGCGCAGGGCTGACACCACGATCTCGCGACAGATGATGATCGCGCACATCAGTGCAAACCACGGGCTGGCATGGATCGACACCAGCAGCACCAGGGCTACCGCCACCATCAGCTTGTCAGCGACCGGGTCCAGGAAAGCGCCCAGCGGCGTGCTCTGGTTGAGCTTGCGGGCCAGGTAACCATCCAGCCAGTCGGTGATGCTGGCCAGGGTGAAAATGACTCCAGCCGCCATACCGGACCATTTGCCCGGCATATAAAACACCAGTACAAAAACCGGTACCAGGATCACGCGAAAGAGGGTCAGTGCATTAGGGATATTCATGAGCGCATTCTAGCCTTTGTGCAGGGCATCATAAATGGTTTGGGCGACAACGCGGTTAATGCCCGGTACCTGCAGCAGGTCATCGACCGAGGCCGCCTCCACGCCCTGCCGCCCACCGAAATGGGCCAGCAAGGCTTTCTTGCGCTTCGGGCCAATGCCGGGAATCGCTGCCAGCCCTTCTTCCTTGCTGGCGGCCGATTGGCGCCGGTGATGACCGGCCACCGCAAAACGATGCGCTTCATCACGCACCTGCTGCAGCAAATGGAAGGCACGTGATGCCGGGTCCAGCAGCACCGGCTCGGCGCGCGCACCCAGGAACAGCCGCTCTGCCCCGGCTTTACGCTCCGGCCCCTTGGCGATGCCCATCACCAGCAATTCCGGCAAACCGAGCTCGGCCAGCACCTCACAGGCGCGCTTGAGCTGGTTTTCACCCCCATCAATCAGGATCAGTGATGGCATATCGCGTTGTTCGTCTTGCAGGCGTGCATAGCGACGGCGCACGGCCTGGCCGATGGCGGCGTAATCATCGCCCGGCGTGATATCGCGGATGGTGAAACGGCGGTATTGCTGCTTCTCGCTGCCTTGCGGGCTGAACACCACACAGGCCGCCACTGTGCCGGTGCCCTGGTGATGGCTGATATCAAAACACTCGATACGCGTCAGCGCCTGCGGCATATCCAGCGCTTGCTGCAATTCCGCAAAACGGCTTTGCAGGGTTTGCCGGCTGGCCAGTTTCAGGTTGAGGTTTTCCTGCGCAGTGCGTTCGGCCAGTGCAATCCACTTGCGACGATGGCTGCGCACCCGGCTTGCCAAACGCACCTTGTGACCAGCCTGCTCACCCAAGGCCTGTTCCAGCACGGCAGCATCCGCCGGTTCTGCGGACAACACGATTTCATCAGGCAACTGGCCGCGACGGTCACCGGTGAGGTAAAACTGCGCGAGGAATTCGGTAAACACATCGCGGCTTTCATCCACCTGGCCGGTTTCCAGCGTGTAATTGCGGCTGCCCAGCACACGGCCATCGCGCACGAACAACACATGCACGGACGCAAGACCACTGCCCTGCACCATCGCCACCACATCGACATTGGCCGAACCCGCCTCAATGCCTTGCCGGGTTTGCAGCTCACGCAGCCACTGGATGCGATCACGCACCTGCGCGGCATCCTCATACGATTGGCGTGCGGATAGCTGCATCATCTCATCGGTCAGGCGATTCACCAGCACATCGCTCTTGCCTTCAAGGAACAACCGGCTCATCGCCACTTGCTGTGCGTAATCGGCTTCACTCACCAGCCCGACACACGGTGCCGTGCAACGGCCAATCTGGTGTTGCAGGCATGGGCGCGAACGATGACTGAAAAAGCTGTCTTCGCATTGCCGCACATGGAACACTTTCTGCAACAGGTTCAGGGCATCACGGGCGGCCACCGCACTCGGGTACGGGCCAAAGTACTCGCCTTCGACGCGCCGGGCACCACGGTGCAAGGCCAGCCGCGGGTATGGCTCACCTTTCGACAGGAAAATATACGGGTAGGATTTGTCATCACGCAGCAGGATGTTGAACGGCGGCCGCTCCTGCTTGATCAGGTTCTGCTCAAGCAGCAGCGCTTCCACTTCGGTTTCGGTCACCGTGACTTCCAGCCCGGCGGCCTTGCTGACCAGTTGCGCCAGTCGCGGCGGATGATTGGCTGACGCGCGGAAATAACTGCTGACGCGTTTGTTCAGGTCCTTGGCTTTACCGACATACAGGAGTTTGTGCTGGGCATCGAACAGCCGGTACACACCGGGTAAATGCGGCAGGCCTTGCGCCAGCGCGGCGAGCGGGTGTGCCTGCTGCTTGCCGGATGCTTCGGTCATTCCTTATCCCAGCGGGCCTTCCAGCAAACCATGGCGCATGGCCATGTGCGTCAACTCGACATCGCTCTCGATGCCCAGTTTTTCAAAAATGCGGTAACGGTAACTGTTGACCGTCTTGGGGCTTAAATGCAGCTTGTCGGCAATGTCGGTGACTTTCTCGCAGCTCACCACCATCAGGCAGATCTGCAATTCACGGTCAGACAGTTCATCAAACGGGTTCTTGTTCTCGGTATCAAAACTTTTCAGGGCAATCACCTGCGCCACATCCGCACTCAGGTAACGCTGGCCGGAGGCCACTGCACGGATGGCCTGGATCATTTCGTGGATGTCAGCATCCTTGGTCAGGAAACCGGAAGCGCCGGCTTCCAGCAATTTCGATGGGAACGGGTCATCGACACAGACCGTCAAGGCGATGACACGGGTGTCCGGGCAAAAGTGGGTGATCTTGCGGGTGGCTTCCAAGCCGCCGATGCCGGGCATGCGCACATCCATCAACACGATATCGGGATTACTCTCACGGCACAGCTTGATGGCGTCTTCCCCATTGCGGGCATCGCCGATCACCTTGATGCCCTTGGCGTCTTCCAGCAAGCGCAAAATCCCTGTGCGCACCAGGTCATGATCGTCCACAACAACGACTTTGATCACACCGATCTCCTTCTTCTTCCTTGAATGATAGTGGGTAATGTCGTACGGCGCGGCAAGTCATTTGCCGCAGGGATATTGTAACGGAGGATGGCGCTGGCGGCAGCCACGCCCACTTGCCAAAAAGTCAGCCTTGGAAGGCTCCTGACCGCCGCCACACCATGCATGCCCGGCTAGCGGGAATGGCTCTTGCCTGCTTCAGGCTCCACTTTCAGTTTCAAGCCCAGCCCATGCACCACCGCAGTAAAGCTCGACAGCTTCGGGTTACCGGTTGCCGACAACATCTTGTACATGCTCTCGCGCCCAAGCTGTGAGCGCTCTGCCAGCCCGGCAATGCCGTCTTCCTGGGCTTCGGCGATATTGCGCAAGGCCATCAGGATCACCGCGGCATCACCCTCATCGAGTGCTTCGCTCAGGTATTCCGCTGCCACCGCCGGGTCACGCAAGTGGCTAGCATGGGTTTTTCGTACATCACGCGCCATGTCGGTATCTCCGTTGATGATCTGCCCAATACGCATGAGCCTTCCTGATATCCCATGCCTGGGTGGATTTATCCCCACCACACAGCAGCAAGTACAGCGCATCCGCCACTTTGCCGTAATACACCCGGTAGCCGGGGCCGTAATGAATGCGCAATTCGCTGAGGCCACCACCCACCGGTTTGCTGTCACCCGACAAGCCAAGTTCAAGCTTATCGACCTGCATGATGATCCGGGCCCTGGCCTTGGCATCACGCAATGCGCCCAGCCATTCGGCGTAGGGGCTGCGCCCTGCTTCATCGAGGTACTCATACACCGTATAGGGCATAGCGGTACGGCTTATTGTATCCCAAAGGATACAATAAGCAACAGAGGGTAATCGATCTTGCTGGGCAGTACATCTCCGTACAGGAAGGTGCGGCGGACACATCGGGTAATGCAGTGGTAATACGGCGTGGCGTCGAGCGACACCTGCGTCTTGCGGGCC
>SBFY01000114.1 GCA_006227085.1 Gammaproteobacteria bacterium
AGCACTTTCAGCAAATACTCGCGATTGGCGCCGGTCAACCGCTCCAGCTGCACGCAAGGATCCCATACCCTCACCTGGCAGCCTTTGCCGAGCATCTGCTCGATCAATTCGACCACCGGGCTTTCACGCAAATCATCGGTACCCGGCTTGAAAGCAAACCCCAGCACACTGACCTTGCGCTTGCCCAATGACAGCACCGTGTCGAGGGCGTCCTGCAAGGGCAAACGGTTGGAAGGCAGGATGGCATTCAGTACCGGTGTTTCCACATCCAGTGAACGCGCCCGGTAGGTCAGCGCACGGACATCCTTCGGCAAGCAGGAACCCCCAAAAGAAAAACCGGGCTTGAGATACGCCGGTGAAATATTCAGGCGCCGGTCCTGGCAGAAAATATCCATCACTTCATGGCTGTCGATAGCCAGCGCCTTGGCCAGCCGGCCGATTTCATTGGCGAAACTGATTTTCAGCGCATGCCAGTTGTTGTCGGCATACTTCACCATTTCCGCCACTGCCAGCGACGTGCGGATTTTCGGGCCCGGCAAGGGTTCATACAGACGCATCAGCACATCGGCACTGCGCTCATCATCCGCGCCCACGACGGTTTTGGGCGGATTGAAATAATCATCAATCGCCGTACTCTCGCGCAGGAACTCGGGGTTATTGCACAAGCCAAAATCGATACCGGCACGCTTACCGGAATGCTGTTCCAGCAGAGGCTTCACCACATCCAGGATCGTGCCCGGCAACACGGTGCTGCGCAGCACCACCAGATGCCAATCCGTTTTTTGTTTCAGGACATCACCGATCTGCTGGCAAACGCTTTGCACATGGGCAAGGTTCAGGCTGCCATTCGCGGCACTGGGCGTGCCAACGCAGACCAGGCTGGTCTCCGTTGCCATGATTGCTTGCGCGGTATCGGTGGTGGCCGACAAGCGGCCATCACGCACACCCGCCGCCATCAACTCATCCAACCCGGCCTCAATGATCGGCGAACGGCCGGCATTCAAATCAGCGACCTTGCCGGCATGCACATCCACACCGATCACCGTATGCCCCTGGCTGGCCAGGCATGCTGAGGTCACAGCCCCCACATAACCCAAGCCAAACACACTCACCTTCATGATGCTTCCTTTATTGTCAGGCCGATCCTCGTGACCAGCACACTATCACCCTCTGTTGCTGCCAACCCGATGAGCGTACTGCACGGCTCGCGCTGGTCCAGCCGGCGTGAATACCACCCCGCTGGCAAATCTTCATGACCACGATGCAAAGACCACTCGAGGCGATCATCCAGCTGCATGGTCAACAGCGTCTCGCCCATGTCCAGGGTCAGGAGATCCCCGACCAATACCGGCTGCCAACGCGGATCAAAATGCCAGCATTGCTGGATCGCATGCTCGCCTTCGCACAGCAAGCGATCAGTGATTTGCAACCGTTGCGCGTGACGCTCCAGCTGCAATTCACGCTCATGCCGCACAGGATCGGGCAAGCGCTGGTAGCCGTCATGATACCCTGAAACCCGCTGGCTCTCGCCCCCGGCATCATGCCCCAGGCAGTATGCCTTTGCCTTTTCCATCCACAGGAAATTACCGCCAATCACCGATTGGTCCTGATCATCCACGGTGATGGTGTTATGCGCACGCGTGCCCCGGAAGTAATCACGCCAGCGCTGCTGGGTGTGATACGCATACGTCCCCGGGTCCACCAACACCGGCTTACCCTGCGCCCACAGCAACACGTGCAGGGCATCGGCATGACCGTGCGCAGCCAGCGCCCCCATGCCCAATGGGCCGATATCCATCCAGGCGCACAGGCCCTGGTGATCGCCCACCCGGTAATAGCCGCCCTGCGCGAAGGCGACTGGCAACGCCGTGGCCGGTTGCGATTGCAAACGCAGGAATTCACGGTGCGCGGCCTCACCATTCAGGCAAGCCGCCTTGTCATCCCAGCGTCCGGCATGGGCCAGGGCTGTGTCGGAAAATTGCACCGCACCACTGGCCAGGATGGATTCATGATTGGCGGTCACACCTGCCACTGACAATCCGGTCGCCAAGCCCTCATCGGCATCGCCCAGTTGCGGCCAGTCGCCCTCACCATCTTTCAGGGCTGCGAGGAAAACCAGCATCCGGTGCAATCGTTCCCCATAAGCCGCACTGAAGGGCTGGCCTTTTTTATTGGCGACCTGGTAAGGCAGGTACAGGAAATCCCAGACAAACTGTTGGTAACACAACGCCTGCTCGGCATTCACACCATCGGCATGGTTCTGGACAATGCATTCACGCTCAAGGATCGTGCGCGCGCGTTGTTGCCACTGTGCTGACACTTGCCACAGCGGCCACACTGCTGACGCCACAAACACACCTGCAGCTTCACCAATCAGGTGATTGTTAGCGGAAGAATAGGCCGCGTAATAATGATGGATGAAGTGCTGGTGCCAATAAATGGATGCCAGCCAGCGCTGCTGGCGCTGCTGCCCTTGCTCACCCGTCACCAGCGGTGATTCACGCCCGCCGGTCAGCTCCCACACCAACGCCCAGTTCAGCAAGCGAATGGCATGTTCCAGCGCACTGGACCAGTGCACACCGACCGGGCAAGGGCATTGCGCCAGGAAACTGTCGAGCTGTAACGCGATGGCATCGAGGTAACGCGGGTCGCGGCTCGCACGCCAGGCCTGCGCCAACGGCACACAGGCATGGAAACGCGCCGGTTCCCACAGGTACTTGATATCGCCCACCAGTGATTCATCCCGGTAATCGAGGAAGAGCCCTGTGCTGCGCGGTGACACCACGCCGGTTTTGGGATCACGAAACCAGTCCGGCGTGTCCGATAACGACCATGACAATCCAAACAACGGAAAGCCGTTGGCCAGCCAATCATCCACCGGCGCCTGCGGCATGACTGCCGGTGCATCATCAGCCAGCAGGCATGGGGATGCCGGCAAACCTTGCAGGTCGGCGACTGGCGCCACAGCACGCGCGTAATGCAACGACAAACGACGCGCCTGTAGCGCGCGCATCACGCGCCACGGGATTTCCGGCCATGGCATGGCTCGCAGGCGACGCCAATACCAGCCGGCCTTGCGCAACACCTTCATCGTGCCACCTGCTGCCACAAGGCCATTAACGCGGCCTCACTGGCTGCCGGGCTAAAGTGTTGTTCGATACGTTCACGTCCGGCTTCACCCCAGCGCACCGCCAATGCCGGCTCTTGCAACACGCGCCGCACGGCCATCGCCAGTGCCTGTGCATCACCCGGTGCGACCAACGCACCCGTGTGTTCATCCAGCACGGCCTCGGGAATACCACCCACCGGTGTCGCGATCACTGCCAGGCCAGCAGCCATCGCCTCCAGTATCGCCATTGGCAAGCCTTCATT
>SBFY01000102.1 GCA_006227085.1 Gammaproteobacteria bacterium
TTGCGTCACGACCATGCCCGGAACCAGCTCCAGCACTTCCCCGGTTCGCAACAAGGGGCGTACTGCAATCGCTTCCTGCGACACCTGCCCCTCTGATGCCGAGACCGACTGCCCCAACAGACTGCCTTGCCGGCCTTCGACATAGATGGTTTCCATGGCAGCCGGGTTCGCCACCACCTGGAGACTCACCATGAGCCCACCAAGCAATACTGTCCTGGTCAACATGTCGTGGCCTCCATCGTCAGCAAAGCGCCGAATAATACCGCAGAAACCTGATCGTATCCGGCCCATATCCGCTGCGACACCGTGTCGCATTCCGCGCACAACCCGCGATTGTTACCCTTGCGCGCGAAAATCCTGCCCTGTCTACCGCCATGGAGCCCTCATGTCCTTGCGCCCTGCCCTTGCCCTGCTCGTCCTGTCGGCCCCTGTGTTTGCCGCCCATATGCCACCCGCACCGCTGGAAGTGGTGGTGGTCAGTGCCTCGCGTACCGAAACCGCCCTGTCCGACACCCCGGCCAGCCTGGGCAAGCTCGACACGGCACAGATCCGCCAGCAGGAAGCCACCTTTACCGGTGAAGTGCTCAACAAGGTACCGGGCGTGTTCATGACCGACCTCGGCAATGAACAGCATTCGATGAGTATCCGCCTGCCGGTGTCGACCAATGCCTATTACCTGTACATGGAAGATGGCCTGCCGATCCGTCCGCTGGGCCTGTTCAACCACAACAGCCTGTACGAAGTGAACCTTGATGGCAGCGGCAGCATTGAAGTGATCAAGGGGCCCGCCTCTTCCTTGTATGGCAGTAATGCCGTGGGTGGCACCGTCAACCTGCTGACCGAAGCGCCACGCTTCGGCAACGGCGGCATGATCGGTGTTTCCGGCAGTGAGGAAGGCTATGTGCGCAGTGATTTCTCAGCCGATGCCGGCAATGAGCGCTTCGGTGTGCGTGCCACCGGTTATGTCTCCCAGCGCGATGGCGGCTGGCAGGACCACAACGATGCCGACAAGCAAGCGTTCACCCTGCGTGCCGATTACCGTATGGATGACACCACCACCTGGACCAATCTGCTCAGCTACAACAAATTGCAAACCGATATGCCGGGTTCGCTGGGCGAAACCGATTACCGCTACCGCCCCGGTTACAGTTACCACACCTTTACCTGGCGTGATGTCGATGCCACTCGCGCCTACAGCCGCTTGCAGGGTGAATGGAATGACGGTGGCAAGACCAGCATCACCGTGTTCGCCCGCCAGAACAGTACGGCACAATTACCCAGCTACCTGATTTTCAACACCTCGCCAGGCAATGCCGTGGGTCGTATCAACGACAACGATTTCCTGTCTGGCGGTTTTGATGTGAACCACGCGCAATCCTTCGATTGGGCCGATAGCCGCCTGATCACCGGCGTGTATTACGACCTGACCGATAACGAATACACCGAAGACAATCTCGCCATCGTGCGCGACATGGCCACGCTGAAATACATCGGCTACCAGCAAACCAGCCCACGCCGTGATTTCGATGTCACCCTGGAAAACCAGGCCTTCTACACCCAGTTCGAATTATCACCGTTTACCAACGCACGACTCGTACTCGGTGGCCGCTACGACACCATGACATACGATTACCACAATGCACTCACACCCGGCCCCACCAGCGGCGCGCCCAGCGAAACCCGCGACTTCGAAAAAGCCACCTTCCGTCTCGGCTTTATTTACAACATCGGTGAAGCAACCAGTCTTTACAGCAACCTGAGCGAAGGCTTCACACCACCGGAAGTGAGCAGCCTGTACGGCCGCCTCGATGTGCCCAACCTGAAGGAAGCGACCTACACCAATCTCGACATCGGCATCCGTCAACGACTGTGGGATAACCGCATCAACCTCGACGCCAGCCTGTACCGCCTCGAAGGTGATGATGAGATCGTGAATTTCACGGTCATGCCGGGCTTGAGCCTCCCGCAAAATGCCGGCAGCACCGTGCATGAAGGCGTGGAGCTGGGCGTGGACATCTATTTCAGCGATGAATGGTCAGCGTCGTTGAGCGCTGCGCACTCCACCCACGAATACGACGAATACCGTGTCAGCCCGACACTGGATTATTCCGGCAAGGACATGCCGAACGCACCGGAGACGATCGCCAACACCGAACTCGCCTACACACCGCACTGGTTCGATGGCAGCCGCTTTGCGATCGAATGGGTGCATATCGACAAGTACTGGATGGATAACGCTAATGCCGTGCGTTATGACGGTCATGACCTGATCAACCTGCGCGCCAGCTACACCGTGCAAGGCTGGACGGTATGGACCAAATTGATGAACGCCACCGATGAGCATTACGCCGAAGTGGCCTCCAGCAGTTATAACGGTGTCACTGCTTACGATCCCGATCGCCAGAACACTTACACGCCGGGCGCACCACGCACGCTGTTCATCGGCTTCCGTTACGCCTTCGGTGAATGATGATGCGTAAACTTCTCGCAGGGCATCGTTGGGCAGGTGTGATCGCCTGTATGGCGATACTGGCCTGGAGCCTGAGCGGCGTCCTGCACCCGGTCATGAGTCGCCTGCAACCACAGCCAGCGAAGCGGGCTGCACCAGCAGCCGTGTTGCCGGCAGCGGCTGACTTGCCGGCATTACTGGCCGCACAGCAGGTCGATCGCATCACCGCATTGCATCCTGCCGTCATCGACGACCAGACCTGGTTACGCATCACCACCGCCGATGATGCCGTGCTGTATCTCGACCCGGTCTCCTCGACCCCGCTCGCCGATGGCGAGGCACAGCATGCGCGCTTCCTGGCGCGGCACTTCAGCGGCGAACATGGGGCGGCGATCAGCCGCATCACCCTCGTCACCGCATTCGATGACGAATACCCTTATGTGAATCGCCTGCTGCCGGTCTGGCGTGTTGAGTTTGACCGGCCCGATCATTTGCGCGTGTTTGTCGACACGGCGCACAGCCGGCTCGGCACACTGGTCGATGATCGCAAACTGTGGATGAGCCAAACGTTCACAGCCCTGCACACATGGCATTGGGCTGAAGGCAGCGTCTGGCGGCTCATTGCCATGTCATTGCTGTTGCTGGCAACCGCCAGCACTGCCGTGGCTGGCATGATGATGGCATACCGGTTGCGCAATGCCCGCCAACGGCTGGCCAGCAAACCGCTGCGCTTGTGGCATCGCCGGCTGGCGATTGCCGTGTCCTTGTCCGCCGTGATGTTCAGCAGCAGCGGCTTGTTTCACTTGCTGCACACGGAAAACAGATCCACTCTCGCATCCCCGCAACGCAACGCCATCGCTGTCGATACCTTGCAATACTGGCCCGCCATGCAGGATGGCGAG
>SBFY01000120.1 GCA_006227085.1 Gammaproteobacteria bacterium
CACATGATCGATACGACAACGCGCTCTTTTACGGTAAGTGGTATGGAGAATCTCCAGCCAGGCCAGCCGTACTTGTTTATCAGTAATCATCGCGATATCGCCCTGGATCCGGCTTTTGTGAACTATGCGCTTTTCCATAGTCGTGGTAGCACGGTGCGTATTGCTATTGGCGATAACCTGCTGACCAAGGATTATGCGGCTGACCTGATGCGCCTCAATAAGAGTTTCATTGTGAAGCGTTCGGTTTCAGGCATGAAGGAATTGCTGAAGGCCAGCAAGCACTTGTCTGCCTATATGCGTTACTCCATTGAAGAAGAAAAACATTCCGTCTGGATTGCCCAGCGTGAAGGGCGGGCGAAAGATGGCAAGGATCGTACAGAGCCAGCGGTGATCAAGATGATTGCCTTGTCGCAAGATCGCCACAACGAGCGTCTGGCTGATTTTATCCGGGCCATGCACATCGTTCCGGTATCGATTTCCTATGAGTTTGATCCTTGCGACCAAATGAAGGCGCGTGAATTGCTGGCCAAGGCGACAACCGGTACTTACCAGAAAGCCGAGCATGAAGATGTGGCCAGTATTGCCCAGGGCATTGCCGGCCAGAAAGGTGCCGTGCATCTTGCGATTGGCCAGCCGTTGGAAGGTGAGTTTGCCGACATTGACGCAGTGGTCGCTGAGCTGGATCGGCAGATCGTTGGCAATTATTGCCTGCATGCCAGCAACCAGGTGGCATGGCAGCGTTTGCATGGTGCATTGCCTGAAGGTGTGACGATCCATGCCACGCCTGCGGAACTGCGTGCCGCAGAAGCTTATCTGGATGAGCGTCTGGCCGGGCTTGCGCCGGAAGCTGGCCAATACCTGCTGGCCATGTATGCCAACAGTGTTGAGAGCGCGAGGGCGGTCAAACAACTCGCTGGTTGATCAGATTCCGTATTGTTCGATCAGCGCGTTCAGGCCTTCGATCGCTTCCGGGGATGCATCAACGATCTGGAAACCTGCCCAGTGCCCGCGGAAGTGATCAGCGGGTCTTGCCCACAGGCAATCCATGCCCAGCCGCAAGGTTGTTTGGCCGCAAAGGGTTTCGGGCAGGGCCATTTCCAGGATATACACCTTGTTGCGATCGAACGGTGTGGGCGCTTCCAGCATCACGCCTTCGGCCGTGATATCGACCACATGACCTGCATCTTCACCGGTGATGGCATTGGTGAGGCAGGTTCTCTGGCGTAACTGTTTGCGTTCCAGGCGGCGCTTCATGCGGGGATCCCGTCTTGGTTATACGGCCAGTATAACCAAGACGGGCACGCGCGCGTATGGCTTACTCGGTGGTGCTGGCAGAAGCACACTGGAACAGGTAGTGCAGGTAGTAATCCTGCTCGACCGGCAAGCTCCATTCCTTGATGTTCAGCCAGCCCTGCGGGCAGTGCTGCGCCATTTGCTGGTGCAGGTTATGGATGGCGGAAGCCACGCTGTCGCCGGTTTTGCTGTTGTTGCCGAGGCTGTAGCGGGCGCGGATCATGAAGCGTTGCCCGTCATAGCCCTTGCCCTGTGCCCGTCTTTCATGGGCCTGGGCTTCCGCGATGGCTTGGGCGCGGGCGGCATTGGGGGAGAGGTCCTCGGTGATGACAGCCGGTGCCGCATTGCCACTTGCTGCGGGAGTGGTCGCCGCGGGTTCAGCCGGCGCCTTCTCATAGGTCACCGTGGTGTGCTTTTCGGTGAAACCACCCAGTTCCCCCTTGTCGGCATCCCAGATAACGATAGCGCCTTCCTTTTCTTCGTGGAACGACTCGAAGTTGAGGCTGTCGGCATCGTCGGCATCGCCGGGTGCGGCGGCAACGAAAGTGGCCGAAAAAGCGAAGATGCTCAACAGTAGTATGTGCTTCATGGGCAGGATCCTTGGTGTGTGAATACGGTATATAAAGGCAGTCTATAAAAAAAGGGGCGCCGAAGCGCCCCTTTTTCCGGAGCAGTATCAGAAGTTCACTTCGATGCCGACACCGAAAGTTTGCCACTCGTCATCCTTGATGGTGAGCTTGGTGACTGCTGAATCCGGGTTGGCTTCCAGGTGGGCATAGTAAGCATAGACCTTGCTGTACTTGCTCAGCGTGTAATCCACACCAAACGCCATTTGCTCGACTTCGAAGTCAGCCAGGCCCAGCGGGTCAATACGGCTGTCAGCGGTGGTTTCGCTTTTGCCGATCTGGCCTTTGATGGTGAAATCGCCAGCTTTAATAGCTGCGGATACCAGCATAGCGGATTGCTCTTCCCAAATGCCTACGCCGGTCGCGCTGGCAATATCAAAAGCGCCATTACCGGTGGCCAGGTGCTTGGCAATTCCGTCCAGCTTGCCCAGACCCTGGGTCGGGATGCCCGCTGCAGCATAGTCATCATGCACTTCGGCTTCCTGTGCCAGTACACCCAAGGTAACTGGGCCCAAGTACACTTCACCCACGGCACGGATGATGTCAGCGTTCTGGACATTGTCGTCCATGGCCACGGTGACGGCGAACACATCTTTCATGGTGTAGCCGACAGAGGCGGAAATCTGGTCAGCAAAACCATCGTCTTCCTGGCCGGCACCGGTACAGGCCAGCGGGTTGGTCGGGTCGTCACAGCCTGCATCTTCGCCAGGCATGAAAGCGACCGTGGCCGAGAAACCGCCAAAGTTCGGGGTGGTGTACATCACGATATTGTCTTCGCGGTTTTCGCCGACCATCAGGTTCTTGATATCGCCGTATTCCAGGTCATTGAACTGGTCAACCTTGCCTTGGGCCAGTTTCAGCGGGGTATCGTGCTTACCGGCAACCAGGGTACCAAGGTGCTTGTGCTGCAGGCCGGCATACATGTTACGGGCTTTCAGTTCGTCGTTATCGGCCAAGCCATCGGCGGTGTCGTATTCCCATTCCAGCTTGTAAATGCCCTTCAGGGTGTCTGAAATATCGTGGCTGCCTTTGATGCCGAAACGGGAAGCGTTACTCAGCATTTCCCAGTTATCCTGGCTGGTCCAGTCCAGGTTGGCACCGGTGTAGGTTTCTTCCAGCTGCTGGAAGGAAATGTTGGCCTTGCCGTAGACGGTCACGTCTGCAAAGGCGGCTGGGGCCAGGGTCAGGCTTGCAATGGCAATCGACAAAAGTTTGCGGTTCATTCAGTTTCCCCTAATCAGGTAGTTGCACAATGTGAGGGAGGTTCATGGCCTGCCCATGGCTGCGCATTGTGGGCATGCCATGTTGCATTTCGGTGACAGGGAGCGGGGGGGGCTGCGGCATTTTTAAATTT
>SBFY01000179.1 GCA_006227085.1 Gammaproteobacteria bacterium
TGATGTCACTGGCCTTTATGGGCTTTGCCGGGTTGGCATGATTGATGTTTGAGTTGTTTGCACAGCATCCCTTCCTGACCGCTGTCGGCGCACTGGTACTGCTGGGCATCGGCTTTGGCGCACTGCTGGGTTTTGCCTCAGTGAAGTTCCGCGTGGAAGGCGACCCGATTGCTGACCAGATCAATGCCCTGCTACCCCAGACACAATGCGGCCAATGCGGTTACCCCGGTTGCAAGCCCTACTCCGAAGCCATCGCCAACGGCGAGGCCATCAACCGTTGCCCCCCTGGCGGTGAAGCCACGATCCAGGCCTTGGCGGACCTGCTGGGCGTTGAACCGCAGCCCCTGGATGCGGAAGAAAAGCCCAAGCAAGTCGCATTCATCCGCGAGGACGAATGCATCGGTTGCACCAAATGCATCCAGGCCTGCCCGGTCGATGCGATCCTTGGTTCTGCCAAACACATGCATACCGTCATCGTGAGTGAATGCACGGGTTGTGACCTGTGCGTGGAGCCGTGTCCGGTCGATTGCATCGAGATGCGTCCCATCCAGGTCAATTTGCAAACCTGGAAGTGGGATCTGCCCAAGCCGGTTCCGGCCGATGCCAACGTCATCGCCACCGACCGTTCGCAGGGGCAAGCGGCATGAGGAAAACGTTTGCGATCCACGGTGGTGTGCATCCACCCGAAAACAAGCACCAATCGGTACGCACACCGATTCGTGCAGCCGGTATCCCGGATGAACTGGTGTTCCCGCTGTCACAACACATCGGCGCACCGGCCGAACAGGTCGTGCAGGTAGGCGATGCCGTCCTCAAGGGCCAGAAGATTGCCGAGGCACAGGGCTTTGTCAGCGTGCCGGTGCACGCCTCCACCTCCGGCACCATCATGGCCATCGAAGCACGCACCGTACCGCATGCCTCTGGCATGAGTGGTCGTTGCATCGTGCTGAAACCGGATGGCCAGGATCGCTGGATCGACCACAGTGGCCTGGCCGATTACACGCAAGCGGAACCGGCCGACCTGGTCAAACGCATCCGCGATGCCGGTATTGCCGGCATGGGTGGCGCTGGCTTTCCGTCAGCCGTCAAACTCGGCATCAAGCCCGGCACGGTCATTGAAACGCTGATCATTAACGGCACTGAGTGCGAACCCTACATCACCGCCGATGACATCCTGATGCGCGAGCGCGCCGATCAGGTCATCGAAGGCGTGAAAATCCTTCGCCACATTATCAAGCCCAAAGAAGTCCTGATTGGTGTTGAAGACAACAAGCCGGAAGGCATTGCTGCCCTGCAAAAAGCCGCAGCGGGCAGTGGGATTGACGTGGTCGTGTTCCCGACCAAGTACCCTTCGGGCGGTGAGAAACAACTGATCCAGATCCTGACCGGCAAGGAAGTGCCCAGCGGCAAGCTACCCGCCGATATCGGCGTGGTCTGCCAGAACATCGGCACCACTACCGCGATTTATCGCGCCATTGTGCATGGCGAGCCGCTGATCCAGCGCATCACCACCGTCACCGGCGATGCGGTAAAAGAGCCGCAAAACCTGGAAGTCTTACTCGGCACACCGCTGCGCCATGTGTTGTCGGTGGCCGGCTATGAGGCTCCGAAGGCAGATCGCCTGATTGTGGGCGGCCCGATGATGGGATTTGCAATGCCGCACGCAGACATTCCCGTGGTGAAAACCACCAACTGCGTACTGGCTCCCACCGCCCGTGAATTGCCACCACCGCCACCCGCACAAGCCTGTATCCGTTGCGGCATGTGTGCTGAAGCCTGCCCGGTCAGCCTGCTGCCACAGCAGATGTACTGGTTTGCAATGTCGAAAAATCACGACGCTTTGCAAGAACATCACTTATTCGATTGCATCGAATGCGGCGCCTGCTCGTATGTGTGCCCGAGCAGCATCCCGCTGGTGCAGTATTACCGTGCATCGAAGGCCGATATCCGCCAGCAGGAACAGGAAAAACGCAAGGCCGATTATTCCAAGCAGCGCTATGAAGCCCGCCAGGCGCGTTTGCAGAAACTTGAAGACGAAAAAGAAGCCAAGCGCAAGGCCCGTCAGGAAGCCGCTGCAGCTGCGAAAGCCAGCAGCGACACTCCTTCCGATGCACAGGCCATCATCCAGGCCGCCGTCGAACGCACACAGGCGAAGAAGCAAGTGTCCGCCGATCCTGCCGCTGCTGCCATTGAACGTGCACAAGCCGCTCGTGAAGGCCGCAGCATTGCTGATGCCGACCCGCTCGCCACTGCGCGCGCCACTGTGGCCAACACCGAAAAGCGTTTGCAAACCGCGCGTGAAAAACTGGCACAAGCCGAAGCGGAAGGCTCTGACAAGATTGACGCTTTCCGTACTGGCGTAGAAAAAACCGAAGCCAAGTTACAGGAAGCGCGTGAGGCACTCGCCAAACTCGAAGCCGAAGCACCCGCTGCCACCACGCCAGCCGCCGATGACCCGGTACAAGCCATCATTGAACGCGCCAAGGCCAAGCGTGCCGGCCAGGCTGTCGAGGAAGAAGACCCGGTCGCCAAGCTGGAACGACTGGTCAGCAGCACCGAAAGCCGCATCCAGGCCACTCGTGACAAGATCACCATGGCTGAAACCGATGCACCGGACAAAGTCGATGCCCTCAAGACCGGCCTCGAAAAATTGCAGGAAAAGCTTGCCCAATTGAACAGCGAGCTGGCCAATGCCCGTGCCAGCCAGAATAGCGAGGCCCAGTGACATGGCATTGTTGCGCGTCACATCACCGCACGCCCATCACCCGGCCAATAAAACCGGTTGGGTCATGCTGCAAGTCCTCGCAGCAACGATTCCCGGCATTGCCGCCATTACCTGGTTCTTTGGCTGGGGCACCATCGTTAATATCCTTTGGGCCAGTGTATTGGCCGTAACGCTGGAAGCCCTTTTTCTCAAGCTCCGCAACCGGCCAGTGGGTTTTTACCTGACTGATTACAGTGCATTGGTCACTGCCTGGTTACTGGCCATCGCCCTGCCCCCGTATGCACCGTGGTGGATTGTTGCCGTTGGCATCGCTTTTGCCATCCTGATTGCCAAACAACTCTATGGCGGCATGGGCTATAACCCGTTCAACCCGGCGATGGTGGGTTATGTGGTGCTATTGATTTCCTTCCCGCTACAAATGACAACGTGGGCAGAACCCCGCGGCGTGGCTGGTGCTGAATTACCAGGCTTCTGGCAGGCTTTCCAGTTCAATTTCGGGCTTGTTGACCGTGCCGCACTGGATGGCGTGACCGGTGCCACAGTGCTGGATGTGTTCAAACAGAACAATACAGCACTAGTGAAAGACTTGTGGGCAAATCCCATTTTCGGCCATTTCGGTGGGCATGGGCAGGAATGGGTCAATGCTGCGTTCCTGCTAGGCGGACTGGTGTTACTGGCTCGCCGGATTTTTACCTGGCATGCACCGGTCTGCTTCTTGCTGGCACTGACCGTGATGTCGGCAGCATTTTATGACGGCGGGAGTGCGGCCAGCGGCGGCTCACCGCTTTTGCACCTGTTCAGTGGTGCCACCATGCTGGGCGCTTTTTTCATCGTGACGGATCCTGTCACGTCAGCAACCAGCAATCGTGGGCGAATGATTTATGGTGCCTGCATTGGCGTTCTGGTCTATGTCATTCGCCACTGGGGCAACTACCCGGATGCAGTTGCCTTCTCAGTGCTGCTGATGAATTTTGCAGCACCCCTGATTGACCATTACACACAACCTCGCACGTATGGTCATGAAAAAGCGGGCACCCGGAAGGCGGGCAAATAACCATGCAGATGACCGATTCCATCCGGCGTAATGCCATCCTGCTGGCCTTGTTCAGTGTGATCACGGCTGGCGGCATTGCCGCCACTTACATCAGCACGCGTGACATGATCATCGCCAACAAGCGCGCTGTTGAAGAAGCCACCTTATTGGAACTCGTGCCACGAGATACACATAACAACAGCATGCTGGATGATGCCTTCACGGTAGAAGACCTGGCTTTCCTTGGGCTAGACAGCCCTGGCAAGGCGTATCGCGCCAAGCGCGATGGCCAAGCTGTTGCCGTGATCCTTCCTGTGGTGGCACCCGATGGTTATAGCGGGAAGATTCGCCTGATGGTTGGTGTTTGGGCCGATGGCACACTGGCGGGCGTACGCGCCATTGAACACCATGAGACACCCGGCCTGGGCGACAAGGTGGAGCTGAAGAAATCCAGATGGGTATTGGGCTTTAATGGTAAATCGCTGGATAACCCCAGCCCGGATTTGTGGAAAGTCAAAAAAGACAAAGGGGTCTTTGACCAATTCACAGGTGCAACCATTACACCACGTGCCGTCACGGCTGCGACTTTCCGGACCCTGCAATACGTGGACACCCATCGTGATACGCTGTTTGTCGCTGATCAACCTGTAGCCACGGAGGAGCCTGCCCCATGAGTCAGGTCACTTATCGTGAAGTGGGCTTCAACGGCCTTTGGAAAAACAACCCGGCGCTGGTCCAGTTACTGGGCTTGTGCCCGATGCTCGCCGTCACTGGCTCTGTGGTGAATGCCGTAGGCCTTGGATTGGCCACCATGTTTGTCCTGACCTGCACGGGTGCAGCCGTTTCCCTGATCCGCAACTATGTTTCAGATGCTGTGCGCCTGCCGGCCTTTGTGATGATCATTGCTTCTGTGGTGACTTGCGTGGAATTATTCATGCAAGCATTTACCTACGACCTCTACCTGGTGATAGGCCTGTTCACCCAGCTGATCACCACCAACTGTGTCGTTCTTGGCCGCGCAGATGCGTTTGCGTGCAAGAACCGCATTGGCCCGGCTGCTTTTGATGGTTTCATGATGGGCCTGGGCTTCGCCGTGGTTTTATTCATCATTGGCGCTGCTCGCGAAGCCTTTGGCACCGGCCATTTATTTGAAGGCATGGATTTATTATTTGGCCCAATCGCTGCCAATTGGCGCATTGAAGTGTTTCCGAACTATCCACAGTACCTGTTTGCTGTGCTGCCACCAGGCGCATTCATCTTTGCCGGCTTCCTGATTGCCGTCAAAAATGGTGTTGATGCTGGCATCAAGCGCCGCGCTGAAGCCGGCATGGTCAAGGTGAAGCGTGAGCGTGTTCGTGTCACTGGAGCTGTTGGCTGACACCGTGAACCGGGAAAAGCGCACCGCCATTTTTCGCCAGCTGCAAGCCAACAATCCGGCGCCAACGACTGAGCTGCATTACAGTAGCCCGTTCGAGCTATTGATTGCCGTCATCCTTTCTGCACAGGCAACAGATACCAGCGTCAACAAGGCAACGGGGAAGCTCTTTGCTGAAGCCAACACACCGGAAACCTTGCTGGCACTCGGCCTGCGAAAGCTGAAAAACCATATCAAGACCATCGGCCTGTTCAACACGAAAGCGGAAAACATCCTTAAAACCTGCCGCATCCTGATCGAGCAGCATGGCAGTGAAGTCCCATGCGATCGCAAGGCGCTCGAAGCCCTGCCCGGCGTTGGCCGCAAAACTGCCAACGTAATCCTGAACACGGCCTTTGGCGAACCCACCATCGCCGTGGACACGCATATTTTCCGCATCAGTAATCGCATCGGCATCGCACCCGGGAAAACCGTGCGCGAAGTGGAAGACCGGCTGATGCGTGTGGTTCCGGAAGAGTTCCTGAAAGACGCCCACCACTGGCTGATCCTGCACGGGCGTTACACCTGCACAGCCCGCAAGCCGAAGTGCGACGAGTGCTGCATTCGCGAATGGTGCGAATATAAAGGCAAACCGGATTAATCAGTCCTGGCGACTGTTTTCCTGGATGAGTTCGATCAAATAGCCATCCGGGTCTTTCACAAACGCAATCACCGTTGTGCCGTGCTTCATCGGCCCTGCCTCACGGACCACTTCACCACCGGCTGCCTTGATGGCATCACAGGCTTGATAGGCATCGGCCACGCCGATCGCAATATGACCGAAGCCATTGCCTTTCTCATAACTGGCCGTATCCCAGTTATGCGTGAGTTCGATGGCGCTGGCTTCCGATTCATCGGCATAGCCGACAAAGGCCAGCGTGAAGCGCCCATCCGGGTAATCTTTCCGGCGCAATAACCGCATGCCGAGGATAGTCGTATAAAACCCTATCGAGCGCTCCAGGTCACCCACGCGAATCATGGTATGCAGGATTCTCATGCTTTCTCCTCTACGGACAGTTCCAGGCACATCACCAGGGCATCTTCCCGACCCTGTCGTGATGGGTAGTAATCGCGCCGCCGGCCAACCTCTGTAAACCCTTCGCGGCGATACAAGGCAATCGCTGCGATATTGGAAACCCTGACCTCCAGGAAACAACGCAGGGCACCACGCTCACGCACACGATCCAGCACTTCACGCAGGAGCAAACGCCCCAGCCCGCGGCGGCGACACTGTGGTTCAATGGCAATATTCAGCAAGTCGGTGTCATCAACGGCCAGCATCAGCACGGCATACCCCATGCATCGCGCATCGGCATCTTCCAATACCCACACGGCATGATCACTGTCGAGGATTTCTTCCAATTGCTTACGTGACCAAGGATGGGAATGCGCTCGCTGCTCAATGGCCAGCATGGCCTCCGCATCATTGAAGCGGGCCGGGCGTACACGCCAGCCCGACGGCATCATGACTGGACCTGCAGGGCCGCCATCAAACGCCATAACTGTCGCTTGCTGTCAGCGGTGTGTTGGCCCGGCCATGAGGGCAAGGCCAAACAACGCTGGCCAATGGATTCCAGGTACTGGATACCCAGTGGCTTGCCGGCCACATCAATATCCAGCCACTGCGGCAAGGCATCGCCCAGTAAGAGCACGTCCTTGACCGGGTGTTTTTCACACCAGCGGCGCAAGCAGGCGCTGGCGACATCGCGCGCCTCCTGCAAGGGCGTATCGCGTTTGATGCCTGCCGGCGGCCAGCTCATGGTTTCGTTACCTACCCATTGAACGGCAGTACCGGTCAGCGCCTGTACCAGGTCCTGTGCCAGGCTGGCGTGCGCGGGCAATACCCTGGCAGGCTGGCCAGCATCCATGGCAGCCACCAGCCAGCCTGTATCACTCAGCCACAGCATGAGCGTAAACGGCGCCACCGTGCTCCCGGCAGGCGTCGCTGTACCGGCAGGCGACGCCTCCACAGGCTCCGCTGACGTGTGTGGCACGGGTGCAGCGGCCGGCGCTTCCGCAGTCACTGACAAGCGCTCTTTCAGCAGTCGCCCCTTGGGCCGGGCCGGAGGTTCCGTCAGCGGCTCCGGTGCCACCGGCTCACCCCCTCGCCACCACGGCAAGGTGATACCCATCCTGGCCAGGGTCAGGCGGGTCTTCTCAGCCGGTGTCAGCGATGGACGATCCATCACACGCCTTCTTTCTGCGGATGGGCCCGTGCCACATTGGCATCCAGGATATTCAGCGCATTCAGGTAGGCCTTGGCCGAAGCCACAATAATGTCGGTATCAGCCCCGGATCCATTCACAATGGAGCCACCACGCTCCAGCCGCACCGTGACTTCACCTTGCGAATCCGTGCCGCTGGTAATCGCGTTCACCGAATACAGCTTCAGGTTGGCGTGGCTGTTGGCAACCGTTTCAATCGCCTTCAATGCCGCATCGACTGGCCCATCACCTTCGGCTTCTGCCGGCGTTTCCTGCCCATCGACTTTCAACACCAGGCTGGCACGCGGTTTTTCACCGGTACGTGAATGTGCTTCCAGCGTGATCAGTTGGTATTTTTCAGGGGTTTGCGATGCAGCCACATCGCTCACCAACGCCTGCAGGTCTTCATCAAAGATTTCCGATTTCTTGTCGGCCAGGTCCTTGAAGCGGGCAAATGCGGCATTCAGGGATTCCTCGCTATCGAATTCGATGCCCAGCTCTTTGAGGCGCGTGCGGAATGCATTGCGACCTGACAACTTGCCGAGCGTCAAACGGTTGGTGTGCCAACCCACATCTTCAGCCCGCATGATTTCATAGGTTTCACGATGCTTGAGCACGCCATCCTGGTGAATACCGGATTCATGCGCGAAGGCATTGGCGCCCACGACCGCCTTGTTCGGCTGTACCGGATACCCCGTGATGGTTGAGACCAACTTGGATGCGGGCACAATCTGCCGGGTGTCGATCCGGGTTTCCACCGGAAACACATCGCTGCGGGTTTTCACCGCCATCACGATTTCTTCCAGCGAGGCATTACCCGCGCGTTCACCCAAGCCATTGATGGTGCATTCCACCTGGCGGGCGCCATTCAGCACCGCAGACAGGGAATTCGCCACCGCCATCCCCAAATCGTTATGGCAATGCGTTGACCAGATCACCTTGTCACTGTTCGGCACTTGCTCAATCAACTGGGCAAAGCGCTCACCCCACAGATAAGGGATGGCGTAACCAACGGTATCCGGCACGTTGATGGTTTTGGCGCCTGCCGCAATCACCGCCTCAAACACACGCACCAGGAAAGGCAGCTCGGAACGCACGGCATCTTCCGCCGAGAACTCGACATCGTCGGTGTATTCCCGTGCCAGCTTGACCGCCTTGACGGCCTGTTCCACCACCTGGTCAGGGCTCATGCGCAGCTTCATTTCCATATGGATGGGACTGGTGGCAATAAACGTATGGATACGGCCCGATTTGGCCGGGGTAATCGCCTCGCCCGCGCGGCGCACGTCTTTCTCATTGGCTCGCGCCAGGGAACACACGGTGGAGTCCTTGATGGTTTCCGCAATGGTACGGATCGCATCAAAATCACCGGGACTGGCTGCCGCAAAACCGGCTTCAATCACATCCACCCCCAGTTTTTCCAACTGGCGGGCAATGCGGATTTTTTCATCTTTGGTCATCGACGCGCCGGGGCTTTGTTCGCCGTCGCGAAGCGTCGTATCAAATATCACCAAGCGTTGTTTGCTCATGGTCTCAATCTCATGCTATTGCCCCCACGTCCTGGATCACAGCAACCGTGACAGGGCTCATCAAAAGGAAAACTGGTATCTGTAATACAAAAAGAGAATCTGCCCCTCAGGGCAGCAGTCGCAGGCTGAAGCCTGCCGCGCACAGCAGCACCGCCCCGAACGGGGTAGTGATGGGATGTCCTGCCATGGGCTGGCTCATGTGTCGCTGCCAAAAACCGGTGAATGA
>SBFY01000008.1 GCA_006227085.1 Gammaproteobacteria bacterium
GCAATGTAGTAAGCTTTTCCCGCTTCAAGATTAAAAGATAGCTTTAGCTCATGCCCCGTAATAATGTTAGTTTGCCCTGTGCTTCTTGTCTCAAAACTTGTCTCCCCCGGAGGAAGATGCGTTGCTACATAACTGCCATTGGGCACGACAAATGATTTTTTACCATTAATAAAAATGAGCTTATCTATGGCCATATTGACGGACGTGGCTGGCCGGTAAATGTACACAGTTGCCATGCCATCAAGCGGCTTTAGCGGCTCATTGAATTTTGGACCGAGGTCAGTACTGGAGCAACCGGCAATAACCAGCGCTATAAAAATGTTAACTGTAATTTTTCGCATGGATTGAAGTCGATTATTATTTTCGATATTAAACTTTCATATGCACTCGAGTGCAAGTCATTAGAAACAGGGGGCTTTAAACTCCTGAAATAATTGCCCAGAGTCGCATTAAAGTTTTACTCTGGTTTCAGTTGTTGAGACTCGACCAAGTTACAGCGCGGAAGGTTCGAGAGGGTATTTGCATGCCTGAAATACTTCAAATTGCACCCTACCCCTACATCAGTCTCGATCGTTTGGCCTTCAGGCGCGATGTAGGCGCAAGCACAAAGCTTACTATCGAACCTCGGAGGATCACGGGTGGTCATACGACACACCGTCACTAAAAAATTGTGTGTCTCAACCGGCACTACCAGCCAGGCAGCGCCGCCCATTATGACGATGACTGCCACCAAACCAAGCAGGCCGCTAATGATTAATCGTAAGGATCCCTTCGACTCTGTCTCCCCACACATCATTGTTATTTTGTGCCGTCACGAAATGCTACTACCTATGGCGACCTACTGTGACATGCGATTTGAGAAAATGAGCATGCTCCGCAACTAACTGAATTAACTGATAAATCTCGGGCTTTCAAACCCTCTTTAAAATCCCGTGTCGGTGGTTCGATTGTCTCGCTACGTTCTACCCTGCGGGCCAGCCCTTCGGCTGTCCAAACCGGGATTTGTCCGCCCTCCTTGGGCACCATCCAAATCAACAACTTACAATGCATCGCAAGCCCTGGCCCGGATACTGCTGTGGCTAAATCGTGCCATTGATATGACCATAAAAAAACCGGAGCGATGGCTCCGGTTTTTTATTCCCGCTCTGGTTATTCCGGCATCAACGCCTGCACGCGTTCATACGCTTCGCCGTATTCAGTCATCAGCCGCATCATGATGTCCCGGCACGATTCCACCTGGTTCATCATGCCAACCACCTGGCCGATCGGGTTGAAGGCCACTTTCTGGCATTCGCCGACGCCAGCATAACGGTGCGTGCGGCGCTGGCAATCGAATGACACATATCCCTGCAATGGCATGGGCAGCGGTTTCGGGTTGCCCGGCCGCTCCCAGGCTTCTGTCCATTCATTGCGCAGCATGCGCGCGGTTTTACCGGTAAAGGATTTCGAGCGCACGGTGTCTTCAGAAGAGGCCTTCATGTATGACTCGCGCTGCGCAGGTTCAGCGTGCGCTTCAGACGAGTTCAGCCACAGCGAACCCAGCCACACGCCTTGTGCACCCATCGCCAACGCTGCAAGGATTTGCTCACCGGTACCGATGCCACCGGCTGCCAATACCGGCAACGGTGCAACGGCCTTGATCATCTGCGGCCACAACACCATGGAAGTCACTTCGCCGGCATGGCCACCGCCTTCGGAACCCTGGCAAACGATGAAATCAAGGCCGGCTTTCTTGTGATTGATGCCGTGCTTCAGGCGACCAGCGAGGGCGCCAATCAAGCGACCGGAATCGTGCACTTGCTTGATCACCTCATCCGGCGGTGTACCCAGGGCATTGACGATCATGCGGCACTTGGGGCGCGTCAGTGCTTCATCAACCAGCGCCTGCGCTTGTGCAAGTGAAAAGCTGAGCGGCACTTCATCATTCTTGTCGGGCCATTCCGGCACACCGTGATCGGCCAGCAGTTTGGCAGCGAAGTCCTTGTGCTCCTGCGGGATGGCGGCCTTGATCATCTCGACCAGTTTGGCCGGGTCACTTTCACCCTTGCCTTCGTATTTCTGCGGGATGGCGGTATCGACACCATAGATGTGGTCGCCGATGTGGGCGTCAATCCAGTCCAGCTCTTCTTTCAATTGCGCCGGGGTAAACCCGACAGCACCCAGCACACCGATACCACCCGCCTTGCTGACGGCCACCACCACATCACGGCAGTGGGTAAAGGCAAAAATCGGCGTTTCGATGCCCAGTTTTTTGGCAAAAGCGGTTTGCATGATTCGCTCCGGGGTTCCCGTGAAAAGGACCCACAGCCTGCCCCAGCCGGGGGCAAAAGAAAAGGGGCTCAGCCACTGCCGGGCACGGGGCCGCTGGCCTTGGGCGGGCATTTTCGTGTATTGTCTGCCCCATAACGCATAACTACTCGCTGTGGCAGAGCACTATGATCAAACAGATCCTGATAACCGCTGTCTTCGTGGCCAGCAGCCTGGGCGCTGCCCTGCCTGCCAATGCATTGACGACTGCCGAAGCGATGGCCGCTGAAATCGCGCTGCGTGAGGCGATCAAGCTTGGCGATTACGCGAAGATTTTCCTGCTCGTGAAACCAAACGCCGAAGACGGCGATGCGCCTTCACAATATTTGCTGGGTCGCCTGTACATGCAAGGCAAAGGGGTCAAGCAGGATTACACCCGCGCGGCTTACTGGTTCCAGCAATCTGCTGCCCAAGGCTATGCGCCTGCCCAGAAGTACCTGTCAGCAATCTGCTCACGCAAGCCCAAGTTCTGCCAATAAGCACTGGCGGCCATCACGCATGGCCGGCATTGCTATCCATCGGTGAGTGGTAATACTCACTTTGCCTGGCGGCATCCGCCACCAATTGTTGCAGCATCGCCAGGCGTGATTCCGCCATGCGGATGCATTCTTCACAGGCAGGGTCTTCACACGGCTGGTTCGCATAAAACCAGTAATGCACAGCACCGGCCAGCAAGCCATCGGCCACGGCGCGCACATCAGCATCCGGGTTTTCATCGGCGGTGCGGTTACCTAACTCCACCGCACTACTGGCTGTCTGGCTGTAGGCGGCGTCATCAATACCCGTCAATTCATCATGCGAATCGTGTGCCATCAACTTCTGCCCCAGAATTCCTCGCCCACCACCTGCCGCGTCAGCGCATCCGAAGCAGCGTATTCCTTGATATGGTCAATCTGGCCGTCGCGGAAAGCGAACAGGAACAGGTAATGGGTATCGACCAGCTCACCCGTTTCATGCA
>SBFY01000026.1 GCA_006227085.1 Gammaproteobacteria bacterium
CAGTGCCGCTGTCAGCGTCGTCTTGCCATGGTCAACGTGGCCAATCGTGCCAACGTTCACATGCGGCTTCTTGCGTTCAAATTTTTCCTTTGCCATTGCGCGCGTCTCCCACACACCTGTTACTTGTCAATAAAAGCCCACTAACGGACCGCTCCAATCATGGAGCTCATAACCGGATTTGAACCGGTGACCTCTTCCTTACCAAGGAAGTGCTCTACCGACTGAGCTATATGAGCCCAAAAACCTGTCCTACTGGAGCGGGTAGCGGGAATCGAACCCGCATCATCAGCTTGGAAGGCTGAGGTTCTACCACTGAACTATACCCGCCGATCAGCACTGTTCAGCCCGCCCCTAAAGCATCAACCTGGTGGAGGGGGCTGGATTCGAACCAGCGAAGCTTTCGCGTCAGATTTACAGTCTGATCCCTTTGGCCGCTCGGGAACCCCTCCAAAAGGAGGCGCATATTCTGCTGACGCGACCCAAGGTTGTCAACCGTTTTTGGTGTTTATGGGAAATAAAGGCAAGTGATTGGAAATACAGGAAAAATGGAGCTGGCGAGAGGAGTCGAACCCCCGACCTACTGATTACAAATCAGCTGCTCTACCAACTGAGCTACGCCAGCGCTGATGCCGTGCAAACAAGGGCTGGGCGCCCCCGCAAGCGGCGCGCATTCTAGAATAACTGGTCCGCTGAAACAACCGCGCCGCAGGACACAGCCCGACGCCCCAGGCCCGGGAAATCCACTGCCAGTTCACGCCAATAGCCAGCATCGGCCAAACCGCCCGGATCGCGGAAGGCTGCCCAGATCTCGGGCCGGCTCTTGGGCACCACCTTGATCAAGGCCGGGTAGCCTTGGGCAGCACGTTCATCACGGATCGTATTGGCCGCGCTTTCCTGGCTGAACATGCCCAGCGAGATACCGCCAGCCATTTCGCCATTGGCAATATAAAAGCTGTCCAAGCCTGCAGAACGAAGCTTTTCCAGTGTTTTCTGGGCAGCGTCCCGCGAAGGGTAAGGCGGCAAGTACACCCAATAAACAGGGGCCAGCTTCACCTGGAAAACCCTGAAATCCGGGTCCAGGCCAAGCGCTTCAAACCGGTTCTTCAACTGCAGGGCGGTGACTTTTTCAGGGACGGGACCCACCAGGAGGCACTGCGCAGGCTGATTGGAAGGCGCGACTGGCTGGGAAAGTGGGCGCACACCCCTTGCGACCTTCTCCGCCTCATCCATTTCAGCCAACAGCGATACTTCGGGCAAACCCGGCTGCATCACCAGCGCTGACGCTGGCTCCGCGCCATCCGGACTGACGGCAGCCGGCTTGATGATCACGAAATACCAGACAGCCAATAGCATATTGGCCAACACGGCAAACAAGGCAACCCAGCGCATCGACTGTCCTTAGTGTGTTATCCGTTGGACCCTATCAGGGCAGCGCAAACGCCAGCCCATCCAAAACCAGTTCCGGCACATGGCGCCATGCCACGGGGAATTGGCTTTGCATTATCGCTACATCGCCCCCGCATAACAACACGGTGCCATTACCTGCCTTGGCCTGGCATTCTGTCACTGCACGGAGAATCGCAGCCACTGCCATTAACCGGACCCCGTGGCTCACACAACTGTCCGTAGACATACCCGGCCCGATGTCTTCGCCAGGCAAGGGTCGGGCATTGACTTCACGGGTTCCTGACTGCAAGGAGGCCGCCAGCAACTGCAATCCCGGCATGATATAGCCCCCGGCATGACGGCCTCCAGCATCCAGCGCATCGACCGTGATCGCCGTGCCAGCATCCACCACCACAACCGGCCCCTTGACCCGCGACCATGCCGCCAGCAAGGCAAGCCAACGATCCACCCCCATACGCGAGGGCTCAGCATAACTGTTGTATACCCCGGCGGCTGACAGGACGGTTTCCGCAAATTCCGGCTGCACGCCAAAATGCCCGCCAAGGTCCTCCCGCAAGGCTTGGCGCATGCCGGAGCCCGCCACACTGGCAATGCGAATGCGCGTGACACCCGACAACCGATCTTTCGGGAAACCCGCCGAAGAGGCATGACTACCCCGCTCAATCGCCACACCCGATTCACCCAGCAGTCGCCACTTGGTTACCGTGTTGCCGACATCCATTTCAAGGATCATTGGCCAATTCTCAAGCTGATTTCCCCACCGTGGAAAGTCTCCACGCCTGCATCGGTTTGCAAGCGGAAGGCACCCCGTTCATCCACCCCGGCACCCACACCCACATGCACGGTTTCCCCGACCAGCACACGCACCGGCATCGACTGGCAGGCATCTGCCTGCGCCCATCGTGAGCGGAACAAGGAAAAACCGTTCTCCTCATACGCGGCCAATGCCGGCAACACATGGCTTACCAGTGCTGCCACCATCGCATTACGGGAGACTGGCCGCCCGGTAACGGTTGCCACATCTGTCCACGGCTGGCCGATCTGTCCTGCCGCCAGCGATGGCATGTGCATGTTAATGCCGATGCCCAACACAACGAAACACTCACCGGCAGGGTCACCCCCCATTTCCAGCAAAATGCCGCCCAATTTGCGTTCACCCGCCATCACATCGTTTGGCCATTTCAGTGACAACCCGGACACGCCTTGCGACTGCAAGGCTTCCAGCGCCATCACGCCTGCGGCCAGACTCAACCCCTCCAGCGCTGTGGCGCCTGAACCATAACGCCATAAAAAAGAGATATAGATATTGGACGCGTAAGGACTCACCCACTCACGGCCACGACGGCCCCGCCCCTGTGACTGGCTTTCGGCCAGGCATACCACACCCGATGACATGCCTTTCACAGCCTCACCCATCAACCATGCGTTGGTTGATCCAGTCTCATCGTGGATATACATGTCCCGCAAATAAGGTTTCGCGGCAGGATCCACCATCATGCGGATAGCGTCAGCGTCCAACAATTCCAGTGGCGAAGGCAGGCAATATCCTTGTCTGCGGATTCGCTCGACAGACACACCGGATGCCTCCAGGCGTGCCAGCTGTTTCCATATTGCAGCCCTGCTCACGCCCAAGGCTTCACCCAGGGATTGGCCAGAATGCACATGGCCGTCAGCCAACAAACGCAGCAAGGATTTCAATTGATCGTCCACAACACACCCCGATTCCCAGTGCGTAGTGTAAATAAAAAGCCCCGCTTGCGAAGCAAGCGGGGCTTTGGGATAAGAGCCTGACGATGACCTACTCTCACATGGGGAAGCCCCACACTACC
>SBFY01000052.1 GCA_006227085.1 Gammaproteobacteria bacterium
GACTGGCAGCGCTTACCCGCCTTGTGCCATTTCGCCATCCTGGCGCGACCGGGTTATCCGGTGACGGTGCCGGATGATTGGGAAATCCAGCGATTGCAGGCTGCCTCACAGCTGTGCGAAGCCCCGGCCGGTGGCCTGTGGGTGCTGGAAAACCCGCTACTGGATGTCTCGGCCACGGCTGTGCGTCATGCGTTGGAGCATGGTGCCGTGCCCTCTGGCTGGCTGCATCCGGATGTGCAGGCGTATATTGATCACCAACAGCTGTACCGACAGCCTTGATAGCAGGAGGAGATGTCCTTGCCCACAACAGCCGTCCCTGATTCCAACGCCCTGGCCGAGCGTGCCATGGCTGCGCTGGATGACATGAAAGCCCACAACGTGGTCAAACTGGATGTGCGTCACCTGACGGGCGTCACTGATTACATGATCATTGCCAGCGGTACTTCCAACCGCCATGTGAAATCACTGGCAGATAGCGTGGAAGATGCCCTGCGCGAGATGGGGCGCAAACCGTTGGGTGTGGAAGGCACCGATGTCGGTGAGTGGGTGCTGGTGGATTTCGGTGATGTGCTGGTGCATGTGATGCAACCCAAGGCGCGTGAGTTTTACAACCTGGAGCGGCTCTGGGGCGAAGCCAGTGACGCGGAATCCCTGCCGCGGCCTTCCAACCGCTGATATGAAGATCCGTGTGCTTGCCGTTGGGACGCGTATGCCGGCCTGGGTTACCGAAGGGTGCCATGAGTACACGAAACGGTTGCCGCCCGAGCTGGCACTGGAATGGCATGAGATTCCCTTGGGCAAACGTGCACGCAACCAGCCGGTGGCCAAGGCCATTGCTGAAGAAAGTGAGCGCATGCTGAAAGCGATAGGTCGTGATGACCAGGTGGTGGCATTGGATGTGCAAGGCAAGGCGCTCAGCACGCAAGCATTGGCCGGGAAGTTGTCGGACTGGCAGCAAGCCGGTCGCCCATTGACGCTGTTGGTTGGTGGCCCGGATGGGTTATCCGATGATTGCCGTGCACGGGCAGACCTGCATTGGTCGCTGTCGGCGTTGACCTTGCCGCACCCGTTGGTGCGCATCGTGCTGGCTGAACAACTGTACCGGGCGTGGACGATATTGTCCGGGCACCCCTACCATAAATAATGTCATGGCCAAACGCGTACCCCTCAAGGATGCAGCACTCGAAAGCCGGATTTACCGGAATCGTGTGATCCTGGCCGCCCTGCTGATTGCCCTGTTGTTGCTGGTGATCATCAGTCGTTTCTTTACCTTGCAAGTGTTGCAGCACGACGTGTATCGCACCTACTCGGAGCGTAACCGCGTGCATGTGCAGCCGGTGCCGCCCAAGCGTGGTTTGATCTATGACCGTCACGGGCGATTGTTGGCCGAGAACATCCCTAGTTATGCGCTGACCTTGACCAAGGAGCGTGTGGAAAACCTGGAAGGCACCTTGTCCTTGCTGCAGGAATTGTTGTCACTGAATGACGAGGAAATTGAACGCTTTTATACCCGCATGAACCAGCACCGGCCGTTTGAAGCGGTGCCGGTACGGTTCAAGTTAAGTGATGAGGAAATTGCCACCGTAGCGATTAACCGTTATCGCCTGCCTGGCGTGGAAGTGGAAGCGCAATTAGTGCGGCATTACCCGATGGGTGAGCTCTTTGCCCATGCCCTGGGGTATATGGGGCGTATCAACGAGCGTGAACTGGCCAGCCTGGATGCACGCGAATATGCCGGCACCCACCACATTGGCAAGTTGGGTATTGAATACCAGTATGAAAACGTGCTGCATGGTTCGGTGGGTTATGAAAACGTGGAAACCAATGCGCGTGGCCGTGTGTTGCGTGTACTGGACAGTACACCACCGGTGCCGGGTGAGGACTTGCACTTGCACCTGGATGCTTATGTGCAGCAGGTTGCGTTCGATGCACTGCAAGGTGAGCGCGGCGCGGTCGTTGCGATTGATCCAGCCACGGGTGGGGTGGTTGCGTTTGTCAGTACACCGTCGTATGACCCCAACCTGTTCATCCGCGGTATCAGCCATGCCGATTACAATGCCTTGCGTGATTCTGAGGACCGGCCCTTGTTCAACCGGGCCCTGCAAGGCCAGTATCCGCCGGGCTCCACGGTCAAACCGATCTTTGCACTGGCAGGTCTGGAGTATGGCGTCATGACGCCGACCACCATGGTGCCGGACCCGGGTTGGTACCAGTTACCGAATGATGAGCGCAAATACCGCGACTGGAAATTTGGTGGGCATGGCGCACTGGTGGGTTTGTTCCAGGCCGTTGTTGAATCATGCGATGTGTATTTTTACGAGCTTGCCAATCGACTGGGCATTGATCGCCTGCACAGTTTTACCAGTCATTTCGGTTTCGGTGACCGCACCGGGATTGATTTGCCCAATGAGGCAACTGGTTTGATGCCATCGCGTGAATGGAAGCGCAAACAATACCGGCAGGCCTGGTATCCCGGTGAAACCCTGAATGTGGGGATTGGCCAAGGCCAGATGCTGGCGACCCCGCTGCAGTTGGCCGATGCCGCTGCCATGCTCGCCAATCACGGCAAGCGCATGCAGCCACAGTTGGTGGCTCGCGTGGGTGATACGCTCGTGGAACCCAACTGGGTGGATGGTGTCAGCCTCCGTAACCCTGATTACTGGCAGGTGGTGAATGCAGCCATGGAAGGCGTGGTACACAGCCTGCGAGGTACCGCCAAGGGTATCAGCAAGGACCTCACGTATCGCATTGCCGGCAAGACCGGTACCGCGCAGGTCGTGAAGGTGCAGCGCACGGAGCAAGGTCATTCCATTGCGGAAGAAGAGAAACGTCGTCGTGATCATGCCTTGTTCATTGCCTATGCGCCGGCCGATAACCCGCGCTTGGCCGTGGGCATCATTGTCGAGAATGGCGAGCATGGCAGTAGTGCGGCTGCACCCATCGCCCGTAAGGTATTTGACGCCTATTTCCAGGGTGAACCCCTGCAAACCGTGAAGCCGGTGGAGGTGCAACCATGAGGGATGCCTTCCGGCAATTGCCCAGCCAGGGGTATGGTGGCTTGGTGGATCGGCGCAGTTTTGCGCATCGCTGGCACATCGATGTGCCGTTACTGCTGTTGCTGATGACCTTGAACGTGTTCGGCTTGATGGTGTTGTACAGCGCCAGTGGCCGTGATTGGGACATGGTGGAGCGGCAAGCCATGTATTTCATGTTGGGCTATGTGGTGATGTT
>SBFY01000158.1 GCA_006227085.1 Gammaproteobacteria bacterium
TGCGCCGGTGGCTGTGTGTGAATTGAAATCGCAGTATGGGCACTTGCGCACACACCAGGGAATGTGGATGTACAACGATAGCGGGATAGCCATGGGGATCAGCGGCTGTTGATATCGTGGACCTGCCCATTCAGGGTCCAGTAGTCATACAGGTAGCCGATGCCGCACAAACCCAGGGTGCACAAATACAGCAACCCGGTGAACCATTTGCCAAGATAGAAACGGTGCACACCAAATACGCCGAGGAAGGTCAGCAGGATCCAGGCGATGGTGTAGTCAGCAGCGCCAGGTGCATAGATGCGTGCGGCCCGGCGATTCATCGCAGGAATCAGGAACAGGTCGATCAACCAGCCGATGCCCAGCAAACCCAAGGTGAAAAACCATAAGGTACCGGTCACCGGTTTGCCGAAATAGAAGCGGTGCGAGCCGGTGAAACCGAAAATCCAGAGGATGTAGCCAACACTTTTCAGGTGCGTGTTTGTGCTGTTCATCAGGAATCCCTGTCGGTTGTGGGCAGCCGCTCCAGCAATGCTTGCAAGGCTTGCCCGCGATGGCTGAGCCGGTTCTTGGTGGCACTGTCGAGTTCGGCGGCGGTTTTACCCAAGGCATCGAAATACATCAGCGGGTCATAACCAAAACCGCCATTACCCCGCGGCGCATCAAGGATACGCCCATGCCACAGGCCTTCACACAGGATGGGCGCTGGATCATTTGCATGGCGGACGAATACAAGTGCACAGTGGTAATGCGCCTGTCGTTGCGAGGCCGGCAAGCCTGCCAGTTTTTGCAGCAGCAAGGCATTGTTGTCAGCGTCGCTGGCATGCGGCCCGGCAAAACGCGCCGAGTAAATGCCGGGCGCGCCATCCAGGGCGTCGACCACGATGCCGGAATCATCTGCAATAGCGGGAAGGCCAGAAGCCGCTGCTGCATGACGGGCCTTGATCAGGGCATTTTCGATAAAGGACAGGCCCGTTTCTTCAGCCTGCACAGGGGTAAATGCTGACAAGGGATGCACGGTGAAACCGGTGGGTGCCAGCATGGCGTCCAGCTCGCGTACTTTGCCGGCATTATTGCTGGCGAGAACAAGCTGTTTCATTCAGCGGGCTCGAAACGTTTTTCGAAGCGCAGGCTGAGTGGCCGGTTGCTGCCTTCCGGTGTGATGCGGATGTCGAAAATCCAGCGCTCGTTGCTGTTGAAACGGAACTCGCTGATAAAGTAATGCGCCGTTTGTTCCTGGATGGGCTTGAACGCGATCTCATGACGCTGGATCAGGTCCGTGCGGGTGCCGCTGATGCTGGCAGGCAAGCCGCCCGCCAGGGGGTTTTCCCGATCCGTCACAGCGATGGTGAGCAAGGCGCGATCATCGGCACGCACGACGCCGTATGCCTGTGCCACTTCCGGCTGCAGGAAGGCTGTCGGGAACACTGAGTAATGCACCTCGTAGTCACCGAATACCTGGCTGGTATCGGCATGGGCGATCGCAGCAAGCCAAAGCATCGCTGCAACCCAAAGAGGTTTAACGACTGACATGGTAAACCGCCGTGGCTGCGAACAGGTTAGGTAACAGATTGGTGAGCGCACCACTGTGATCGTGCTGGTTGAGCACCACACGATGCAGGATGCGGATGCCCTTTTCTGCACACAGGGCTTCGAAATCCTTCACCGTGCACAGGTGGATGTTCGGGGTGTTATACCACTGGTGGGGCAAGGCAGTGGATACTGGCATGCGCCCTCCCAAGGCAACGCTCAATCTCGCCGGCCAATGACCAAAGTTCGGGAACACGATGATGCATTCGCGGCCTACCCGCAGCATTTCTTCGAGCAGCAGGTCAGGGCGGCGCATGGCTTGCAGGGCCTGCATCATGATTACCGTATCGAAGCTGTTATCAAGGAAGTTGTGCAAGCCACGATCAAGGTTGTGTTCAATGACGGACACGCCATTACGGATACAGGCGGTGATTCGTTCGTTGTCAATTTCCACGCCCATCCCTTGTATCCCGCGCGTGTCAATCAAATGCCGCAATAGCGCGCCATCACCGCAGCCCAGGTCCAGTACGCGGCTTTGGGGTGCAACCCACTGGCTTAATTGTTCGAAGTCAACACGCATCAGCGAAACCCCTCATCCGCAATGCGCTGCATGTAAGCGCTGAACACTTCCAGGTAGCGCGGGATGTGCAGCAGGAAGGCATCATGGCCTTGATTGGCTTCAATGTCGGCATAGCACACTTCACGGCCGGCACCGACCAGTGCATTGACGATTTCCTGCGAGCGTTCAGGGGCAAAGCGCCAGTCGCTGGAAAAGGAAATCACCAAAAATCTTGCCAGGCTTTTTTTGAAGGCTTCAATCGGGTTGTCATTGTATTCGCGTGCAAGGTCAAAATAATCCAGTGCCTTGGTCATCAGCAAATACGTGTTGGCATCAAAGGCTTCCGAAAACACATCGCCCTGATAGCGCAAGTAACTTTCCACTTCGAATTCCACCGCCGCATCAATGCCGCGCTCGAAGGTACCCGTGCGCAAGGAACGGCCAAACTTGTCACGCATGGCATCGTTCGACAAATAGGTGGTGTGTCCTACCATGCGGGCAATTGCCAGGCCGGTTTTGGGCGAAGTGCCGTGCTCGAGGTAATGGCCATCGAAGAATTGCGGGTCAGTCATGATGGCGCGCCGGGCAATTTCATTGAACGCGATGTTTTGCGCTGTCAGCTTCATCGCCGACGCAATCACGATCGCATGCGCGACGCGCTCGGGATGTTCCAGTGCCCAGCGCATCACCTGCATGCCGCCCAGGCTGCCGCCGACGATGGCGGCAAAACGCTGGATGCCAAGGTTGTCAGCGAGGCGGGATTGTGTCTCCACCCAGTCGCGCACACGCAGGGTCGGGAAATCACCGCCCCAGGGTTTGCCGGTTTCCGGATTGATGCTGGCGGGTCCGGTAGAGCCGTGACAGCCGCCGAGATTATTCGGGCAGACAACAAAGAAACGGTTGGTGTCGATCGGTTTGCCGGGGCCAATGCAGGTATCCCACCAGCCGGGCTTGCGATCATCAGCGTTGTGGTAACCGGCGGCATGGTGATTGCCGGAAAGTGCATGGCAGATCAGGACGGCATTGGAGCGATCAGCATTCAATGTGCCGTAGGTTTCATACATCAGCTGGTAGCGATCAAGCGTGCGCCCACAGGCCAGCGTGACGGGCTCGTCGAAGGCCATGCATTGTGGTGTGACCAGGCCGACCGAGTCGGCGGGAAAGGCGTCAGGCATCAGGATGGGCGGCTCCATGCAATGGCTTGGCAGTCTAAACAGCGCCTTGCAGGGGCGCAAGGCAGGCGCTGTTCAGCGATCAGGAATGCCCAGCCCCGGCGGCAGTTGTTGTGGCTGTTCGATGCGAACGGTTTTGCTGCGGCCCTGTTCGCCCCGCAGCAGCTGCACCCGCTTTTGTGGCACACCGAAGGCCTTGGCCAGGAACCGCAGCAGTTGCTGGTTGGCTTCGCCATCCACCGGTGGTGCGGTGATACGGATCTTGATGGCGCCATCCAGCAGGCCTGCAAATTCGTCACGGCTGGCACGAGGCTGGATGCGGCAATCCAGCAGCAGGCAATCGCCATCCCATCGTGCGGTCATTTACCGTTGCCTTAATAAAAGCCGGGAACCAGTACCGACACCAGGCCAATGGACGCTGCGGCATGCTTCAGCACGATGGTGAGGATGTTGATACCGATAAACAGGAAAATCGGCGAGATATCGAGGCCGCCGAGAGGCGGGATGATTTTGCGCAAGGGCGCCATCACGGGCTCACACAGCTGCCAGACCAGCAAGGCGGCCGGATGGCGGCTGTAGGGGGCAACCCAGCTCAGGATGATCATCACGATCAGCAGTACGAAGTAAACATGCACCAGCAAGGAAGCCAGCCCGACCAGTGACCACAGCAACACGGACACGATGGGCAGCACCCCGTAATTAATGACACAGAGCAGGCTGACGGCGATCACCTCGATGACGACCAGTAGCAGGATGGTGGCGGTATCCATGCGCCCCAGTGGAGGCAGGATCCGTCGCAGCGGCCCGACCAGCGGATGGGTGGCTTTCACCACGAACTGTGAGATCGGGTTGTAGAAATCAGCACGGCACCATTGCAGCAGCAGGCGCAATAACAGGCAGCCCAGGTACAGGGTCACGAGGGTGTGCAGCAGGTAATTGGCAATCTGGATAAACACGGTGCTTATTTCCCCAGCTGGTCGGCCAGTTCACGGGAGCGCTCGCAGGCTGCCATCAACGCCTTTTGGAAACTGTCGCGCAGGCCGGCGCTTTCCAGCACAGCCAGGGCACGCTCGGTGGTGCCGCCGGGCGAGGTCACATTGATGCGCAACTGCGTGGTGGATTCCGGGCTGCTGGCGGCCAGTTCGGCGGCGCCACGAGCCGTTTGCACGACCAGCTGGCGGGCATCGGCCGGACTCAGTCCCAGCTGCTCGGCGGCCGCTTGCATGGCTTCCATCACCAGGAAGAAGTAGGCAGGGCCACTGCCGGATACGGCCGTGACGGCATCCAGCAAACCTTCATCATCGGTCCACTGGGTCTGGCCAACGGCACCGAGAATGCGTTCGGCCTGCTCGCGCTGGGCCGGGGTAACGGCGGCATTGGCATAGAGCACGGTCATACCCAGACCGACCAGCGCTGGCGTATTCGGCATGCAGCGAACCACTGGTAGCGGCCCGGCCCATGCCGACAGGCTCTCCGCGCGGATGCCGGCAGCAATCGATATCAGCAATGGCTTATTAGATTCCAAAAGGCCTGAAACAGGAGTAAGCACTTGCTTCATGACTTGGGGCTTGACGGCCAAGACCACCGTGGAAGCGTGTTCCAGGGCGACGCTGTTGTCGATGGTAGTGGTCACACCGGTGGCGCGGGCCAGCTTGGCCAGGGACTCGGCATTGGGGTCGGCAGCAATGATGTTGACGGGGTCAAAGCCCTGCCGGACCAGGCCGCCAATAATGGCGGAAGCCATGTTGCCGGCACCAATAAAAGCCAGTTGTGAAACGGTCATGACATGCCCTTATCCGCTGGTGTCTGGGATGGTGTGGGGTTGCGCGGGCCGAACAGGGCGGTACCAATACGAATGATGGTGGCGCCTTCGGCAATGGCTGCATCGAGATCAGCCGACATACCCATCGACAGTGTATCGAGTTCCGGATGGGTTTTCTGCAGGCGGGACAGCAGCGCATGCATGGCATGGAAAGGAGCGCGCGGATCGCCACCGGGCGGGCATGGCGCAGGGATGGCCATCAGCCCGCGCAGGCGCACCCCGGGCAGCGGGGCGATGGCCTCGACCAGGGCCGGAACCGCTTCAGGGGCTACCCCGCCCTTGCTGGTCTCACCACTGATATTGACCTGCAGGCAGAGGTTGACCGGCGCCTTGCCGGCTGGCCGCTGCTCGCCCAGTCGCCGCGCCAGTTTCAGGGAATCAACACCGTGCACCCAGTCAAAATGGGTGGCCACAGGGCGGGTCTTATTGGATTGCAGCTGGCCGATGAAGTGCCATTCGATGGCCAAATCGGCTGATTGGGCTATCTTTTCCAATGCCTCCTGCAGGTAGTTCTCACCGAAAGCCCGCTGGCCTGCCGCAAACGCCTCGCGGATAGCGCTAGCCGGCTGGGTTTTGCTGACCGCCAGCAGCTGGACCCCGGTGCTTTGCCGGCCACTGCGCTGGCAGGCCTCATGGATGCGCTGCTGCACGGCGATGAGGTTTTGGGTGAAGGAGGTGCTCATGCCCGATGTGCCCAGGGTTTGATGGAATGGGGGTGTATTTTTATGCCCGAGGCGTATTATAGGGGCTGACAGACGCGTTACCGCAGTACGATATAACGACAATTTAGCTGTGAGGTTTTCCCATGGATATTACCGAACTGTTGGCCTTCAGCGCCAAGCAGGGTGCTTCTGACCTTCACCTGTCGGCAGGCTTGCCGCCGATGATCCGCGTGGACGGCGATGTGCGCCGGATTAACTTGCCGGCCATGGATCATAAAGACGTCCATGGGTTGATCTACGAGATCATGAACGACAAGCAGCGCAAGGACTATGAAGAATTCCTGGAGACTGACTTCTCGTTCGAGGTGCCCGGTGTGGCCCGTTTCCGGGTCAATGCCTTCAACCAGAACCGTGGTGCGGGTGCGGTATTCCGGACCATTCCGTCCAAGGTGCTGTCGATGGAAGACCTGGGTATGGGGCAAGTGTTCAAGGACATTTCCATGACCCCGCGCGGCCTGGTACTGGTGACCGGCCCGACCGGTTCCGGCAAGTCGACCACGCTGGCAGCGATGATTGACTACATCAATGACAACAAATACGAACACATCCTCACGATTGAGGATCCGATCGAGTTCGTGCACGAATCGAAGAAGTGCCTGGTAAACCAGCGCGAAGTGCATCGTGACACCCACGGCTTTAACGAAGCCTTGCGTTCAGCACTGCGGGAAGACCCCGACATCATCCTGGTGGGCGAGTTGCGTGACCTGGAAACGATCCGCCTGGCTCTGACCGCCGCTGAAACCGGTCACTTGGTGTTCGGTACCTTGCACACCACCTCGGCCGCCAAGACGATTGACCGTGTGGTTGACGTGTTCCCCGCAGAAGAGAAATCGATGGTGCGTTCGATGCTGTCGGAATCCCTGCAGGGCGTGATTTCACAAACGCTGCTCAAGAAAAGTGGTGGCGGACGTGTAGCCGCTCACGAAATCATGCGCGGTACGCCGGCGATCCGTAACCTGATCCGGGAAGACAAGATTGCGCAGATGTATTCCGCGATCCAGACCGGTGCGTCGGTGGGTATGCAGACCCTGGACCAGTGCCTCACCGATCTGGTGAACCGTCGACTGATTTCCAAGGAAGTGGCACGCGAAAAAGCCAAAGTGCCGGAAAACTTCTGATCACAACAATAACAAGCCCGGCATTCACCGGGCTTTTTGCATGCATTGATTAAGGACAGCAACGATGGTTGATATTGATGCCCTGTTAAAGCTGATGGTTGATAAGTCGGCGTCAGACTTGTTCATTACGGCCGGCGTGCCGCCTTCGATGAAAATCCATGGCAAGGTGGTGCCGGTCACGAACGAGGCCCTCAGTCCGGAAATGACCCGGGAGACCGTGATGGGCGTGATGACTGAAGGCCAGCGCAAGGAATTCGTGAAATGCCGTGAACTGAACTTCGCCATCAGTGCGCGTGGTGTCGGTCGTTTCCGTGTCAGTGCGTTCTACCAGCGCAACCTGGCAGGCATGGTGTTGCGTCGCATTGAAACCAATATCCCGAAAGTTGAAGACCTTGGCCTGCCGCCGATCATCAAGGAGCTTGCGATGACCAAGCGCGGCCTGGTGATTTTCGTCGGTGCGACCGGTGCCGGTAAATCAACATCACTGGCTGCCATGATTGGTCACCGCAATGAAAACTCGAAGGGCCACATCATTACGGTGGAAGACCCGATTGAATTCATCCACCAGCACAAGGGTTGTATCGTGACCCAGCGTGAGGTGGGCATTGATACCGAGTCGTTTGAAATTGCGTTGAAGAACATGTTGCGTCAGGCGCCGGATGTGATCCTGATCGGTGAGATCCGGACGCGTGAAACGATGGAAAACGCGGTGACCTTCGCGGAAACCGGTCACCTGTGCCTGGCAACACTGCACGCCAACAACGCCAACCAGGCGCTGGATCGCATCCTGCATTTCTTCCCCGCAGAACGCCATGAGCAGTTGTTCATGGATTTGTCACTGAACCTGAAAGGCATGGTGGCGCAACAGTTGATCCCGACACCGGACGGCAAGGGTCGTCGTGCCTGTATTGAAGTGCTGGTGAACACGCCGCTGGCTGCTGACCTGATCAAGCAAGGCAAGGTGCATGAGTTGAAAGAACTGATGAGCCGCTCGACGGAACAAGGCATGCAGACGTTCGACCAATCCTTGTACAAGTTGTACTCCGATGGCGAGATCACGTATGAAGACGCCTTGTCCCATGCGGATTCGGCCAACGACTTGCGCCTGATGATCAAACTGGGCAAGGACGCACGTCCAGACAAGCTGGAAAGCATGGCAGCGAACCTGTCCTTGCAGGAAGATGAAGATCCTCGCGGTGGTGGCATGCGTCGTCGCTGACAGGGATCACTGGATAAAAAACGCGAGCCTTGCTCGCGTTTTTTATGGCCGCCCCACCGTGTGTGCATCACGGTGTTCTGGCAAGGGCGGGATCAGCAAACCAGCTCAACAGGATGCGCTGTGCGGCCAGTGCATCGACGGCACTGCCCTGCCGGTAACCGGCATCGCTGGCCTGTTCGCGTGCTTCGCGCGTGCTGAGCCGTTCATCCATCATCATCACGGGCAAGCGGGTGCGGTTGTGCAGTGCGCGGGCAAATTCACGCGCTTGTGCGCTGATGGCACTTTCACTGCCATCCATGTTCAGCGGCAAGCCGACGATCAAGGTGCTGGCTTTCCATTCGCGCACATGCGATTCAATGCTGGCCCAGTCAGGCGCATGCTGTTTCATGGGCACAACGCATAGGGGACTGGCGGTCGAGGTCAGCGTGTTGCCGGTGGCGAGGCCGATTTTTTTCGGCCCGTAGTCCAGCGCGATAACCGTCTGGGCGCGTTGCTCAGGCATGACCGGATTCAGCAGAGAGCTGGTCGAGGCGAATCCCCAAGGGCAGCACAGCTTGCTGGGCGCGCTGTTCCAATGGCACATCAAACAGGATGCGGGTATCTGCGGGCAAGGTCAGCCAGCTGTTCTCGGCCATCTCTGCTTCCAGCTGCCCGGGACCCCACCCTGAATAGCCGAGGACGATCAGGCTTTTTTCAGGGCCTTGTCCAGCAGCGATATCAGCCAGGATGTCACGGCAGGTGCTTAATGCCAGGGTCTCATCCACGATGACGGTGCTGGGCCATGACTTGCCCGGCGTGTGCAACACAAAGCCGCGCTGGATATCGACTGGCCCGCCAACCAGGATAGGCAAGGCCGCAGCATCCGGTGTGCATTCACTGACGCCGATCTGGTCAATCACATCGCCCAGTGCCAGTGATGAAGGGTGGTTGATCACCAGGCCCATGGCGCCATCAGCGTCGTGATCAATCAGGTAGATCAGGCTGCCACCAAAAAACGAGCCATGCAGGCCCGGCATCGCGAGCAGGAAGCGGTGACTTAAATATTCGTTCAGTGTGCCCATAACGGCATTATTGGGGCGGTACGCTGTCCCTGCAAGGGACGTGAGCCCTTAATCGCGTGCGCTCAGGCGGTTCTTGCGAAAACGCCAGGTACGGATAATTTCCAGCCGATCCGCCTCCTGGCGCAGGTTGGCCGGGAAGGCCATGAAGGGCGATGAGCGTTTGACGATGTCCAGCGCAGCATTGTCCAGGATGTCATGACCCGAACTGCGCAGCACGCGCGTTTCCAGCAGGCTGCCATCGGTGCCAATGGCGACCAATAGCAACAGGTCGCCATAAATCTGCTGGCGTCGCGAAGCCGCGGGATAGTTCAAGTTGCCAATACGCTCAATGCGGTTTTGCCAGTACAGCAGGTACTCGGCATCGGCAGCGGTTTTGGCGGAAACGGAGGTTAGCCGGTGCACGCGCGGCTTCTTGGCCAGGACTTGCCGCTGGGTATCGAAGCGGGCTTCGAGGCTGGCGATCTCGAGGCTGCGCTCGAGGATGGCAATCTGGTCCTCGACCGGGCGTTCCGCAATCATCTCGATCATTTGTTCGGCTCGCAGGCGCTTGCGCGACTGGGTACTGGTGACGACTGCAGTGCTTGAGGGGTCGGTCTGGCTGTGGGCGCGCAATTCCATCGCCGGACGCACCCCGACATCATCCAGTTCGCTTTGCTGGGAACTGGTCAGCGCGGCAACGTCATTGAGGGTGCCGCTGCCTTCCTGGTTGTGCTGGGCAATGAAATCCGCCTGCCTGGGCGCGTCATGGTTGCGTTGCTTGGTCAGGGTGACTTCCAGGCGTGCGGGTTGCACGATGGGATCCGGTGCCGTGAAGCCAATACCAAAAATCGCCAGTGCGTGCAGCGCCAATGCCACACACAGCGCGAACCCCAGGCGGTCGACGGGGTTACTGTCATAGTGGATGGTTGCTGCGGCCATTAACGGGTTCGCTGGTCCAGCAGGGTGGCGATGCAATCCATGAACTGCCCGCCGATATCGAGTCCGCATTGGGCATCCAGCTCACGGATGCAGGTGGGGCTGGTGACGTTGATCTCGGTCAGGTAGTCACCGATGACGTCCAGCCCGACGAACCAGAGCCCGCGGCGGCGCAGCTCGGGACCCACTTGCCCGCAGATCCAGCGGTCACGGTCACTGAGCGGCACGGCCTTGCCGGTGCCGCCGGCGGCCAGGTTGCCACGGGTCTCGCCTTCGCCGGGAATGCGGGCCAGGGCGTAGGGTACCGGCTCGCCATCAATCATCAGGATGCGTTTGTCACCCTGGCGGATTTCCGGCAAATAGCGCTGGGCCATGACCAGGGTTTGCCCGTGATGGGTCAGTGTTTCCATGATAACGCTGACATTGGGATCCCCCTGGCGTATCCGGAAAATCGACTGCCCACCCATGCCGTGCAATGGCTTGACGACGATATCTCCTTGTTCTGCAAGGAATTCCCGGATGACGGCTGCCGAACTGCTGACCACCAGCGGCGGACAACACTGCGGGAACTGCACGGCAAACAGTTTCTCGTTGCAGTCGCGCAGGCTGTGTGGCCGGTTGATCACCAGGGTGCCGGCGGATTCGGCCATTTCCAGCAGGTAGGTGGTGTAGATGTAGTCGGTATCGAAAGGCGGGTCCTTGCGCATCAGCACGGCATCCAGCTCGTGCAGCGGCAGGACGCAAGGGGCGTCGGCCTGGAACCAGGGCTGCTGGTCCAGCGCGACACGGACCGGCGTGGCCCTGGCCATGCAGAAGCCTTCCCGGATGAAGAGATCCGCCGGCGTCATCGCCAGCACCTGCCAGCCACGGGTTTGGGCGGCAACCATCATGGCCAGCGTGCTGTCTTTCTTGGTGTTGAGCCCCTGCAAGGGATCCATCACGATGCCAATTCTGTAAGACATTGTTATTAAAAGCCTTTCTTGGATTTTAAGGTGTCAGGGCGCTGCCGTAGTCTATGCTGAAAGCAGGGCGGGGTGAAGCTGGCGGCGCTTTTGGCTGGGGCGATGGCACCGTCGAGCTTGGACATACAGCGGAACTGTGATAAATATGGCAGTTCTAAGAACGATAATAAGGTATTGGGTTCAGGGTCGGCTCGGTCTGGCACCGGTTGGCGACCCCCCAAAGAAACATACAAGAACACAAGAAGTAACACTCTCACAGCAGGATCAGACCCAATGGACGAAGGTAATTTCGAGAACCTGAAAGTTATGGTGGTGGATGACAGCAAGACCATCCGCCGTACGGCTGAGACCTTGCTGAAAAAGGTTGGCGCCACCGTGATCACGGCAGAAGACGGCTTTGACGCCTTGGCCAAGATCGCCGATACCAAGCCCGACATCATTTTTGTCGACATCATGATGCCTCGCCTGGATGGCTACCAGACCTGTGCGCTGATCAAGAACAACAGCGAGTTCAAGTCGACGCCAGTCATCATGTTGTCATCCAAGGACGGCTTGTTCGACAAGGCGAAAGGGCGGATCGTCGGCTCTGATGAGTACCTGACCAAGCCGTTCAGCAAGAACGAGCTGCTGGGTGCGATCCAGCAGCATGTGACGGCCGCCTGAGCAGAAAACCAGAAGGATTCAGGAGGAAGTAATGGCAAAAGTATTGGTTGTTGATGATTCGCCAACTGAAACCCACAAGTTGAGTGCCATGCTGACCAAGGCTGGCCATGAGGTCATGACCGCAGGTAGTGGTGAGCAGGCGATCCAGGATGCGCGTGCCAAACTGCCGGATGTGGTGCTGATGGATATTGTCATGCCCGGCCTGAATGGTTTCCAGGCGACCCGGGAGCTGACCAAGAAAGGCAGTCCGACCAGCCATATCCCCGTCATCATTGTCAGCACCAAAGACCAGGAGACGGATCGCATGTGGGCCCAGAAGCAGGGCGCGAAGGGCTACCTGACGAAGCCGGTTGACGAAAAACTGCTGGCCCAGACTATCAAGAACGTTCTCGGTTGAGTGGTAGTCCATGAGCAGTAGAGACCCCTTCACTTTCCTGTTTGACTTGTCTGAGCGGAGTCGCGCGACCTCGCGAGGCCTGCCGGCGCAGGTGGATATCAAGCAGTATTGGAGCGGCATCGGTTTCCGTGTCTGTGGTCGCCGGTTGGTGGCGCCGATGGGTGATATCGCCGAAGTGCTTGAAGTGCCGGGTAGCACTCGCTTGCCAGGTGTGAAGAACTGGGTGCGTGGCGTGGCCAATGTGCGTGGCCGTTTGTTGCCCATCATCGATTTCGAAGACTATTTTGGATCCTCATTGAGCGGTAGCCGCAAGAACCGCCGGGTACTGACGCTGGACATGGGCGATATCTATTGCGGGTTGGTGGTGAGTGAAGTGTTTGGCATGCAGCACTTCCCGGTAGATAGCTATACGGATGAAGCGCTGGATTGTGGTAATGAGTTTTTACAACCGTTGCTCAAGGGCGCCTTTGTGCAAGGTGAAACATTCTGGGGGGTTTTTGATGCAGCCTCCCTGCTGGAAAGTGAAGCATTTCTGAACGCGGCCGCCTTGGTGGCTTGAGCAAATCAATAATGAAAACCGGAACACGGGTTGGGAGTTAACCATGGCTGAGAAAAAGAAAAGCACTCGCTCAGGAGTGATCTGGCTTGCACTGGGTGCTGTGTCCCTTGTCGCAATGGTCGCCAATGTGGGCTACATCATTGTCAAGGGTGGCCACGATGAAGTGTATGCCGCCCAGGCCAGCGACATGCGCATCAACATGCAGCAGATCGGTTCTTCCGGTTTGGCGGCATTGAAAGGTAATGCGCGTGCGTTTGACGAGGTCGACTTTGCCCGCAAGCGTTTTGATCGAGCCATTGGCGTGTTGAAGAATGGCGCTGAAGGGGTTCCGGCACTGGATGGTGACCTGGGCAAGGACCTGCGCGCGATGGATGCCAAGTGGAAGGAAGTGGCTGAAAGTGTTGACACCATTGTTTCAGCACGTGAGCGCATCCTGCGTATGCATGAAATGGCAGGCATCCTTAATGAATCGGTACCGTTGATCCAGCAGGAGTACACCAAGATTGTTGATATCCTCGTGGATATCAAGGCGCCGGCTGAGCAGGTAGCGGTCACCCAGAAGCAAACCTGGCTGGCAGAGCGCATGTCACATAACGTTGACCGGTTGCTGACAGGCGAGGAAGTGGCACGCGGTGTCGCAGATCGTCTCCAGCAAGATGCGGCGACCTTTATGCTGATTCACCAGAGCCTGTTGAATGGCAATCCGGCGATGGGTATCGCCCGCATTCGCGACAGGGAAGCTGTTGCGGGCCTGGAAAAAATCAATGAGTTGTTCAGCGTCCTTGGCCAGGCGGTCGGCATCTTTGATGAAGACCCCGGTGTGGAGCAGCGTCTGGTTGTCGCTACGGAAGCGATGATGAAGACGGCTCCGGACATTATTGAACAAGCCGCAAAAATCAACGAAGGCATCGTGGCGCTGGAAGACAGCCGCCCACTGGGGACAGAGACGGCGTTGCTGGCATTCGTGGCCATGATTTTCTCATTGTTCATGTTGGGCTTCTCGTCATACCGCAGCTCGCGTGTTGCGCAGAAAGCGGAAGAGGAAAAGCGGAAGCGTCAGGAAGACTCCATTATGCAGCTGCTGAATGAACTCGGCGATCTTGCTGATGGTGACTTGACCACCACGGCCACGGTCTCCGAGGAAATCACCGGCGCGATCGCGGACTCTATTAACTACACCATCGACCAGTTGCGCGTACTGGTGTCTGCGATTAACGATACCGCTGTTGCGGTATCGAACGCATCGGAAGAAACCCGTGCCACAGCATTGCACCTTGCTGAAGCGTCTGAGCATCAGGCGCAGGAAATTGCCGGGGCGTCTGCTGCTGTGAATGAAATGGCGGTGACGATTGACCAGGTATCTGCTAACGCCCAGGAATGTACACAGGTGGCGGAGCGCTCGGTAGAAATTGCGAAATCGGGCGCAGGCGTTGTACAGAACACCATCAAGGGCATGGACACGATTCGTGAGCAGATCCAGGACACCTCGAAGCGTATCAAGCGACTCGGTGAGAGCTCGCAGGAGATCGGTGACATCGTATCGCTGATTAATGACATTGCTGACCAGACGAACATCCTGGCCTTGAACGCTGCGATCCAGGCGTCTATGGCCGGTGATGCGGGCCGTGGTTTCGCGGTAGTTGCGGACGAAGTGCAGCGCCTTGCAGAACGTTCCTCTGCAGCAACCAAGCAGATCGAAGCGCTGGTTAAGACCATTCAGTCGGATACCAACGAAGCGGTTATCTCGATGGAGCAGACCACCGCAGAAGTAGTGCGTGGTGCCCGCCTGGCCGAGGACGCCGGTGTGGCACTGGAGGAAATCGAAAGCGTATCAACCAACCTCGCGGAGTTGATCCAGAACATTTCGAGCGCTGCGCGCCAACAGGCTGCGTCCGCTGCCCACATTTCCAACACCATGAATGTTATTCAGGAAATTACCTCGCAGACTTCTGCTGGTACTACTGCAACGGCGCAGTCAATTGGTAACTTGGCGGAACTGGCAAACACCCTGCGTGAGTCAGTAGCGGGCTTCAAGCTGCCAGATGAGCATGGTGAAGAGTCCTACGATTACAGCGAAGCGACTTCTGCCGACCTGGATGTGGCCGAAGCTGATGGCATGCCCTCCGGGGCATGAATGTGATGCTGGCATGACGTACCCGTCATGCCAGCGCCTTTCAATGCACTAGTGGCAATGGGTCATGAACTGGAACTACCAGGCGGCACCACCCATCACTGACCAGGAATATGCTCGCTGGGAGCAAATGCTGGAGCATCGCACCGGTATTCATTTTGCTTCGCATCGTGCCATCCTGCGGACAGCGTTGCTCCGGCGCATGCGGGAGATTGGCTGTCAGGATTTTGAAAGCTACTACCGGCAGGTGTGTGGATTTTCAGCGGCAGCCAATGCCGAATGGACGACGCTGATTAATGGGTTAACGGTCAGGGAAACGCGTTTTTTCCGCCACCCGGCATCGTTTGGCTGTGTGCGTCGCTTCTTGCTGGATCGCTGGGAGATTGATGCAAGTCGTCCGTTGCAGATGTGGAGCGCAGGGTGCTCCAGCGGTGAAGAAGTTTATTCGCTCGCATTTATTGCGGCGGAATGTGAGGCTTACACCGGAAAGTCCCGTGATGTTCGTGTGATTGGCTCTGATATCAGTGAAACAGCGTTGACGGAAGCACGCGAAGCCGTCTATCCGGCATCCCGCATCAGTCACATGACGCCAGCACAGCAATCACGTTTTGTTGAGGGCGCAGGTTCAGGCAAGTATCGCGTTCGTGAGGAATTCCGGACCAATGTTGAATTCCGGCGCGGAAATCTGGGAGAGCCCATCGTGGCACCCGGCAGTTGCGACGTGGTCTTCTGCCAGAACGTGTTGATTTATTTTCGTTCGCCACATCGGGAAACAGTGCTGAACCAGTTGGTGGATGCATTGCGCCCGGGAGGCCTGCTAATCACGGGCTCCGGTGAAACCAGTGGGTGGTCAAGTCCCCGCTTGGTGCGTTTGGCGGATAGTCAGGTGCAGGCATGGCTGCGGCGTGCTGATAATGATAATGATATGACTGGGGTTAACCATGGCTGAACGCCGTAATTATGTTGCCTTGCATCTGGTGACCAGGGAGATTGATCAATCCCTGGCCAATGCCCGACAAGCACTCGAAGCCTATGTAGCGAACACGGCCGAAACAGTTCATCTGGAAAACTGTTTGGTGGCATGCCATCAGGTGCATGGCGTGCTGAAAATGCTGGAATTCAATGGCGCGGCATTATTGGCGCGTGCGGCGGAGCTGATGGCAAGGGATTTGCTGAGCCAGTCAGTGGAAAACGTGAACGCCGGCTTGCAAGCGTTGATGGAAGCGCTCCTGCAGCTGCCGCTCTATGTCCAGCGTGTCAAAAGCACTGGCAGGGATCATCCAGCCAAGTTGCTGCCATTGGTGAATGCACTCCGTGCTGCGCGTGATGAAAAGCTGCTGGATGAAAAATCGCTTTTCTTCCCGCGCCTGCAGGCAGCCCATGTCAGCAAGCCGAAAATCCCGAAAGCCAACCCTGATGAGTTCGTTGCGCTTATCAAGAAAATGCGCCAAGCCTTCCAATCATCCATGTTATCGCTGATGAAGGGCGAAACGATTGGTAATCCGGCTGAAACAATACACAAGATTTTACAGCGCTTGCATAGCATGAGCACTGACACGGCCAGTGAACCGATGTGGCAAATCGCCGAAGGATTGGCTGATACCTTCTTGTCGGGTGATTTGCAAAAGAATGCTGGAGCGAAACCGGCGCTTCGACTGTTGGACAATGAAATCAAGCTGCTTGCTGATTTTGGTCCTGCGCAGCTGGGGAAAAAACCCACGGAAGAAGTTTTGCGTGGGCTGCTGTATGGGCTGGCCTTGAGTGAAGCAGATGGTCCGCTGATTAATACATTGCGTGATCGATACGCATTGTCTTCTACCCAAGTCCCCGTCGCTAGCGTCAAGGATGAGTTTGATATCGCGCTGCCGGATGCGTCCGTGTTGCAGGCCGTGGTAGCGGCGTTGTCAGAAGAGATGGGCAAGATCAAGGCTGTCCTTGAACGCTATGCTCGTGAAGAGACCGTCTCTAAAGAAGAGTGGGCAGCTGTTGGTCCGGTTTTTGATACCGTGATTGGCTCGATGGTGCTGTTGGGTTTGGTGGAGCCGCTGGAGGTGGTTCAAGCCCAATACGAGCGGCTGAAGCCATACATTGCCGGTGAAAATGTCGAAATCCAGGTCTTGTCAGAAGTGGCAGCAGAAATGGTTGCCGTGGAATCAGCATTGCTGCAAAGCCGTTCGATGGATGAGGCGCGACATGTCCGCGCCATCAGTTATGCCTTGAACCAGGCGACGGAGACCGCTGTTCGCGAAACGCGTGCGGCTCTTGAACATGCCAAGGAAGCGATTGCGGTATTCATCGAGAAAGGCCAGGACTACGAAAAACTGGTGAATGTGCCGAGGATGTTGGGCGAAGTGCGCGGCACCTTGACCCTGATTGGCATGCCCAATGCCTCGAATATCATCGCCGGGTGCCAGCGTTATGTGGCCCAGGATCTGCTTGAGCGCCGGGTATCGCCTGATTTTGGTGCCATGAATGCCTTGGCGGATGCACTGACCAGTGTTGAATATTATCTCGAGCGGATGTCGGAAGAGCATGACGAATATGTCGACCTGATCCTTGATGTCGGCATCGAAAGCGTGGCCGCCCTGGGATATCCGCTGGAGTCGCTGGAAGAAACCCTGGCACTGGTGCGCATGCAAGCTGGCGCTGACTCCACAGAAGCGCTGGCTCCTGAAGAAGAGGAAGTGCTTGAAGAAGTTGTTGAAACCATTGAGCCCGAAGCGACGATTGCCGAGGCAGAAGCTGCTATTGAACCAGAGCCGGTCATTGAAGAAGTCGCCGCTGCCAGCGATGAAGAGCCGGAGCTTGCGGCTGAAGAAACGCCCACGCTTGAGCCGGAACCTGTTGCTGAAGTGGTGGAAGAGGAAACGATCGAGACGCCAGAGCCGGTTGATACTGCTGCGTCGGCTGCAGCGGTGGCTGATGATGGGCACGTGCCATTGGTGGCTGGCAGTGCAGCGGCTGCGCCAGAAGACGTTGATGAAGAAATCCTGGAAATTTTTGTCGAAGAATCAGCTGAAGTCCTCGAAACTATCAACGAATACCTGCCGAAATGGATTGCTGAGCCATCGGATAGCGAAAGCCTGACAGAGTTGCGACGCGCCTACCATACACTCAAGGGCAGTGGCCGCATGGTCGGTGCAGTGGACTTGGGCGAGTTGGCCTGGTCAATCGAAAACATGCTCAACCGTGTGATCGATGGCACGGTGGCATTCAGTGACGCACGTGGTGCAGTGGTCGCGCGTGTAACCAAACTGGTGCCGGGGTTGGTTGATGCCTTCAAGAACAACCAGGTTGTTGATCCTGATTGGTTGAAGCAGCAAGTGGCCTATGCCAACGCCTTGGCATCGGGTGATGCAGTGCCTGACATGCCTGCGGCAGTTGCACCAGCTGCTGCTCCCGCCGCGCCAGTTGAAGAAGTGGCTGCTGCCGAATTGCCTGTCGAGGCTGAAGATGCCGCCCTGGATGAAACCCCTGTCGGGCAAGAAATTTCCGTTGAAGTTGAAGCGGCCGAAGAATCCGCTTTGGATGAGACCCTGGCTGGTGCAGCTGATGAAAGCATGAGCTTCGATACGGAAGAAGCAGCGTTCGACATGGGTGAAGAACCTGCTGCTGAAGAAATCGGCGACATGGCTTTTGATATGTCCGCTGAATTTGATATGGCGGAAGCAGGCCATGCGGAGCCGGAAGCGGCCGATGAATTGTCAGTCACGATGCCAGACGATGTGGATCACGAGTTGATCGGGATCTTTGTTGGTGAAGCCACGGAATACATGGCAACGCTGGATCACTTTGTCCAGCAAGCCATGGCGGCAGAAGAGCCCTGCGAACTTTCAGAAGACTTGCGCCGTGCATTGCACACCCTTAAAGGCAGTGCCCGCATGGCAGGTATTCACAGTATTGGCCAGATCGCGGTACCGCTGGAGAAACTGATCAAGGAAATGCTGGGTTGCCAGATGCCGGCCGATGAGCAAACGGTCGATATCCTCAAGGATGCCAGTGAAAAGATGAAGACCGGCTTGGCCAACCTGCAAGCGACTGGTGTTGACAGCATTCCGGGGTTGGACGTGTTGCTGGCATCGCTGGCGGCGTTACAAGCCGAAAAAGAAGCACAAATTACGGCGCGCGGCGCGGAAGGATTGACGTCGACACCGCAGTTTATCGCCACTTTCCTTGAGTTGGGTATGGAGCACATCATGGATGCTTCTGAAACCCTCAAGCGCTGGCAGCAAGGTGAAGAAATCGGCGAGGTCATGGATCGCCTGCGTAAGGAGCTGGCCATTTTGCGTGACGCTGCCATTCGGGCAGAGTTGGGCACGATTGTGGATTTGTGTGTCGGCCTCGAAAGCATCTATGAAATTGTGGCTAACCGTGAAGATGCTGCAACCGATTATTTCTTCCAGTTAGCACAGGAAGCCCAGGAAACGCTGATTGACTTGATGGACTACATTGCTGCAGGCCAGGTATTGCCTGAAGTGGATCGTCTGTTGGCTGATTTGCGGCAGTACATTGCTGATATACAAGCCGTTGCGCCGGTGGAAGAAGTCACAGAAGCGCCAGAAGCGGTTGAAGAGATTTCGCTGGAAGCATTGCCTGAAGAAGATGCTGGCACGCTGGTCAAGGGCTCTTCCCTGATTGAGTTTGCGGAAGATGCGTCATTTGGTATGGAGGAGCTGTCGGCTCCCGATGAGGCTCTTGAAGAAGAAGCCGCTGAAACCGTCGATGATTACGACGTCAGTGATGTGGCATGGGCATCAAGCGATGAAGAGCTCACCCCCCTGGCTGAAGAATCAGCATTTATAGAGCCCGAGCCCGAGCCCGAGCCCGAGCCTGAGCCTGAGCCCGAGCCTGAGCCCGAGCCTGAGCCCGAGCCCGAGCCCGAGCCCGAGCCTGAGCCTGAGCCTGAGCCTGAGCCTGAGCCTGAGCCTGAGCCTGAGCCTGAGCCTGAGCCTGAGCCTGAGCCCGAGGCGGAAGAAGAGGCCGAAGCCGTTGATCCGGAAATCCTGGAAATCTTCTTCGAAGAAGCTGCTGAGCTGCTCGAGGAAATTGACCTGAGCGTCAACGGGTGGGTCAGTGATCGTGAAAATCGCCACCATCTGGAAGAGCTCAAGCGGGAGCTGCATACCATCAAGGGCAGTGCGCGCCTCGCGGGACTGAAAGTCCTGGGCGATGTCAGCCATGACATGGAAAGTTTCATCATTGCCCGTGAGCACCAGAGCAGTTGGGATAATGCATTCTTTGAAGTGCTGCAGCGCTACCTGGACCAGCTGGTTGCACTGGTAGGTGCTGCCCAGCGTGGTGAAGCCATGCAGGCAGTGGATGTTGAAGCAGGAGCGGTTGCTGCCGCACCAGTTGCCGAAGCCCCGGTGGAGGCGATCGAGGAAGCACCTGAATCTGCAGCAGAGCCCGCGACCGAAGAGCCGGTTGCTGAGGCTGCTGATGAAGACGAGGTGCCGGAAGAGGTCGATGAGGACATCCTTGAGATCTTCATGGATGAAGCCAATGACTTGATTGACGGCATCGATAACAGCATCCATGAATGGCTGGCTGATCGCAGCGGACGAGGCCCGCTGGAAGAGCTCAAGCGTTTGTTGCACACCCTGAAAGGGGGCGCACGACTGGCTGGTTTGCGCAAGCTTGGCGATGTCAGCCATGACATGGAAACCTTCATTATCAGTAAAGAGCATGCACCGAAGGATTGGAACGACAGCTTCTTCGAGAAGGTGCAACAATTCCATGACCAGCTAAATGGCCAGATGGACAAGGTGCGCAAGCGTGGGCAAGCCGCAGCTGCATCCGCGCCGGTTGCTGCCCCGTCAAAACCGGCAGAAAGCACCGCCGCTCCCGCCGCCGCTCCCGCCGCCGAAGCGCCTGCCGAGCTGCCAGCTGCACCTGTGGTCGACAACGTCATCCCATTTGTTGCGCGCGATGTCAAAGTCGGTCGCGTGCCGCCGCCGCCATCGCGTCTGCAACAGGCCATCGCGGCCCGCTCGCAAGGCGCTGCTGCACAAGAAGCAGTGCGGGTTTCCGCCGAGTTGCTGGAGGATTTGGTCAACCTGGCAGGGGAAACAAGTATTTCCCGCGCGCGTGTGGAGGAACAGATCAACGAGTTTGGTCGTTCACTGAATGACCTGCATGGCACGATTGACCGTTTGGTCGACCAGCTGCGGCGTTTGGACATGGAAACCCAGGCGCAGATCTCTTTCCGCCAGGAACAGTTGGAAGTCGAAGGTCGTGATGACTTTGACCCGCTGGAGATGGACCGCTATTCCATGCTGCAGCAATTATCGCGTTCGTTGTTTGAAAGTTCGCACGACATCCGTGACATTACCGATGGCCTGTTTGACAAGACCCGGGACATGGAAACCCTGGTGTTGCAACAGTCGCGCATCAACACCGAATTGCAAGAGGGGTTGATGCAGTCACAGATGGTGCCGTTCGAGCGCATGGTGCCGAAATTGCGTCGTATTGTTCGCCAGGTTTCCGGTGAACTGAAAAAGCAGGTCAACTTCGAAGTGTTGAACGCCGAAGGCGAAATGGACCGCACCATGCTTGAACGTATCGGTGCACCACTCGAACACATGCTGCGTAATGCCATCGACCATGGCCTGGAAGACACCGCAGGCCGCAAGGCAGCCGGCAAGAACACGGCAGGTACCATCACCCTGGCGCTGACCCGTGAAGGCAGTGAAGTGGTGATCAACCTGTCAGATGACGGCAAGGGCGTTAATTTGGCCGCTGTGCGCAAGAAGGCGATTGAGCGTGGCCTGATGGATGCTGATGCAAACCTGAGTGATCACGAGATTGTCCAGTTCATCATGTCTGCCGGTTTCAGTACAGCCGAACAAGTGACCCAGATTTCCGGTCGTGGTGTGGGTATGGAT
>SBFY01000007.1 GCA_006227085.1 Gammaproteobacteria bacterium
GCACGAAGCTATGGGTGCGCGCATCGCTGGTGAGCAGATGCCCGACTACATCCAGAAGCGCGTCGCAGCCCTCGCCAGTCAGCGCCGAAAGGGAAATGATGATGTCGTCGCCGCGCGCGGCGCGCGCTTCTTCCAGGTCGCTTCGTCGGTCCTCATCGACGAGATCCAGCTTGTTCCAGACTTCGACGATCGGCAGGCGGGTGCGCCCCCCTTCACCCTCCTCGGCGTCCTCCACCAACCCCAGTTCGGCCAGCACCTTGAGCACTTGTCGCTTCTGGGCCTCGGTCTCCGGATTGGCGATGTCGCGGACATGGACGATGACATCGGCGGCAGTCACTTCCTCCAGCGTGGCGCGGAAGGCGGCAACCAGTTGGGTTGGCAGGTCGGAGATGAAGCCCACCGTGTCCGACAGGATCACCTTGCGCCCCGAGGGCAGGACGAGGCCACGCATCGTCGGGTCGAGCGTGGCGAAAAGCATGTCCTTGGCCAGCACCTCGGCCCCGGTCATCCGGTTGAACAGCGTCGACTTGCCGGCATTGGTGTAGCCGACCAGCGACACCGCAGGCATTTCCGCGCGCTGCCGCGCGCGTCGCCCCTGTGCCCGTTGCGAGCGCACCTTTTCCAGCCGCCGCAGGATGCCCAGCTCACGCTGCCGCAGCAAGCGACGGTCCAGCTCGATCTGGGTTTCACCAGGGCCACCACGGGTACCAATGCCACCGCGCTGGCGCTCCAGGTGGGTCCAGCCGCGCACCAGTCGCGACATGGTGTGCTGGATCTGTGCCAGCTCCACCTGCAACTTGCCTTCATGGGTACGCGCGCGCTGCGCAAAGATATCGAGAATAAGACCGATGCGGTCAACCACCCGGCACTCCAGCGCTTTTTCGATATTGCGCTCCTGCCCGGGCGAGAGGTCATGATTGAAAATCACCACCTCGGCTTCATGCGCCTTCACGCTGGCTGCGATTTCCTCCAGCTTGCCCTGGCCGACAAAAAACCTGGCATCCGGCTTGGGACGGCGTGCAACAAAGAAATCGACCGGGTCACCCCCGGCCGATAACACGAGCGTTTCGAATTCACGAGGGTCTTCCTCGTTGACCGGCCCTGACCCGAGATGCACGTGCACCAGAACGGCACGCTCGCCGGATTCAGGGCGGTCAAAGAACATACGATGACGCGATCAAGTGTTGCCTTCGTCCTCGTCTTCGATGTCATCGAGACTGCCAAACTCACCGCCACCGGCAGCACCGCCGCCGCTGTGCAGGCGCACCGGCCGTGACGGCACGATGGTGGAAATGGCGTGCTTGTACACCATCTGGCTGACGGTGTTTTTCAGCAACACAACGAACTGGTCGAATGACTCCACCTGGCCTTGCAGCTTGATGCCGTTGACCAGATAGATCGAAACCGGGATACGTTCCTTACGCAGGATGTTCAGAAAAGGGTCTTGTAGGCTATGCCCCTTCGACATGATGTTCTCCTCAACTGCCCAAAACGGGCGCAAATAACAATCTCAAGAGCCGCCCGACAGCTCGAGCGACAACCGGGTGGCTCTCACCCGCACGGATGACCGACCCTGCACCTAACGGGCAGACTCCAGTCGTCCCAATATGACATCCGTCCACCGCCGAAGCGTCTCCCCGGACCTGGTATCGGGGGAATCGGCATTCGGTGGATCCGTGCCCAGCCAGTATAACCCGTCCCAACTGCGAAGCCACGTCATTTGTCGCTTGGCCAAACCGTTCGTCGAAGAAATTCCCTTTTTAATCATGGTGTTATAGTCGTACTCGCCATCCAGGTACGCCCACACCTGGCGATATCCGACCGCGCGGATCGAGGGCAACCCCGGGTGCAGGTCACCACGCGCACGCAGGGCCCGTACTTCGTCAACAAACCCGGCATCGAGCATGGCATGGAAACGCGCCGCGATACGCCGGTGCAGTTCCGGCCGCGGCACCTCAGGTGCAAAGGCATGGATGCGGTAACGCTCACTTAACAACTCACCACCGGATTGCTGCTGCAGCACCGACATCGGCTTGCCCGTGAGCTCGTACACTTCCAGTGCACGCTGGATGCGCTGCGAATGGTTCGGGTGCAGCCGCGCCGCCGTGACCGGATCCACCTGCGCCAAGCGCGCATGCAAATGTGGCCAGCCGTGTTCAGCCGCTTCCTGCTCGAGTCGTTCACGAATGACTGGATCGGCCGCTGGCAAATCGGCCAGCCTCTCCATCAAGGCCTTGAAATAGAGCATGGTGCCACCCACCAGCAACGGCGTTTTACCAGCCGCCACGATGTCTTCAATCGCCGCCAGCGCATCGCGGCGGAAATCGGCAGCGGAATACGGCTCGGCCGGGTCACGGATATCGATCAAGCGATGCGGCGCTTTGGCCAGTGTCGCCGCATCCGGCTTCGCGGTGCCGATATCCATGCCGCGATACACCAGCGCAGAATCGACACTGATGATGTCGCAGGGCAGCCGCTCGCTGAGCGCTACCGCGAGGTCGGTTTTACCCGAGGCGGTAGGGCCCATCAGGAAAATAACCGGAGGCAGTGATGCTGTCATGATGCCCAGTCACTCATACCCATGGCCAAGCCTATCCACGCCAAAACATAACCATCAATGAACCACATAATCCACGATATCCGTGATCACAGGTTTTATTCGGCCATCCAAATGCACTATTGCATAGACCTGATGCTTCCCGCGTGACACTTTCCATTGATATTTGTTGCTACCTGTCTGCCCAACTGGTTTTCCATCCACATACCAGTCAACGCTGACAATAGATTGGTTGTCCATAAGTGCAAATTCAAAATATTCATGCTCATCAGGAATGCGCGGATCCATTGCCAACATCAAACCTGCGCTGGGTTTTCGCAATCGGATGGTTGCATCATGATGAGTGACCTCTGGGTGCATTCCAGACAAAAACCACTCATCGCGCGATTCGCAGTCACCTTGGCTTGAAGCATCATCAATACACACTCTTCGCTTGATCAAGGCATCACTGAAATACAACGGCCTGACATCCCTGCCCCGGTTGAGTTCATTGAACACACTCCTCAATATCAACGCCGGCCCAGACGATCCTGCCACTTCATGCATTTCTGCATAGTCCATGTTCCCGATCCAGACTCCCACCGTATATTTGTCATTAAACCCTACCGCCCATGCATCCCGGTAATCGCTT
>SBFY01000146.1 GCA_006227085.1 Gammaproteobacteria bacterium
GGAAGGATGTGGCATACACCAGCGGTCGTGCTGCCTCCACGTTCGGTGACTGGAATCCGACATCATAGATATGGAAGCCCATGTGCATGAACTTGCGCTCAAGATGCAGGAAGGGGTAATTACCATCCAGCGGCAAGGTCGGCGCCAGCTTCACCACACCCACTAGCATCAATGGGGCTACCTCACCCGCTGCCCGCGCAATGGCCAGGATAATGCCGGTCATGATGGCCGGGCTGCTCATCGGCAGGATGACCCGCCACAGGGTTTCTGCCTTGGTGGCACCGAGCGCAAGACTGCCTTCACGCAGGGATTTGGGAATCCGCGCCAAGCCTTCTTCCGTTGCCACAATCACCACCGGCAAGGTCAACAAGGCCAAAGTCAGTGATGCCCACATCAAACCAGGGCTACCGAACACAGGTGCCGGCGCTGCTTCCGGATAAAACAATTCATCAATGGAGCCGCCGAGGAAATAGACAAAGAAACCGAGACCAAATACGCCATAGACAATCGAGGGCACACCCGCCAGGTTATTTACGGAAATACGCACCAAACGCGTGAGAAACCCCTGACTGGCATATTCGCGCAAATACACAGCAGCCACTACACCCAATGGCGTGACCAGGATAGTCATCAAGAACACCATGCTGATGGTGCCGAAAATCGCCGGGAAGATGCCGCCTTCGGTATTGGCTTCACGCGGCTCATCACTGATGAACTCCCATAGCTTGGCGACGTAAAACACGAGCTTGTCGAACAATCCCATGGCATTCGGGCGCGCTGCCATCACCACACGGCCAAGCGGGATGCTGCGCTCGACACCGTTCATGGCCTGCATCACCACCGCATCGCGGTCAAGCTGGCTGTACAGGGCTTCCAGCTCCTTGACGAGGACTTCGTACTCTTCACCAAGCGCCAGCTTCTCGGCTTCCAGTGCTTGCATGGCTGCTTCGGTGAGCTGCCCATCAATTTCCAGGCGACGCTGCTTGAGACGCAGACGCTCAAGCCCATAATTAATCGCACCGATATCGTCTTTTTCGATATCCCGGATGGCCGCAAACAATTCTTCCGAGCGATCCAGGCGTGCTTGCAACTCATTCCACGCAGCCTCACCACTGGCGACGGTTTCACCATTTTCGGTTACCGCCACAATGCGGCCATAAAAATTGCCCCACTCGCGACGCTCCAGCAGTATGAGCTCTTGCGGTGACCGCATGGCTTGCATGCGGTAATCCAGCACCCAGGTAAAATCCAGTCCCGTGATATCACGGTTGCCGGTCTTGATCAGGTAACGCCCGATGATATCGGCCCCCTCGGGCGGCGTTTCCCCAAGGTCTTTCAAGCGAGTGGCTGTCACTTCCTCATGATCATGCACCTCACCGACATAGGTGGAGATACGGCCATCTGCATGCTGGTAATCGAATTCAACAATTTCATGCGGCCAGAAATGCACCATGCCCTTGCCCATGATGTACACGAGCAAACCTACCACCATGATCATGCTGATGGAAACCGCACCCGCATTCAGCCACACCCAGGGTGAGCCTTCGCGGATCCACTGCATGAGATTCTTGCGTTTGCGCGTTGCCATCAGAGTGACCCGTATTTACGACGCAGGCGATGACGCACCAGCTCTGCGGTCGTATTGAACACAAAGGTGAACAGGAACAGCACCAAGGCTGCCAGGAACAGGATACGGAAATGGGTGCTCGCCACTTCCGATTCGGCCAACTCGACAGCGATGTTCGCTGACAAGGTACGCAGGCCCTCAAAAATATTGGCACTCATGACCGGTGTATTACCCGTCGCCATCAACACAATCATGGTTTCACCGACAGCCCGACCAAAACCGATCATCACCGCCGAGAAAATACCGGGGCTGGCCGTTGGCAACACCACCCGTGTCAGGGTTTGCCAGGGTGTCGCCCCCAAAGCCAATGAGCCATTGGTCAAATGCTTCGGAACCGCAAACAAAGCATCTTCAGCAATCGAGAAAATCGTCGGGATCACCGCAAACCCCATCGCCAGACCCACCACCAGGGCATTGCGCTGGTCAAACGGGATACCCATCTCATGGTCCAGCCAAAGGCGGACATCACCACCAAAGAAGGTCACTTCCATCCAGCCGGACAGGGACATCGGCACCCAAACCGCGAACACGATAACCGGCATCAGCAGGATCGGCTCCCAACCTTCTGGCACGGCATGACGGATACGGCGCGGCAACAAGGACCAGAGATACGCTGCACCAAGGATACACACGGGCGTTACCAGCAAGACACTGACAATGCCCGGCAAGGTGCTTTCCACCAGTGGTGCGAGCCACAGGCCAGCCAGGAACCCGAGAATCACCGTGGGCAAGGCTTCCATCAGTTCAATCGTCGGCTTGATCATGGTGCGCAGGCGTGGTGCCATGAAATAGGCCGTGAAAATCGCCCCGCAAATCGCCAGTGGCGTGGCCAGCAGCATCGCGTAAAACGCCGCCTTCAAGGTGCCAAACGACAGCGGCATCAAACTGTATTTGGGCTCGAAATCATTATTCGAGGCCGAGGACTGCCAGATGTATTGCGGGCTGTCATAGTTTTCATACCAGACTTTTCCCCACAAGGCTGACCAGGAAATATCACCATGCTCGTTATGCACTTCGGCAAACGACAGGCGACCATCCACGGTTTCCCAGAACAACCCATCGGCGCGCGGTGAAATAGCCAACTGGCGAATGCCGGCGGTATCCAATTGGGCCTTGTAGGCAAGACGCTCAGCGGTCGCATTAAACAGGCCGACGTGGCCGGACGCATCGGTTGCCACAAACCCTTTACGACGTTGCTCAGGCCGGATCGTGACAATGGCCGCATCGTCCAGTTTCAATTCACGTACCGGTGTCAGGCGATAGCGGTTATCGGCATCCCGCACCATGAACCATTGACTGATCACGCCACGGGAATCACCCACCAGCAAGGAAATCCCGCCTAACAGCAAGCTGCTCGCCGTCACCTTGCGGCCAGCCGGCAAGCGGCGTTCCTGTGGCAAGGCAGCCGGGGTATCCATGTCATAGGCATGGATCAGGCCATCGTCATAAACCACAAACACAAACCGGCTATCGGCATCCACCCAGATTCCCTGGGGCACTTGCCCATTGCCTGGCCAGGACAGGCTGTCACCCGCACGCAAGGTGGTGGCGCCAGTCATGAAATTAGTGCGCTTGCTGAAGGTCTTAACGGCAAGATGACCATCAGCAAAGGCAGCAACCAGGGCCAGTGAATCACTGTTGTTACGCAGGCCCAGCTGCTGGATCGCGCCGTCACCCATGGCGATCGGCGTTTCACCATACGGGTATTCGAGTGAGGGCAGGACGGTTTTTACATCATCGGGATAGACGACCTTGTACTGCTGCTTCAGCAGTAACACCTGGCCATCGTCATAACCCAGTGCCACCAGGTCGGAGATGGCATCCGCACGCGCAACAACAGTCAAGGGTGCTGCATGCGGCAAGGTGTGCTGGCTGACCAGCCGGCCATCGCGCACACCGACAAACGATGCCTGGCCATCGGCAGTGAGGCGAAAGCCAATATCGCGCTGCTCTTCCACCGCCAGGTAAAGGGTATCCGGGGAATCACTTGCCTGCGCTTGCTGGTAGACCGTTTCCATATGGGCATTACGGAACAGCGGCGCCACTTCCCAGAGCAGGTAAAAGAAAATCAACATCACGGCCACGATCACAAACAGGCCGCCGATCACAATGCCCTGGCGGGCCAGCCGATCCTTCCATGCCCGGATCAGGCGGGTACGCTTCATGGCAGGCGAGTTGAACATAGGGCAAGGTCCTTATCGAGGCGCAGCCAGCTTATCGGCGAAATATGACAGCAATATGACAGTGCTGGCCGGAACGGCAAAAAGGGGGCCAGCGGCCCCCTTTTCCCGGCCCCCTGCCTGGCAGGGGTACCCCATCGGCAGGATGGGTTACTGGATGCCCAGCTCCATCTTCACCTTGCTGACCACGGAAGCCGGCAGCGGGATGTAGCCATCCTTGTCCACCACTTTCTGGCCTTCTTGCGACAGCATCATCAGGACAAACTCGCGCTCCAGCGGCGACAGCGGCTTGTTCGGTGCCTTGTTGATGTAGACCCAGAGGTAGCGGCTCAGCGGGTAATCACCGGAAATGGCGTTCTCCGGCGTGGCTGCCACATAATCATCGCCGCCAGCAGACAAGGCCACCGCTTTAACGCCTGAAGTCACATAGCCGATACCGGAATAACCGATGGCATTCACGCTGGTGCTGACAGACTGCACCACCGACGCTGAACCCGGCTGCTCGTTCACATTGCTACGGAAATCACCCTTGCACAGGGCATGCTCCTTGAAATAACCGTAGGTGCCGGATACCGAGTTACGGCCGTACAGCTGGATGTCACGCTTGGCCCAATCACCGGTCAAACCAACGCTACCCCAGTTGGTGATGCCGAATTCACCCTTGCACTTGCGGGTTTCCGAGAAGATCGCGTCCACTTGCTGCATGCTCAGGCCCTTGATCGGGTTGTCCTTGTGCACGAATACGGCCAGGGCATCAATCGCGACCGGGATAGCCGTCGGCTTGTAACCAAACTTCTTCTCGAAGGCAGCGATTTCGGTGTCCTTCATTTCGCGGCTCATCGGGCCCAGGTTGGAGGTGCCTTCGGTCAATGCCGGTGGTGCCGTGGAGGAACCTGCCGCCTGGATCTGGATGTTGACGTTGGGGTACAGCTTCTTGAACTCTTCACCCCAGAAGGTCATCAGGTTGGCCAGCGTGTCAGAACCGACGCTGGAGAGGTTACCGGAAACGCCGCTGACCTTGCTGTATGACGGCAGGGCCGGATCCACATCAGCGTGGGACGGCAGGCTGAAGGCCGTCAATGCCAGTGAACCGGCAACGGCAAATGCTTTCAATGTGTTCAGTGCACTCATCAATGATTCCTCATGTTCAAACGATGGCAGGCAAGCCAGCGGCTTTACCATGACCGGCACTGTACCGGCAGCGTGTGACAGGAATATGACGGTACGGGCCTGTCAGGCGTGCAGGCGGCTGGCCGGGAAACGGCAAGTAAAACGGCTACCCTTGCCGGGCTCACTGTCAATCAGCAATTGGGCGTCATGGCGCATCAGGGCATGTTTCACAATGGCCAGGCCCAGGCCTGTGCCACCCGTTTCGGTAAAGCGGCTGTCATCCACGCGATAGAAACGCTCGGTCAGTCGCGGCAGGTGCTTGCGATCAATACCAGCACCTTCGTCAATGACGGAAACATCGACACCCTGCCCAGCCACACTCACCCCAATCAACACGGGCTTCTCCAGCGGCGTGTACTTGCAGGCATTGGAAAGCAGGTTCAGGAACACGCTGTGCAATTCCGCAGCATTGCCCAGTAATACGAGGGATTCGTCACAGTCGACGGGGATATAGCGACCCGGGAAGGCTGCCGCGACTTCATTCGCCACCTCGCGCAACAAGGTGGCCAGCGCCACTGGCTCATTCATTGCCCTGGGCAAGGATTCCAGTCGTGATAACAACAACAAGTCATCCACCAAGTGACGCATACGCTCGGATTGTGCGTGCATCTGTTCGATCGCTTTCTGCCATCGTGGCTCAGTGATGACACCGGCTTGCGACAAGGTTTCGAGATAACCACTGATGACGGTCAACGGTGTTTTCAATTCGTGGGAGACATTGGCGACGAAGTCCTTGCGCATCTGTTCCAGCTGCTGCAAACGCGTGACATCACGGGCAAACATCAGCCGATTACCTTCGCCAAAAACGGTCAGTTGCACCTCCAGCTTGATGCGATGATCAACCGGTGACAACAAGTCCAGCGGCTCACTGAAATCAGCTGCATCAAAATAGGCAATAAAAACCGGGTCACGTAGCAGGTTCGTCAGCTGGGTACCGCGATCGCGCCGCGGGTCGAAACCCAGCAATCGCCGTGAAGCAGGATTCATCCAGTCAATCATGCCTTGCGAGTTAATCATCACCACAGCGTCAGACAAGGCGCGAAATGACTCCTGCACATGCTCATAAGCCGATTGCCAGCGTTCCTGCGTCTGGCGCTGGCGGCGGCGCAGGCGATCCACTGCATCAAACAACACGCCCCAGAAACCACTGCTGTCCGGGGTTTCTTCCTCACCACCCGCTGCCAGCCATTGTTCCAGCCGTCGCATGTGCCAGAGCGTCCACAGGGTGTAACCAAGCAAGACCAATGACACCCCGAGGAAGGGGCGGCCAAACAAGCCTCCCACGACAGCAAAAAACAACAACGCCAGGAACAGGCGCTGTAGTTCAGTCAACCAGGAACTTTGCATTACTGATCCGCTGTTTCAGAAAAGCGGTAGCCGCTACCACGGATCGTTTGCACCATCCAGGCATAGTCTGCCCCAGTATCCAATTGCAAGGCCTTGCGCAGGCGACGGATATGCACATCCACGGTACGTTCCTCAATATAGACATTCGCACCCCAGACCTGATCCAGCAATTGTGTGCGGGTGAACACCCGCTCCGGGTGGGTCATGAAAAACTGCAGCAATTTGAACTCCGTCGGCCCGAGATGCACGGGTTGTTCATTGAGGAAAACCCGGTGACTGGAAGGTTCCAGGCGGATACCGGCTGCATTGACCGGCTCGTCATTGGCACCTTCGATGCGGCGCAACACGGCCTTGATACGGGCCACCAGCTCACGCGGTGAAAACGGTTTGGTGATGTAGTCATCAGCCCCGCCTTCCAGCCCGGTCAGCTTGTTTTCCTCATCGGTGCGCGCGGTCAGCATGATGACGGGTATTTCGCGGGTATTGTCATCACGGCGCAGGCGGCGCAGCAATTCAATACCACTGGTTTTCGGCAGCATCCAGTCCAGCAGCACCAGGTCTGGCCGGTGATCGACAATCATGGCATGGGCCGTGCTGGCATCGCCGGCCTCCAGCACACGGAAACCGGCCACATCCAGCCCCAGCTTCACCATGTCACGGATGGCGGGCTCATCATCAACAATCAGGATCGTGGGTTCTGCCATGGAGTTATTCGCCTTTTTTACCTGCCTGCATTACACGACAAGCAAATGACAGTTTTGTGACAGCCTGTCATATGCCCTAGTCCAGGATCACGGTTTTATTACCATGGATGATCACCCGGTCTTCCAGGTGGGCGATCAGGCCACGGGCCAACACGGCTTTTTCCACATCGCGCCCCAGGCGCACCAGGTCATCCGAATCATGGCGGTGATTCACCCGTGCCACGTCCTGTTCGATGATCGGGCCGGCATCGAGGTCTTCGGTCACATAGTGGCAGGTCGCACCAATCAGCTTGACGCCACGCGCATGGGCCTGGTGGTACGGCTGGGCACCGGCAAACGATGGCAGGAAGCTGTGATGGATGTTGATCATCCGCCCGGCCCATTGCTGGCACATGGCCGGCGGGATCACCTGCATGAAACGCGCCAGCACCACCACATCGGCCGCATAGCGTTCCAGCAGGGCATTGATTTCGGCAAAGGCTTCTTCACGGCCCTGCCCGAACGACACGCAGTGGTACGGCAAGCCGTAATGCTGCACGAGGGATTCATGATCCGGGTGATTGGCAATCACGCAGGCGATGTCACATTCGAGTTCGCCCACCGACCAGCGATACAGCAAGTCGGCCAGGCAGTGCGAGGCCTTGGACGCCATCAGCACCAGCCGCGGGCGTTCGGCCGAATCGTGCACGAACCAGTGCATGCCGTAATGGTTGGCGACATCACGGGCAAAGCGTTCGCGGAAGGCTTCCAGCGACATCGACAGGGAATCGGCACGGATCTCGGTGCGCATGAAAAACCAGCCGGCCTCACGGTCGGCGTGGTAACTGGCCTCGGTGAGCCAACCACCACAATCGCTGATGAAACCGCTGACGCGGGCCACAATGCCCACACAATCCGGACAGGAAATCACCAATCGGTAGACACGTTCCACGAAAACACCCCTTGCGGATAAGTGCGTGCAGTATAATGGGTTTTTTCGCACAAACCCTACCCGTACATGGCATCCATGAGCACCACCAAAGCCTTGTCCAGCTACCCTAAATACTGGGCCGAATGTTTCGGCCCGGCACCGGTGCTGCCGATGTCACGGCAGGAAATGGCGGCGCTCGGCTGGGACAGCTGCGATATCGTGCTGGTGACCGGCGATGCCTATGTCGACCATCCCAGTTTCGGCATGGCGGTGATCGGCCGGACACTGGAAGCGCAAGGCTTCCGGGTCGGCATCATTGCCCAGCCCGATTGGCACAGCAAGGATGCCTTCATGGCGCTCGGCAAGCCCAACCTGTTTTTCGGGGTGGCCGCCGGCAACATGGATTCCATGATCAATCGCTACACGGCCGACAAGCGCATCCGCAGTGACGATGCCTATACCCCCGGCAATGTCGGCGGCAAACGGCCGGATCGGGCAGTGATTGTCTATTCACAGCGCTGCCGTGAAGCCTGGAATGATGTGCCGGTCGTGATCGGCTCGATCGAGGCCAGCCTGCGACGCATTGCCCACTTTGATTACTGGAGTGAAAAGGTCCGCCGCTCGATCCTGCTGGACAGCAAGGCCGACCTGCTGGTGTATGGCAATGCGGAACGGGCCATTGTCGAGATCGCCCATCGCATCGCCGCCGGTGAATCACCGGAAACAATTCGCGATGTGCGCGGCACCGTGTTTGCCCTGTCGCAACTGCCGGACAACTACCGCATCATCGATTCCAGCCATATCGACACACCCGGCCCGGTCAAGCCACATAGCAATCCCTATGTGATGGAAACGGCAACCGCCCCGTGCAGCACTGGCGAAACGCCAGCCCAGGCAAACGCGGCTGCCGTGCAAACGGTCAGCGTGCTGGATCGCCCTGCCGATGCCACCCTGCCCACCTGCAT
>SBFY01000006.1 GCA_006227085.1 Gammaproteobacteria bacterium
AAACCCCAGCCGTTATCAATCTCGACATCGGTATTGAACGGCCCTTGCAAATCCTCAGAACCCTGCCAGCGCAGTTGCAAGGTGGTTTCCCAGTTACCGCCGCGCTTGTACGCCGACGGGTAATACACCGTGTCAGCGAATACCGATACCGACAAGAAAACGCCAACCATCAATAGCACAACGTGTTTCATGACCAACCCCCCTTTCCTGTATCAGGAACGATTGTTCTTTTCAAAGGCCGCCAACTGCTCCGGCGTCGCTTCCTTCTGGTACTTTGCCTTCCACTCACTATAGGGCATGCCGTACACCCGTTCACGCGCCTGCTCGTAATCGACCGTTTCACCAGCTTCTTCCGCGGCTGCGGCATACCACTTGGACAGGCAGTTACGGCAGAAACCGGCCAGGTTCATCAGGTCAATGTTCTGCACATCGGTGCGCTTATCGAGGTGCGCCAGCAGGCGGCGAAAAACCGCTGCCTCAATCTGTTGTTGCTTGTCCGTCATGGTGTATGGCCTCCGGGTGATGCGCCTGCAGCCAATCGTACAGGGCGTTCAAATCGTTTGCTTCGGGTATCTGCTGGTGTTCCACTGCGGCACGCATACGCAAGACAAGCGCTGTCGTGCCCTCATCCATCGGCGAAGGTAATGCATCCAGGTACGCTGCTGCCGCCAACCAATCGCCCGCCTGCAGTGCTGTCGATAAAGCCCAGTCCGGGTCGATCGCCTGCGGGGCTGGTTTTTCGCGCTTGGCTAATTGCCTTTCGGCCATCACGCTGGCCGGTGCCACCTGCATCGCTTTCGCTTCCAGCATACCGGCTTCGGCCGATGCCACATCGGCACGCCTTTCACTTTCCGTAGCAGCGGCCATATTGCCCACCGCATCGTGCATGGCGGCAACAGGAGCCGGGGCTGATGCCGCAGCCATATCAAGCGCCGCAGCGCTATCCGCTTCAACACTTTCCGGTGCGGCCGGTGCTTGCAGCATCTTGCGGACAGGGGCTTCTTCCAATGCAAGCTCTTGCATGCGTGCCGGTTCGCTTTGCTGCAGCGGCACTTGCGCGGGATAAAACATCACCACAGTGACCATCGCGGCAATCGCAATGCCTGACGCCGGCGCAAACCAGCTTTGCCGGTACCACGGTGCTTTTACTGCCGGTTCATTTAAACGCTGCTGGCGTGCCGCTTGTTCAGCCGCCTGCCGCAGGATCATCGCATCCAGTGAATCCGGCACGGCGTCATCAGCTTCGCGATGGTATTCATGCGAAAGCTGATGATCGCCTTTGAGGAAGGCCTCGAATTCGCGATCGTCATCGGGCTTGTGCGTACTCATCCTGACTCTCCCAGCACACTGCGCAACTTCTTGAAGGCATAGCGCAGGCGGCTTTTCGCGGTTTCGGTATTCACGCCGGTGGCTTCCGCTAATTCGGCCAGGCTTAAACCCGCTTCTTCCTTTAACAAAAACGCTTCGCGCTGCTCTTCCGGCAAATCGTCCAGGGCCTGCATCAAACGACGATGGCGACGCTCGTTATCGGCCACCTCGTCCACCGGTGCACTGGCGGGTAATTCCTCTTCCACCGTTTCAATCGCCACTGTCTCGCGCTGCCGGCGGTACACATCCACCAACCGGTTACGCGCATTGTGATACAGGTAAGTGCGGAAGGTACTCTCGACCCGGTATTCGCCAATGCGGCGGATGATGGATGTCCACAAGTCCTGGAAAATTTCTTCGGCTAACGCACTATCGCCAGTATGGCGACGCAAAAACCCCATCAAGGGGTTACGGTAGCGGCGATAGAGCATTTCAAAGGCAGCCGCATCCCCGCGCTGGAAACGCAGCATCAGTGCTTCATCAGTCGGTTCGGTCGCCATAGGGCAAACAGCATAGCCGATGGCCTGTTGGCGGGGAACACGCACCCGTTCACGGGCGCTGGGCGACAAGAACCCGGCGGCGACCTCCCCTGCACAATATCCAGTGAAGGCCACCACCGGGAACACCACTGGCCCCTTACTCAATGGCTGCCGTGGTTGCCCTGGCCGTGCTTGCCGCAGCCGGCGTCGCCAGGCTTTCTGACAGGCTTACCAGCTGCAGGAACTCACCGCGATAGCCAAAAGCATCGGTACCACGGGCACCCTGTGCCAAGGCCCGCACATCGCCGTAGCTGAAGCTGCCGGTGTATTCGCCGCCGCGCAGCACCTGCCCCCAGCCAGCCACCGCTGCGGCAAAGCGGAAGCTGTCACTGGCCTGGGCAAGATCGCGATGGATGTCAGCCATCTTGATCGGTTGCTCGATCAGCTTGCTTTTGCCCTCACCGGGGTTTTTGTAGCGCAGGCGCAAGAAGCCCAGCTCGTTGGCATGCGCATCACTGCTAGCGATTTTCTTGCCCCCATCTTTTGTAGAACCATAACGCAGCGGGTCGACCAAACCGCCCTCACTGCCCTCCATGACCAGTTCATAGATCGCAGTGACCGTGTGACCCGCACCAATATCACCGGCATCGACCTTGTCGTTGTTGAAGTCTTCACGATTCAGCAGGCGGTTTTCATAACCGATCAGGCGGTATTCTTTCACTCGCGGGCTGAACTCCATCTGGATTTTCACATCCTGCGCGATGGTGAATACCGTGGAACTCAACTGGTCGACCAGCACCTTGCGTGCTTCGTGCAGGGAATCAATATACGCCGCATTGCCATTGCCGACATCGGCCAGCTGCTCCATCAATTCACTGTTGTAATTACCACTGCCGTATCCGAGTGTGGTCAGCGTGATGCCGGCCTTGCGCTTTTCCTCGATCATCGCTTTCAGCGCTTCCACACCAACGGTGCCGACATTCATGTCACCATCGCTGGCGATCACCACACGGTTGATACCGCCTTGGATAAACGCCTGCTGCGCCACGCTGTACGCGAGCTCAATGCCCGCACCGCCATTGGTGGAGCCACCTGCAGTCAGCCGCTGCAAGGCCGCCTTGATCTTGGCCTTGTCATTACCGGCGGTGGGTTCCAGTACCAGACCGGCAGCACCGGCATACACGACCAGACTGACGCGGTCTTTGGCGGAAAGCTGGTCAGTCAACATGGCCAGTGATTGCTTCACCAGTTCGAGTTTATCCGGTGTCTGCATGGAGCCGGACACATCCACCAGGAACACCAGGTTCGCTGCAGGGATGGAT
>SBFY01000005.1 GCA_006227085.1 Gammaproteobacteria bacterium
GTGGAAGCAGGCAGTGCGGAATATTTGCTGGAGTGCCTGCAACGCTGGGATTTGCCGGTCTATGTGATCGACCAGTGGCAACATGCCGTGGTGGAAACCACGATCCCGTATTTGCAGGATTGGCTGGATGCCTGTCGCGAGCAACCCGGTGATGAAGGGTTTTTCAACCTGCTGGTGGGTGAGCCGCCGGAAGGTATCCGGCGACTCGCCGCCTGTGGCTGTTAACCCAGCATATTGCCTGGATTGTCGCTTTCGTCGACCACCACTTCCAGTGACATCGTATTGCTCTTGCCGCCAGAAGCGTTGAGCTTGCCTTCGTCCGCCAGTTTGATTTTCAGGCGCACGTTGTTGGCCGAGTCGGCATTCTTGATGGCCTCATCCAGGCTGATGCGGCCTTGGCGGTACAGGTTGATCAAGGCATTGTCGAAAGTCTGCATACCGATGTTCTGCGACTTCTCCATGATTTCCTTGATGCTCTCGAATTCCCCCTTGAGGATCAGGTCCTGGATCATCGGCGTACCGAGCAGGATCTCTACTGCCGCGCAACGCTTGCCATCGACGGTTGGTATCAACCGTTGTGAAACGAAAGCCCGCAGGTTCATCGCCAGATCCATCAATAACTGGTTGCGGCGTTCTTCCGGGAAGAAGTTGATGATCCGGTCCAGTGCCTGGTTGGCGTTGTTGGCGTGCAAGGTCGAAATGGCCAGGTGACCGGTTTCGGCGAATGCCAGGGCATGTTCCATGGTTTCGCGGTCGCGGATCTCACCAATCAGGATCACATCCGGTGCCTGCCGCAGGGTGTTTTTCAGGGCATCGTGATAACTGCGGGTGTCCACGCCCACTTCACGCTGGTTCACCACGCATTTCTTGTGGCGATGCACGTATTCGATCGGGTCTTCAATGGTGATGATGTGACCACCGCTACTGCTGTTGCGATGATCGATCAGGGCAGCCAGTGAGGTGGACTTGCCGGAGCCAGTGGCGCCCACGAACAACACAAGGCCGCGTTTGGTGTTGATGACATCTTTCAGGACAGGCGGCAGTTGCAAGTCATCAAAGCGGGGAATTTCCATCTTGATGTTACGGGCCACGATGGAAATCTCGTTGCGCTGGCGAAAGATGTTGACCCGGAAACGCCCCACCTGGGGAATCGAAATGGCCAGGTTCATTTCCAGGTCGCGTTCGAATTGCTGCTGTTGCTCCTCATCCATGATCGACCAGGCGATCTCCTTGACCTTGCCGGATGGCATGGGATCTTTTTCCAGGGGTTTCAGGGTGCCATGGAATTTGGCGCAGGGCGGGGCGCCGGTGCTGAGGTAGAGGTCCGAGCCATCCTTGGCGGCAAGAATTTTCAAATAGTCATTAAATTCCATGGATGGGCTCCTGGAGTGGTCGTTATTATCAAATTGAGGGTACTGGCGTTGCTGGCCAACAGGACATTGCGCAACCGCTGGGATATAAATAGCCTAAAAGCAGGGGGTTTGCCAACCCGTTCGCATTTTGTGCGGGGTCAATGAAAACCCCTCTAAACGACTTATACTAGCAAAATCAATGTGATAGCCAATGGAACGCAGTTATGACCCAGAAATCGGCTGACCAGCTGGATGCCCCGGTGCTGACGGAAGAAGGTTTTCCCGTCGTCCACAATGCCAAGGAATTGAAGGCATTCATTTGCCAACCGGGCCGGCAGGAATATAAACCGATCGGCCGCTTGCTGATTGATGAATCCCTGGTCACGCCGGCGCAGTTGCGCGAGGCCCACCAGCAGGCCCGCAATAACCGTTCCGGTGCAGAGTTGATCAATGCCCTGAAAAGCCTGGGTCATGTCAACGATGACGACATCCGCCAGGTCATGATTCGTCACCTGCAGCTGCCTTGGGTGAAGTTACATGAGTTTGATATCCAGCCAACGATCGTGAACCAGTTGCCGGTCGATGTAGCGCGCCGCCGTCACGTCATGCCCCTGATGGAATGTGGGCACCGTCTGGCGGTCGCGATGGAAGACCCGTTCGATAATGAAACGCTGGATGTCCTGCATTTTGTGACGGGTCACCCGATTGAAGTGGTGGTTGCCAGTCGTGCCGATATTGAATACGCCATCAGCAAATACTATGGCCCGCACGATGTGGCCGATGTCATGGAGGAAATGTCTTCTGGTGGGACTTCACCTGAAGTGGAAGTCAGTGCGGAAGATATCCTGCGCATGGGTCAGGAGCGGCCGATCGTCCGCTTTGTGCATAACCTGATTACCGATGCCATCAATGCGCGCGCTTCGGATATTCATATCCGTCCACGCGAAAAAACCACGGACTTGTATTACCGCATCGACGGGTCATTGGTGAAGATCCGCAGTTTCGATCGTGCCTTGCTGGCGGCAGTCGTGAGCCGGATCAAGATCATTGGCGGGATGGATATTGCCGAACACCGTGTACCACAGGATGGTCGATCCAAGATGCGCAGGGAAGGGCATGACATTGACTTGCGGATTTCCATCCTGCCATCGATTCATGGTGAAAGTGTGGTGATCCGGATCCTGGATACCGGAACAGGATTGCGAACACTTGACCAGATCGGTTTTACCGGGCCTGACCGTGATCGCTTCACGGATTTGCTGTTGCATAACCATGGCATGATCCTGGTGACCGGGCCTACCGGCTCAGGCAAGAGCACCACCTTGTATGCGGCCTTGCAGAAACTGCGGGAAACCAACGTGAATATCATCACGGTGGAAGACCCGGTGGAATACCATGTCGATGGTGTGGTGCAGATCCAGGTCCGCAATATCACCGGCTATACCTTCGCCCGTGCCTTGCGGCATATCCTGCGTCACGATCCCGATGTGATCATGGTGGGTGAAATCCGTGACCTGGAAACTGCCCGCATGGCGGTGGAAAGCTCGTTGACCGGCCACATCGTGTTGTCCACCCTGCACACCAACAGTGCCGCTGCAACGATTACCCGTTTGCTGGAAATCGGTATCGAGCCTTACCTGGTTAACACCAGTTTGCTGGGTGTGTTGGCGCAACGACTGGTTCGCCTCAATTGCAAGCATTGCAAGGAAAAAGAAGAAGTCGATCCGTTAGTGCGCAAGATGATGAATATCCCCGATGACGAGGTCTTCTGGAAAGGCAAGGGCTGTGAGTTTTGCCATGACACAGGTTACCAG
>SBFY01000092.1 GCA_006227085.1 Gammaproteobacteria bacterium
CTGGTATTCGACTTTCTCGCTGACGAAAAAGCCCTTGCCCAAGGCCGTGGTTTTTTCATCACTGATCGACACCACCGTGGTGTGGTGATGCACGCGTTCGCCTTCCAGCAGGTAACGATGGAAGTGGATGTCATAGCTGACCGCAACATTGCCAGCGTAACCCTGCGCTTCCATGTCCTTGAACACCTGGTAGGGGTGCGCATCGCTCGAGCCGGGAGCGTAGCGATCGTTCACATCGCGCATGGTCCACATCTGCATCATCGCCGGCGGTGCCACCACGCGATCGAATTCGCTGCGGCTGCGATAGGCGTCATCGAGATACAGTGGGTTGCGGTCACCCATGGCCGAACACCATTGCCAAATTTGCACGCGACTGACCGGGTTGAAACTGTTGTAGGGCCCCAGCCGCCGGCCGATGTGATGATCGAACGGTGTCATGCGTTTGCTGCCGGATAATCGGTATACCCTTGTGCGCCCGCGGTGTACAAGGTGGCCGGGTCAAACGCCGCCAACGTGATGCCCTGCTGCAAACGCTGCGGCAAATCCGGGTTGGCAATAAAGGGGCGCCCGAACGACACTGCGGCTGCTTCACCGCGTGCAATGGTTTGATCGGCTTCTTCGCCGCTGTAGCTGTCATTGACGATCAAGGGGCCGGAAAAATGTTGCCGCGCCAGCGCCAGGTTATCGACTGGCCCAGCCGGCATGCGAATCACATGCAGGTAAGCCAGCCCCATCGGGTTAATCGCATCCAGCAAGCCTGCAAAGGTTTCAGCAGGATTGTCATCGTGCAAATCATTGAACGGGTTACCGGGGCAAATGCGGATGCCGACGCGGCCCGCGCCGGCTTCGTCGATCATCGCTTGCAGCACTTCCCGCACAAACCGCAGGCGGTTTGGCAGCGAGCCACCATACGCATCATTGCGCTGGTTGGTGCCGGTCGACAGGAACTGCGCTGGCAAATAACCGCTGGTGCAGTGCAGCTCAACGCCATCGCAGCCTGCCGCCAATGCATTGGCGGTGGCCTGCCGGTATTCGGCAATGACGCCCGCGATTTCTTCCGTACGCAAGGCGCGCGGCATCGCCATCGGCTGCATGCCTTGTTCGGTAAAGATTTTGGCGTTTGCAGCAATTGCTGACGGCGCTACTGTTTCCGCATCACTGGCCTTGTTATCGGGGTGCCCAACGCGGCCGCAGTGCATGATTTGCATGACGATCTTGCCGCCTGCTGCATGCACCGCATCGGTGACTGACTGCCAGGCATGGATGTGTGCGGCGTTATAAATGCCGGGCGTGCGGCAATAGCCCTTGCCGTTTTTACTCGGTTGCACACCTTCGGTAATGATCAGGCCCGCACTGGCGCGCTGGCGGTAGTACTCGACATGCAAGGCGGTTGGCTCATCGTTCTCATTGGCGCGCGAACGGGTCATCGGCGCCATCACGATGCGATTGGCCAAGGCGATTTCGCCCAATTGCAACGGTGTGAACAAGGTTTGCATCAATCCTGCTCCCATCAGCGCACGCGGATTTTCGGGAATGGCCCGTCACCGCGCATGCGATGCAGGAATTCACCTACCGGTGCCGGTGCCGCCACTTGCGGCTCATCCGATGCCGGCGGGTTTTGCCAGAACGCTTGCCAGCTCGGGAAGATCTCGTGCCAGGCGCCGTCGTAGTGTTCACGATCGGGCCAGCGCATCTTGTGCTCGCCGACCGGCGGTTTGTTGAGATCGGTCGCATACCAGTAACACGGGAAGCGGCGGCGGAAATACCAGCGCCCATCAATGCGCTGGTAGTCATCCCAATACAGCATCTGCATGATCACCCATTCATCGCCCGTAGCTGACGGCGTTTCATGTTCATTCTTCGAATACACCACACCGTGCGCGTGGTCAGCATCATCAAACTCGATGATGTGGTTGCCGATGTGGTGCGAGGTGCCAGTGAACTGCAGCCGCAAGGTGTCGTCCAGCCAGCGCTTGAGGTGACGGCGGCCGACCTTGTCCTTGCTGACACGGATGTCGTCGGCGAACAGGTTCACGTGCGCATCGAGATCACGCATGTCCAGTGACAGGGCGTACTTGGCGACCAGCTGGCGGATTTCATCGAGCGATTCCAGCCGGTCGATGCGCTGCTCCAGGCTCATGCCGCGTGACACGGCGTTCAGGCTGTCCATGGTGTGCTCCCGGTGGTGCTTCCTTTATACGCAGGCTTCACTGTACTCCGGTTGGCCACCGCCGGAACACGATTCCTTTTGCACCCTGACTGTGCAAATATGCAGCAATGACAAACTGGGATGACATAAAATTCCTCATGCTGGCAGCGCAGTGCGGCAGCTATTCGCAGGCCGCCCGCGAGCTTGGCGTCAACCGCACCACGGTGGCCCGGCGCATCGCCGCGCTGGAAGCACAGCTGGGCACGACCCTGCTGGAACCCTCCCAGGAGGGCTACCAACTGACTGAAGCGGGCACTCACACACTGCAAAGCGCCCGTAATATCGGTGATATTGTGCAGGAGCTGGAAGACCGGCTGGCCAGCTCACAGGCCGTGGTCTCAGGCGCCCTGCGGGTAGCCCTGCCGCTGGGACTGGGGCCCGAGTTCATGCCCGAGCTGCAAGCCTTCGCTCACGCCTACCCGGAAGTGACCATCGAACTGCTCAATGCGCTGGACCCGATGGCACTGGTGCACCAGCGCAAGGCCGATGCCGGCATTGGCCTCGGCCGCTACCTGCCGGCCTACCTGAAAGGCCACAGCCTCGGCACCTTGCAGCGGGCACTGTATGCCTCGCGGGATTATCTCGCCGGGCATCCGGCAACGCTGGGTTTCGCCGATCACCTTTGGGTCGGCTGGGGTCACGAGCTGGCTCACAGCCAGGCCGCCCTGTGGATGGAACGCGAAGTGCCCGCGCAGGCGAAGATCGCCATCCGCGTCAATTCCTGGCATGCGCTGCGCGAAGCCGTGCGCGCCGGCATGGGCGTTGGCCAGCTGTGGTGCTTCCTCGCCGACCCTGATCCGCTGCTGGCCAGCATCCGCCCGCCCATCCCGGAACTGGACATCCAGTTATGGATACTGTCCCATGAACAGGTCACCCACAATCGCCGCGTGCAGGCCTTCACCGCGTTCATGCATGACGCACTGGGCCGTAAAAC
>SBFY01000063.1 GCA_006227085.1 Gammaproteobacteria bacterium
GCCTTGCCGCCACGTTTCAAGTATGTGCTGGTCAGTTGTGCGCTGATTGCGTTACCGGTGGCCTTGATCATGAAGCAGCCGGATCTCGGGACTTCCTTGCTGGTCATGAGCGCTGGCCTGTTTGTGCTGTTATTGGCGGGTTTGCCGTGGCGTTATGTGGTGGCAGCAGGGGCCTTGGCGGCTGTGGCCATTCCATTGGCCTGGCAATACCTGTTGCATGACTACCAGAAACGCCGCGTGTTGACCTTGCTGGATCCTGAAAGTGACAAGTTGGGGGCGGGCTGGAACATCATCCAGTCCAAGACAGCGATTGGCTCCGGGGGCTGGGATGGCAAGGGTTGGCTGGAAGGGACCCAGTCGCATTTGCAGTTCCTGCCGGAAGGGCATACGGATTTCATCATCGCAGTGTTGAGTGAGGAATTCGGCCTGACCGGTGTACTGATACTGATGACGATCTATGTGCTGGTGATCCTGCGCGGCCTGGTGATTGGTGTGAATGCCCAGGACATGTTCAGCCGGTTATTGGCAGGGAGTATTACGCTGACATTCTTTGTCTATGTTTTTGTGAATATGGGGATGGTTTCCGGTATATTGCCGGTGGTGGGTGTGCCACTGCCCTTGATCAGTTATGGTGGTACGGCAGTGGTCAGTTTGTTTGCCGGCTTTGGCTTGCTGATGGGGGTTTCCACGGCGCGCCGCCGCTTTACCGGCTTGTGACTTTATCCGGTAGGTCAACCGGGTTGCAGGAGTGTTCATGAAGCGTTGGTCTGGCGTGATGTTCCTGGTAATGGCGTTCACTATCGTGTGGCCGGCGCAGGCAGGGGAATACCTGTCCCGCCCGGAGGTGCAGGCCTTTGTCGATGAGGTCTCGCAGAAGCACTCGCTGGACAAGGCCTGGGTACAACGCGTGCTGGCTGAAGCCGACGCCAAGGAATCCATCATTGCGGCCATGACCCGGCCAGCCGAAAAGACCCTGACCTGGGATGCCTATCGCGCCTTGTTCCTGAATGCCAATCGCATCAAGTGGGGCAAGGAGTTCCTGCAGGAACAGGAAGCGACCTTGGCACGAGCCAGCGAAACCTATGGTGTCCCGGTCGAGATCATTACCGCCATTATTGGTGTGGAAACCTACTACGGCCGCAACGTCGGCAACTATCGTGTACTGGATGCCTTGGCCACACTGGGATTTGATTACCCACCGCGCGGCAAGTTTTTCCGTGGTGAGCTGGAACAGTTCCTGCTCATGACACATGAGCAGAATTTGCCGCCGACAGCCTTGAAAGGTTCATACGCAGGAGCCATGGGCTACGGGCAATTCATTCCCAGCAGTTACCGCAACTTTGCCGTGGATTTTAACGGTGACGGAGTGGTGGATTTGTGGAATGTCGAGGATGCCATTGGCAGCGTGGCAAGGTACTTCGCGATGCACGGCTGGCAGACTGGCCAGGCCGTGACCTTGCCGATCAAACCTGCAAAGGTGATTGAGGAGGGCTTGCTGGAGCCGGCCCCCAAACCGACCTTTGCCGTGTCGGAAATCCGTGCAGCCGGTTATGGCGTGCCTGATACCGTGGCGGATGAGGACATTGCGGCAGTGATTCGCCTGAAAAATGAAAACAGTACTGAATACTGGTTGGGCCTGAAGAATTTCTACGTGATTACCCGCTACAACCACAGTCCGCTGTATGCCATGGCGGTGTACCAGCTCAGCCAGGAGCTGGTGGGGGTGTCGCAATGAGGTATGCATGGCTTGCCGGTGGGGTATTGGCAATGGTGATGGTGGCCGGCTGTGCCAGCGTCGAGCCGGCGCCTCCCAATCACTCCGATCGCTATACGATGAGCCAGGACGCAGCTCCTGCCATGAAGGTGGATCCGGCGTCTATCCGCGATGCGATACCGCGTGCCGAGCCGGTGACATCTGCTGGCAACAAGAGCCCGTATACCGTGCTGGGCAAGACGTACCACGTCATGGCCTCCAGCCATGGCTACAGTGAGGTGGGCACGGCCTCCTGGTATGGCGCCAAGTTCCATGGCCACAAAACCAGTAACGGTGAAACCTACAGCATGTATGACATGAGTGCGGCGCATAAAACCCTGCCGATCCCGTGTTATGTGAAAGTGACCAATCTGGAGAATGGCCGTACGGCGGTGGTGCGCGTGAATGACCGCGGTCCCTTCAAGGATGGCCGACTGATTGACCTGTCCTATGCAGCAGCGACCAAGCTGGGTTATGTCGATAAGGGGACTGCCCGGGTGCGCGTCGAAGCCATTGATACTGCCAAAGGGGCTCCGCCGGTATCGCTGGCCGCCTCAAGGGGTGGGATGCCGCAGGCAGCCGATGGTGCCCGTTACCTGCAGGTCGGTGCCTTCCGGGATGAGTATTCCGCCAATCGCCTGCGCGATGAAATCGACCAGATCCTGCAATACGCCGTGTTTGTGCAGCAGGTGACCGGCCAGAACCTGTTCCGGGTGCGTATCGGCCCCTTCTTTACCGATGCCGAGTTGCTAACGGTGCAGCAGATGCTGGCCGCCGCCCAATATGGCCGGGCATTGATCGTCTCCGAATAGGCCTGCCTGCCGCACTGACGGCAAGCCCCGGGCTTGTTAGAATGCCTGCGGTTTATCCTGATAGATTCCAGACAAGGTGTGTTTTTATGCGAATTCGCTCAGTGTTGGCAACGATCATCTTGATGGCCGTTCCCGTCTTAGGCTTTGCTGCCATTATCCCGGCAGCGCCCAAGCTCGCCGCCAAATCCTGGGTACTGATGGACGCTGAAAGCGGCTATGTGCTGACGTCCAGTGATGCCGACCTGCAAGTTGAACCGGCCAGCCTCACCAAGATGATGACCAGCTACATCCTGTCATGGGATCTGGCCCAGGGGCGCGTCAAGAATGAAGACATGGTGCTGGTGAGCCAGAACGCCTGGGCACAGAATTTTCCCGGCTCTTCCCTGATGTGGATTGAAGTCGGCAAGGAAGTCAGCCTCGATGATTTGCATCGCGGCATCATTATTTCATCTGGCAATGACGCCAGTGTTGCTGTGGCCGAGCATCTGGCGGGCAGTGAAGGTGCCTTTGCTGACATGATGAACCAGCATGCACAGCGTTTGGGTATGACCGCTACCCACTTTGTGAACGCGCATGGCTTGCCTGATCCGGATCACTACACCACGGCCACCGACATGGCGATCCTGGCGCGCGCGATCATCAAGGATTTTCCTGAAGACTATAAGCTCTATGCGGAAAAGTATTTCGTCTACAACAATATCCGCCAGCCGAATCGCAACCGTTTGCTGTGGCGTGACAGTTCTGTTGATGGCCTGAAAACGGGGCATACCGAAAGTGCAGGCTATTGCCTGGTGGCATCGGCCAAGCGCAAGGGGATGCGCCTGATTTCCGTGGTGATGGGAACCGATGGTGAGGAAACGCGTGCGCGTGAAACCCAGAGCCTGTTGACGTGGGGCTTCCGTTTCTTTGAATCGTTCCGTTTGTATGAGACCGGTGAATCCCTCAGCACGCTGGAAGTGTGGGGCGGCAAGACCGACAGCGTTGAGCTGGGCACGGGGAGTGAGGTCCATTTGACCATCCCGCGTGGCCAGCGCAGCAATATCAAGGCCAGTGTGCAGGTGGATGGTGTGATTCATGCCCCGATCAAAAGCGGTGATGTGATTGGCCGCTTGCAGATCCACCTCAATGATGAACTGCTGAAAGAAGAACCGCTGGTGGCTTTGGGTGATGTCGAGCAGGCGGGCTTCTTGGGTCGCAGCTGGGATAGCCTGCGCCTGTTCTTCCGCAACCTGCTCAAGCGTTCCTGATCATGGGCATGGTGTATCTCAACGGGGAATTCATGCCGCTGGAACAGGCGCGTGTCCCTGTGATGGATCGTGCTTTCCTGTTTGGTGATGCGGTCTATGAAGTCTTGCCGGTGTTTGCTGGAAAGATTTTTGCAGTGGACGAGCACCTGGTGCGGCTGGAGCGCAGCCTGGCCGAAGTGCGGATGGCGAATCCCTTGTCGCGCGATGACTGGAAAATGGTATTCGCCCGCCTGGTCCGCGAAGCGGGTGGTGGGCATTTGTCCGTGTATCTGCAAGTGTCACGTGGTGTGGCGCCCACGCGTGACCATCCGTTCCCCAATGAGGCTGTGCCCACCGTGTTCGTGATGGCCAATCCGGTCAAGACAACCCTGATGGGTATTGATGACCTGAAGCCGATTAACGCGGTGCTGTGTGAAGACACCCGTTGGCATCGCTGCGACATCAAATCCACGGCCTTGCTGGCCAATGTGCTGCTGAAACAGCAGGCCGCTGATGCCAATGCCTATGAAGCCATCCTGGTGCGCGATGGCCACGCCATTGAAGGCGCAGCCAGTAACCTGTTTGTGGTGCTTGATGGTGTGATGCGCACGGCACCCAACAGCCCGCTGATCCTCGGTGGTATTACCCGCAATGTATTGCTGAAGCTGGCGGCTGAGGCCGGTATTGCCTGTCGTGAAGAGGCCGTCACCACCTTTGAACTGGCGCGCGCCAGTGAAATCTGGATGACCAGCTCAACGCGGGAAATCATGCCGGTCACCCAGCTCGATGGCAAAGCCGTTGGCGATGGCCGCATCGGGCCGGTGTGTCGCCAGTTGGCGGACGTGTACCTGGCACAAAAGCACGCATTCATGGCAGGCCAGCAGGTGTGAGTGATGAGCGCACCGGAAAAGCCAAAAATCGAATTTCCCTGCGATTACCCCATCCGCATCATTGGTGAAGGGGCGGAGGATTTCCAGTCCATGGTGGTGAGTGTTGTGCGTACGCACGCACCTGACCTGGATGAGACGACCGTCAGCCTGCGCGAGAGCCGCAACGGCAATTACCATTCGGTGACCCTGACGATTCGCGCCACCGGTGAGCCGCAGTTGCTCGCCATTTTCAATGACCTCAAGGCCACTGGCCGCGTGCAAATGGTGTTGTGATGGATGCTGCCAGCACGGTTCGTGTGCGCCATCTGGGCGTGCAAGCGTATGAACCGATGTGGCAGGCCATGAAAACCTTCACCGATACCCGTACCGCTGCCACCCTCGATGAACTCTGGTGCCTGCAACATCCGCCGGTGTTCACGCTGGGCCAGGCCGGCAAGCGCGAGCACATCCTTAATGCGGGTGACATCCCGGTGGTGGCCAGTGATCGTGGTGGCCAGGTGACGTATCACGGTCCCGGCCAGTGGGTGGTGTACTTGTTGACCGATATCCGGCGCAAGCACCTCGGGCCGCGCCAGCAGGTCGACATCATCGAGCACGCCATCATTGCCACACTCGCGCACCACGGGGTGATCGCCGCCAATCGCCCGAAAGCGCCGGGGGTGTATGTGGGGGATGCGAAGATCGCCCAGCTCGGCTTGCGCATCCGCAAGGGTGCCAGCTATCACGGCCTCAGTCTCAATGTGGACATGGACCTTGCGCCTTTTACCCGTATCCACCCGTGTGGTTACGAAGGCTTGCGGGTGACGCGCCTGGTGGATGAGGTGTCCCGGCCGGTCAACCCTGATGCGGTGTTGTCACAGCTGCTGGACGAGTTGTGTGAACGCCTCGGGTATACTGCCCGTATCCGTACCGATTGCCCTTGGGACCATCATGAGTGAGTCATCGTCCACACCGCCCGCACCGAAGCGCGTCTTGCAAGGCGAAAAGCTGCGTGGTGCCGACAAGGTGTCGCGTATCCCGGTGAAAGTGATCCCCACCGATACCCCGCCACGCAAGCCGGACTGGATTCGCGTCAAGGTACCGGTGTCTGCCGAAGTGAATCGCATCAAGGGTCTGTTGCGCGAACACAAACTCGCCACGGTGTGCGAAGAAGCACAATGCCCGAACCTCGGTGAATGTTTTGGTGGTGGCACAGCGACCTTCATGATCATGGGGGATATCTGCACGCGTCGCTGCCCGTTCTGCGATGTCGCGCATGGCCGCCCCAATCCGTTGGATAACGATGAGCCCCGTGAGTTGGCTGAAGCCATTGCGGCCATGAAGCTCAAGTATGTGGTGATCACCTCGGTGGATCGTGATGATTTGCGTGATGGTGGTGCTGCCCATTTTGCAGCGTGCATTACCGAAACGCGTGCGCGTAATGACAGGATCCGTATCGAAGTGCTGGTGCCGGATTTCCGCGGTCGCATGGATATCGCCGTGGACGTGTTGGCGCAAACGCCGCCGGATGTGTTCAACCACAACCTGGAAACGGTGCCGCGCCTGTACAAGGCTGTGCGCCCCGGCGCGGATTATGAGTGGTCGCTGGATTTGCTGCAGCAATACAAGCAACGCTGCCCCGATGTGCTGACCAAATCCGGCTTGATGCTGGGGCTTGGTGAAACCATCGATGAAGTGAAAGCGGTGATGCAGGATTTGCGTGATCACCAGGTGGATATGCTGACGCTGGGACAATACCTGCAGCCCAGTCGTAACCACTTGCCAGTGGATCGCTTTGTGCATCCGGATGAATTCGATGCCTTGGCAGGACTGGCAGGGCAAATGGGCTTTGTCAGTGTCGCGAGTGGACCGCTCGTGCGTTCTTCCTACCATGCCGACCAGCAGGTGGATCTCAGTTTGTTGAAAACCCACAAGGAATGATGCCCATGCTGTGGGGCTTGTTGCTGATCGTCACATTGGTTCTGGCTATCTGGGCCTATTCCCGCTGCTATACCCGCCATTCCGTGAACCCTGCTGATTACCCCTGGTTGTCGCGCGCATTACACGAAACCCCGCAACAAATGGCCGACAGTGTGCTGTCGCAGATGAATGTGCGTGAAAAGCTGGCGCAATTATCTGGTGACGGCGGTGACCCTGTGTTGTTGCGGCTTGGGGTCAACGTGTTTGTCTTCAAGCAATTCCCGAACATCTATGCCGGTTATAACCGGCGATTGAAGTTGCCACCCCTGTCATTCACCGATGGGCCGCGCGGCATCGTGGTGGGTCAGGCGACCGGTTTCCCGGTTGCGATGGCGCGTGGCGCCACCTGGGATGTTGACCTTGAGCGTCGCGTTGGCGATGCACTGGGATGTGAGGCGCGTGCTGCTGGCGCGAATTATTTTGCCGGCATATGCGTTAACTTGTTGCGTCATCCCGGTTGGGGGCGTGCGCAGGAAACCTGGGGCGAGGACAGTTTCCATGTCGGTGAAATGGCAGCAACCTGTGTGCAGGCGGTGCAACGCCATAACGTGATGGCTTGCGTCAAGCATTTTGCCGTTAACAGCATTGAGAACAGCCGTTTCTATGTCGATGTGCAGGTTGATGAACGCAGCTTGCATGAAGTATTCCTGCCGCAATTCAAGCGCTGCGTGGAAGCGGGTGCTGCCTCCATCATGAGTGCCTACAACAAGGCCAATGGCGATTATTGCGGGCACCAGCGTTGGTTGCTGGAAGATGTCTTGCGGCAACAATGGGGTTTCACCGGCTTTGTCAGCTCTGACTGGCTATGGGGCGTCTTTGATGCGGCCAAAGGCATTAACGCGGGGATGGATGTCGAAATGCCGCGTGCACACGCTTATGGTCGTGCCTTGCGCAAGGCCATCCAGCGCGGTGATGTATCGATGACTCGGGTTGATGAATGCGTACGCCGGGTATTGCAGACGCGCCTGGCTTTTGCCTCGCGACCGGATCCGGAAGTGTATGCCCGCGATGTGCTGGCCTGTGACCAGCACATCCTGCTGGCACAGGAAGTGGCCGAGCGATCGATGGTGTTGCTGGAGAATCGCCAGCATTGCCTGCCCTTGTCCGGCGTGAAGACATTAGCCGTGATTGGTGAGCTGGCAGATCAGCCGAACCTTGGTGATCACGGCAGCAGCCGCACCTCGCCACCGTTTGTCATGACCCTGCTGGATGGTCTGGCAGAACAGTGGGATGAACAGCACATCATTTACCACGATGGCAAGGATGTCTTGCAGGCCGCTTCGGTGGCAGCAGCTTGTGATGCGGTGGTGATCGTGGCCGGTTGCTATCCGGAAGATGAAGGCGAAAACCTGGTGTCGAACCATAAGCCCGGTCCGGCACCGAAAGTGCATAAAGGCGGTGATCGTGAATCGTTGGCATTGGCACCGCAGCAAAGTGAACTGATTCGTACCGTGGGCACAGCGCAGCCACGCAGCGTTGTGGTGTTAGTGGGTGGCAGCGCCATCACTACCTGTGATTGGCGTGATAGCGTCAATGCGATCGTGATGGCCTGGTACCCGGGCATGATGGGAGGGCGTGCACTGGCGCGTTTATTGGCCGGTGAAATCGATTTCAGTGGGCATTTGCCATTCGCCTGGCCCAAGGCTGATAACCGCTTGCCGGTTTTTGAACCCTTTGCGACCACCGCCCGATACGGTTATCACCACGGTTACAGCTGGTTCGATGAAACGCAGCAGCAACCGGCTTACCCGTTTGGTTTCGGCTTGTCATACAGCGCGTTCCGTTGTGAAGGCATGCAACTGGCCGTGCAAGGTGATGCGTTACAAGTCACACTCACCGTGCATAACGACGGTGACCGGGTCGGCCAAACGGTGGTGCAGTCGTATGTGGGCAGCCAGTGTGCGCCGGTGCCGGTGCATCGAAAACGCCTGCGGGCATTCCAGGTGGTGGCATTGGCTGCGCACGCATCGGTGACGGTGCAGCTGTCAATTCCCTTGCAGCGCTTGCAACGATGGTGTGAACAGCGGCAGGCATGGGTATTGGATGCCGGTGATTATGCCGTGTGGGCAGGGCTTTCCAGTGATGAGGCCAGCTGCCTGGCTGGCAGCGTGGCATTACGCTGATCAGGGGTTGTTTGGTGTGCCCATGCGGCTGCGGTAATCCCAGCTGCTGATGCTGACCGG
>SBFY01000059.1 GCA_006227085.1 Gammaproteobacteria bacterium
TTGGGAGCCACCGTTGGTGCAGGAGCGGGTTTAGGCGCCGTGACAACCGGTTTGGGAGCGGCTGCGACGGCAGGCGTCGCAAAGGTTTTAGCTGATGCCCATGCAGCAATGGCTTCCTTGCGGCCGGTTTCTGGCAGGGTGACATCAAAGCGGTCAACGATGTCACTGTTGGCATCCGTGATGCCCAGCAAATCGCGTGTGAAGTCATTGGAAGGCGATCGTTTACCCAGCCAGCAGCGCAACAGGATATTGAAAAACGCCTCATCCTTGATATGGGCAACTTTCACGTCATTGATACGGATGCTGATGCCTTGGCCAGGCACCAGGTCAATGCGCAAGGAGTCGCCAAAGTCCAGCTTGTCTTCCAGGATGTTGGAGAATGCCTGCACCTCGTCGGCCATGGCATTCACCTGGTCCAGCGGGTTATTGATGCTGATGAGCTGCAGCCACATGGTAGCAAAGGCCCGGGAGCGCCAGGATTCTGCCAGGATACGCATTTCCATGCGTTTGGCGCCCGGCATGTTGATGGCCTCATCAGCAGTGCTGGCAGGGCTTTCCAGGAACAGGGCACCAATATAGATTTCTTCTGTCACGGCATAATGAATGCCGGCGCCATTGAGGCGGAGGTTCGCGCCGTGGCTTGCGCTGCCTAATACCAGCAGGCTGGCCAGTAGCGTGACCAAGGCAGTTTTGTAGTGTGGTATCCGGTGCATATCCAATCCTGGCAGGTGGTCCTGCGCATTGTTATTGTCTTCCGGTGCATCCCCCTGCCTTTACAGGCAGCCGGTGAACGCCTTCACATACTACCAGACTAGCCCAAAAGCGCCGGGCTGTCACAGCAAAGGGGGATTAGAGGTCGCTGGTAAACCAGCGGTCTTTCCAGGCCACCAGTACCCGTTCTGAATACCAGGTCTTGCCCAAACTGCCGTTATAGCGTGCCAGGGCCCTGCCCAGGTGGCCGTTTTCCTTATCAAGGTAATACTTGAGGATATGGCAGCCGTAGCGCAGGTTGGTGTCCATGTCAGTGAGGTTGTCGTCTGGTCGCCCGATTTCGTATTTCCAGAATGGCATGACCTGCATCAGGCCCTGGGCACCAACCCGTGAGACGGCATAACGGTCAAAGCGGCTTTCCACTTCGATCACGGCCAGCACCAGGTCGGGTTTCAGGCCGGCCTGGGTGGCTTCCCGGTGCACAGCCTTGAGGAAGTTGAGACGTTCCTGCGGGTCTGGCAGGAATCGTTGCAGGCGCGTGCTCATGTCGAGTAGCCAGACCTCGGCATGGAAACGGTCTTCAAAGCTGGTCGCCTGGTTGATGGTGGTGCGCAGGAAGCTGGCGAGCTCCTGCGTTTCGGCTTCGCTGATGGCCGGTTTCTGCACGCCAGCGGCCTGTGTTGCCAATGACAAACCCAATGGCAACAGCAGTGCACAGGCGAGTACGCCGTGGCGTATCAGTTGTGCGAAGCCTGGCATGTCACACCCAGTTGTTTCATCAGTGCCTCTTTGCTGAGGTTCTGGTTGTTGCTGTCACGACGGCCCTTGTACTCATACAGGCCATCGGCCAATCCTTTGTCGCCAACCACCACCCGATGCGGGATGCCGATCAGTTCCATGTCGGCAAACTTTACACCGGGACGCTCATTGCGGTCATCCAGCAACACATCCATGCCGGCGGCGGCCAGTTCAGCATACAGGGCGTCGCTGGCTTCCCGCACGGCATCCGATTTGCTGTAGTTGATGGCGACAATGGCGACGTGGAACGGGGCAATGGCCTCTGGCCAGCAAATCCCGCGTTCATCGTGATTCTGCTCAATGGCAGCGGCGACCACGCGGGTGACGCCAATGCCGTAACAGCCCATGGTCACGATACGGCTTTTGCCATTTTCATCCAGCACGCTGGCTTTCAGGGCATCGCTGTATTTGGTGCCGAGCTGGAAAATATGCCCCACCTCAATGCCACGGCGGATCTGCAGTGTGCCTTGGCCATCCGGGCTGGGGTCACCAGCCTGGACGTTACGCAAATCAGCCACTTCGGGTTCCGGCAAATCACGAACCCAGTTCACACCGGTGAGATGGAAGCCGTCTTCATTGGCGCCGCAGGCGAAATCTGCCAGCACGAGGGCGCTGCGGTCAGCAATGACCGGGATCGGTAATCCCAGTGGCCCGATGGAACCCGGCTTGCAGCCGAGTGTCTTGATGATCGCTTCATCCGATGCCATTTGCAGCGGGGCGGCCACCAAGGGATGTTTTTCAGCTTTGATCTCATTGAGTTCGTGATCGCCGCGCAAGACCAATGCCACCAGGCTGGATTGGCCACTGGCGTCTTCAGCGCCTTGCACGATCAGGGTCTTCAGCAGCTGTTGTGGTGGCATCGAGAGTGCCTTCGAGACCGCTTCAATGCTGTGCTGGCCAGGGGTCGCCACCTTGTGCATGGACTGCGACGCTGCAGGACGCGGGCTGGAAGGTGCGACGGCCTCGGCCAGTTCCACATTGGCCGCGTAATCGCTGGTGTCACTGAAGGCGATGTCATCTTCACCGGAATCGGCCAACACATGGAATTCGTGTGAGGCATTACCACCAATGCTGCCGGTGTCAGCGATCACCGGGCGGAAGTCCAGCCCAAGACGGGTAAAGATGGCGCTGTAGGCGTCATACATACAGCTATAGGTTTGCTGCAGGCAGCTGGCATCCATATGGAAGGAGTACGCGTCCTTCATGATGAACTCACGTGAGCGCATCACCCCGAAGCGGGGGCGGATTTCATCACGGAACTTGGTCTGGATCTGGTAGAGGTTCGCAGGCAGGCTCTTGTAGCTCTGGATTTCCTGGCGCACCAGGTCGGTGATGACTTCTTCATGGGTGGGGCCAAGACAGAAGCCGCGATCATGACGGTCCGTGATGCGCAGCAATTCCGGGCCATAGGCGCCCCACCGGCCGGATTCTTCCCAGAGCTCGGCCGGTTGTACGACGGGCATCAGGACTTCCTGCGCACCTGCGCGGTTCATTTCCTCGCGGATGATGGCTTCAACCTTGCGCAGGACTTTCAGGCCAACGGGTAACCAGGTGTAGAGGCCAGACGCCAGTTTGCGGATCAGGCCTGCCCGCAGCATTAACTGGTGGCTGATGACTTCGGCATCGGCAGGGGTTTCCCGGAGGGTGGGCAGAAGCAATTGGGATGCGCGCATGATGGGTCCTGGGGTTAAATGGCTTTGGCCATGGATAATGGATGCCGGCATTTTACGGTTGCCGCTGCAGCGAAACAAACAGGAGAGTCCCAATGGCATTTGAATTACACCCGCGCCTGGCCGCGGATGGCTTGTGGGTTGGTGATTGGCCGTTGTCACGGGTGTTGCTGATGAATGATGCCCATTACCCGTGGTGCATCCTGGTGCCCCGGCGTGAGGGTAGCAGGGATATCCATCACCTGGGGCAGGCTGACCGCTTGCAGTTGCTGGCAGAGTCATGCCAACTCTCGGAAGCGATGGAACAGCTGTTCCGCCCATTCAAGATGAACGTGGCTGCGCTGGGCAATGTCGTGCCGCAGCTGCATGTCCACCATATCGCCCGCTTTGAGGGTGATCCGGCCTGGCCGGGTCCGGTTTGGGGCAAGTTGCCTGCACAGCCTTACCTGCCAACCGCTGCGGAAGAACGGATTGTCTTGTTGCGGCAGGCACTGGGTTTGGCGGGGTAGCTCGCAGCGAGGGATGTCACCGGGTCTGGCATTCCTGGTGTACCCCAAAAAGAAAAGGCCAGTCCGGGGACTGGCCTTTTCATGAAGGGAGCTGACTGACGAATCAGTTAGCCATTTCCTTCAGCTTCTTCAGTGCACGAACGGTAACCTTCACTGAAGCCGGACGAGCTTTGATCATCATCGGCTCCTTGGTGAATGGGTTCACACCCATTTTGGCTTTCCGTGCAGGCACTTTACGCGTGGTCACTTTCAGCAAGCCTGGCAGCACGAACTCACCGCAAGCGCGGGCAGATACGTGACGCTCGATGACGCTGGTCAAAGACTCCAGCACATCGTTGACTTGCTTCTTGCCCAGACCGGTATCGGTAGCGATTTCGTTAACGATCTGGGACTTGGAGTAGCGATCCTTCACAGGAGCGCCGGCTTTCTTGGCAGCCGGGGCAGCTTTCTTGGCGGATGCCTTTTTAGCTGCTGGCTTCTTTACTGCTTTCTTGGCTGCCTTCTTGGCGGCTGGCTTTTTCTTAGCCTTCTTCATCGCTTAAGCCCCTTTCTTGGCGGTTTTGCGCTTGGCTTTACGCTTGGCCGGTGCCTTTTTGGCAGCTGCTGGAGCTGCTTTCTTGGCGGTCTTGCGCTTGGCTTTACGCTTGGCGGGGGCTTTCTTGGCTGCTTTCTTCGCTACGCGCTTCTTGGCAGCTTTTTTCTTGGCAGGCGCCTTTTTCGCTTTACGCTTGGCAGGTGCCTTTTTGGCTTTGCGCTTGGCCGGGGACTTCTTGGCTACGCGCTTCTTGGCGGTGGTTTTCTTCGCTGCTACTTTTTTCTTAGCAGCTTTTTTCTTCGGAGCAGCTTTTTTAGCTGCGGCTTTTTTTGCAGTTTTACGAGCGGCCATGTGATTTCCTTATGATTGTTGAACATTGGTGTTCACATCTCACCCTGAGCTCAGGGGCCTGTTACAGCACTGTGCAAGCACAAATACAGCAACAGGTAAGCTATATATAAAGCATTAAAACCAATTGGGCAAGCAGAGAAATCGCTTTTTTTCAAGGCTCGTTTGCCGGTTTCCCGGCGCCGTTTTCCGAAGTGGTTCCAATGCAGTGGCTCGTGACGTTCCCTGGTCATCGATCCGCGTGCTGCAAAAACGGTTTTAGCCTGCTTTTTACGGGGTTTTTAAGTTATACTGCGCGCTCGCGTTTACCCCGGTTTTTGAGTCTTGCCGGCACGGCCGGTCAAGGTGGTGGAGTCATCATGCCGATTTACGAATACCGTTGTGAGGCCTGCGAAGGTCACCATGAAGCCCTGCAAAAGCTCTCCGATGCACCGTTGGTGCGTTGCCCGCACTGCGGCAAGGACGGTTTGAAGCGCCAGGTATCGGCACCCGGTTTCCGTCTCAAGGGTGGCGGTTGGTACGAAACTGATTTCAAATCCAGCCAGCGCAAGAACCTGGCCGGTGATGCATCCGGCGGTTCGGGCAAGGGCGACAGTGCGAGCGCTGGCAGTCCGGCAACGGCGGCAGGGGAGTAAGGGCGGAGCTGTTTTTCCGCGGTTTTTCAACGATTCTGGATTCAGGAACACGACATGCGTACCCATTACTGCGGCAAGCTAGGCCGCGCTGAAATTGGCAAGACAGTGACCGTTTGCGGCTGGGTGCATCGTCGCCGTGACCATGGTGGGGTCATCTTCCTGGACCTGCGGGACATCGAAGGTATCGTGCAGGTGGTGTTCGACCCGGACACCGTGGAAGCGTTTGCCCTGGCAGACAAGGTGCGCAGCGAGTACGTGGTGCGTGTCAGTGGCATCATCCGTGAGCGTTCGGCCAACACCGTCAACCCGGATGTGCCGACCGGCTTCCTGGAGTTGCTGGGCAAGGAACTGGAAATCCTCAACCGCTCCGACACCCCTCCGTTCCCGCTGGATGAGTACAGCGGTGTCGGTGAGGAAGCACGCCTGCGCTACCGCTATGTGGACCTGCGGCGTCCGGAGATCCAGCAGAAGTTGCGCTTCCGTTCGCAGGTGAGTTCCCGTATCCGCCGTTACCTCGACGAGCACGGCTTCCTCGATATCGAAACGCCGATCCTGACCCGCGCCACACCGGAAGGTGCCCGCGACTATCTCGTGCCGTCGCGCACCCAGCCCGGCTCCTTCTTTGCCTTGCCGCAGTCACCACAGCTGTTCAAGCAGCTGTTGATGGTGGCCGGCTATGACCGCTATTACCAGATCGCCCGCTGTTTCCGTGACGAAGACCTGCGGGCGGATCGCCAGCCGGAATTCACCCAGATCGATATCGAAACCTCCTTTATGTCTGATGAAGAGGTGATGGACATCACCGAAGGCATGATCCGTGGCTTGTTCCAGGACCTGCTCAACGTCGATTTGGGTGTGTTCCCGCGCATGACCCATGCCGAAGCGATGCGCCGCTTCGCTTCCGATAAGCCCGACCTGCGCAACCCGCTGGAGCTGGTGGATGTGGCGGACCTGATGCAGTCGGTGGACTTCAAGGTCTTTGCGGGCCCGGCCAAAGACCCGAAAGGCCGCGTTGCTGCCCTGCGGGTTCCGGGTGGCAGCAGCATCAGCCGCAGCCAGATTGATGAGTACACCAAATTTGTTGGCATCTATGGCGCCAAGGGCCTGGCGTACATCAAGGTGAATGACCTGTCGGCCGGGCTGGACGGTTTGCAAAGCCCGATCGTCAAATTCATCGAGCCGGTCGCGATGGAGCTGATGCAGCGCGTGGGTGCCGAAAATGGTGACCTGGTGTTCTTCGGTGCGGACAAGGCGAAGATCGTCAACGATGCATTGGGTGCCTTGCGGGTGAAACTCGGGCATGACCTGGGCATCCTGCAAGGGGAGTGGGCACCGCTGTGGGTGGTCGATTTCCCGATGTTCGAGGAAACCGACGATGGGCAATGGACCTCGGTGCATCACCCGTTCACCATGCCGAAATGCGATGTCGCCACCTTGGCCAGCAATCCCGGGGCGGCCTTGTCAGTGGCCTATGACATGGTGCTGAACGGCACCGAAGTCGGTGGTGGCAGCTTGCGTATCTATAACCTCGACATGCAGAAAGCCGTCTTCAAGGCGCTGGGGATCAGCGATGAGGAAGCCGACGAGAAATTCCGCTTCCTGCTGGATGCCCTGCGTTTCGGTGCGCCGCCACATGGTGGCCTGGCTTTCGGGCTGGATCGTCTGGTCATGCTGATGACCGGTGCCAGCACCATTCGTGATGTCATCGCATTCCCGAAAACCCAGACGGCCACCTGCTTGATGACACACGCCCCGGCACCGGTGGAAGAAAAGCAGTTGCGCGAGCTCAATATCCGCCTGCGCACCAAAGCGAACGAGAACAACACAGCATCCTGAGGGGTGGGGTATGGCTGGTCACAGTAAATGGGCGAACATCCAGCATCGCAAGGGTCGTCAGGACGCCAAGCGCGGCAAGATTTTCACCAAGCTGATCCGCGAAATCACGGTGGCCGCCAAACTGGGTGGTCCTAACCCGGAAGATAACCCGCGACTGCGTGCGGCGGTCGATAAGGCGCTGGGCGCCAACATGACCCGTGACACCATCGAACGTGCGATCGCCCGTGGTGCCGGTACCAACGAAGCAGATAATGTTGAAGAGCTGACCTACGAAGGCTATGGCCCGGGTGGGGTGGCTGTACTGGTCGAGGTCATGACCGATAACCGTAACCGCACCGTGGCGGAAGTGCGCCATGCCTTTTCGCGTGCCGGTGGCAACCTCGGTACCGATGGTTCGGTGGCCTACCTGTTCACCAAGCGGGGCTCGATCGGGTTTGCTGCCGGTGTGGATGAAGAGAAGCTGATGGAAGTGGCACTCGATGCCGGCGCCGATGACCTGGTCAGCAATGATGATGGCAGTGTGGATGTGATGACCTCGCCGGAAGCCTTCGGCAAGGTCAAGGATGCGCTGGCGGCCGCTGGGCTGGAGCCCATTGGCTCTGAAGTCAGCATGGAAGCATCCACGCAAGTGACACTCGACAAGGGTGGCGCCGAAAGCATTCTCAAGCTGATCGAGGCACTGGAAGACCTGGATGATGTGCAGGAGGTCTATTCCAATGCCGATATCCCGGCCGATGTCCTCTCGGCCCTGTCCTGAAAAACGCGCGTTCACAGCCTATTGGCCGGGTTTTTCCGTTACCATGGGGCAACGATCATCACCGCGCCAATGATGGCGTCAGGATACGCAAGGCATGACCCTCATCCTGGGTATTGATCCTGGTTCGCGGGTAACCGGTTTCGGCATCATCGAAACCCGGGGGAATGCCCTCCGCTATGTGACCAGCGGCTGCATCCGTATCGCGGACGAATCCTTTCCTGAACGCCTCAACACCATCTATCACGATCTCGGCGAAGTGATTGAACAACATGCCCCGCAGGTGATGGCCGTGGAGCAGGTGTTCATGGCCCGCAATGCGGCATCGGCATTGAAACTGGGGCAGGCACGCGGGGCTGCCATTGTGGCCGGGGTGTCACGAGGCTTGCCCGTACACGAATATTCAGCGCGGCAAATCAAGCAGGCAGCGGTGGGGATGGGTGCAGCGACCAAGGCACAAGTGCAGCACATGGTCATGACGCTGTTGCGTTTGCCATCGGCGCCGGCAGAAGATGCTGCCGATGCGCTGGCAGCAGCCATTTGCCATGCGCACACATCGGCCAGCCTGGTCGCGGTAGCCGGTGCGCGCTCGGTACGCCGTGGGCGAATCCGCTCATGAGGATGGTTATCAGGAGATACGCATTGTGATCACGCGCCTCAAGGGAACCCTGCTGGAGAAACAGCCCACGGAAGTGGTGCTGGATGTGAATGGCATCGGCTACCAGGTGTTTGTCCCGCTGTCAGCGTTTGCCGCCTTGCCGGATGTCGGCCAAGTGGCCGTGCTTTATACCCATTTTGTGGTGCGTGAGGATGCGCATCATTTATATGGCTTTACCGATCGTGATGAGCGCCGGTTATTCCAGGAGCTGATCAAGGTGAATGGGGTGGGGCCGCGGCTCGGGTTGAATATCCTGTCGGGCATGGAAATGCCGCAGTTTGTGCAGAGTATCCATGACGGTGACACCACGGCCTTGGTACGCTTGCCGGGTGTTGGCAAGAAAACCGCTGAACGTCTGGTGGTGGAAATGCGCGACCGCCTGAAAGACTGGGACGTGACCGGTACCGGTCGCCATGCCCCGGTAACGCAGGCTGGCCCGCCGGCGAAACAGGAAGCGGAAAGTGCCCTGCAAGCCCTGGGTTACAAGCCGGCACAGGCGGAACAGGCGGTGAAGGCCGTGCTGAAAGCCCAGCCGGATTTGCCAACGGAAGAATTGATCCGCCAGGCGCTCAAGCGCATGGTGGGCTGAGCACAGGTATATAAAGAAGATGATTGAACCCGATCGCCTGATCAGTAACCGCAGCCAGGGTAATGAAGAAGCCCAGGAGCGCGCCATCCGGCCGGCCTCGTTGCAGGAATATATCGGCCAGTCCGAAGTGCGCAGCCTGATGGGTATCTTTATTGAAGCCGCCCGCAAGCGCAGTGAATCGCTGGATCACACCCTGCTGTTTGGCCCGCCGGGTTTGGGCAAGACCACGCTGGCCAACATCATCGCCCATGAGATGGGCGTGAACCTGCGTACTACCTCTGGGCCGGTGCTGGAAAAAGCCGGCGACCTGGCCGCCTTGCTGACCAACCTCGAACCGCACGATGTGTTGTTCATTGATGAGATCCATCGCCTGTCCCCGCATATCGAGGAAGTGCTGTACCCGGCGATGGAAGATTTCCAGCTCGACATCATGATTGGCGAAGGGCCTGCGGCGCGTTCCATCAAGCTGGATTTGCCGCCGTTCACCCTCGTCGGTGCGACCACCCGTGCCGGCCTGCTGACCTCTCCCTTGCGCGACCGTTTCGGGATTGTGCAACGGCTGGAGTTTTATTCCATTGAAGAGCTGGCAGCGATCGTGCGCCGTGCGGCAGCCATCCTCACGGTGACAATAGAAGATGACGGTGCCATGGAAATCGCCCGCCGTTCGCGTGGTACCCCGCGTATAGCCAATCGCCTGCTGCGACGGGTGCGCGATTTTGCCGACGTGCGTGGCAATGGCGTAGTGACCGCGGCGATCGCGCGCGATGCCTTGTCGACCCTCAATATTGATGAAGCAGGCTTTGACCAGCTGGATCGCCGTTTCCTGTCGACCCTGATCGACATGTTTGATGGCGGCCCGGTCGGGTTGGACAGCCTCGCGGCGGCCATCAGTGAGGAACGCGGCACCATCGAGGATGTGCTGGAGCCTTACCTGATGCAGCAGGGGTTTATCCTGCGCACACCGCGTGGCCGGGTAGCGACCCGCCATGCGTACCTGCACCTGGGTTTGAAAGTGCCGGTCAGGGTGGAGCAATCCCCACAGGCCGGCTTGCCATTGGGCGAGGGTGACTGATGGGCGCGGTGGCGGATTTTTCCATCGGGCTGCGTGTCTATATCGAGGACACGGACGCCGGTGGCATTGTGTATTACGTCAATTATCTCAAGTTCATGGAGCGCGCCCGTACCGAATTCCTGCGGGCCCTGGGTGTGCCGAAAGCCGCCCTGGTGACGGATGAAACGCTTTTTGTTGTGCATTCTGCCAATGTCCGGTATCGTGCGCCCGCCCGCCTTGATGACGAGCTCACTGTCACCGCAAAACCGGTTAAGGTGACGCCCGCCAGCCTGGTATTTTCGCAATGCGTTTATCGTGGTGATGAACTGTTGTGTGATGCCGACATCCGTATCGCTTGTGTCCTGCAGGAAGGTTTCCGTCCCGGCCGTATGCCGGCGTTTATCTATTCTGCCTTGTCCTCATTGATCGAACAGGGAGACCCCGCTCGTGAATGAACCCTTATCCGTCGTCCACCTGATTTCCAACGCTGGCCCGTTGGTCAAGGGTGTGATGCTGCTGTTGTTTTTGGCTTCAGTGTTGTCATGGGCCGTGATTGTGCAGCGCGTGCTGTTTTATGCACGGGAGAAGCGCAGCATGGACCAGTTTGAAGACCAGTTCTGGTCAGGCATGGATTTGGGTCAGCTATTCCGGCAAGGGCATGAACGTGCCGAAAGCGGCAAGATGAGCGGTATGGAAAGTATTTTCCGGGCCGGCTTCCGTGAGTTCAGCCGCCTGCGCCAGCAAGCCGGTGTCGATCCGGATGCCGTGATGGAAGGTACCCAGCGTGCCATGCGTGTGGCCACACTGCTGGAAGAGCAGAAACTCAACCGCTACCTGTCATTCCTGGCCACAGTAGGTTCCACCAGTCCTTACGTCGGCCTGTTCGGTACCGTGTGGGGCATCATGAATTCCTTCCGGGGTTTGGCCAATGTGCAGCAGGCCACGCTGGCGACGGTGGCACCCGGCATTTCCGAAGCCCTGATCGCCACCGCGATGGGTTTGTTTGCGGCGATTCCCGCGGTGATTGCCTATAACCGCTTCCTCGCTGATGTGGATGTGCTGATCGGCCGCCTGGATGTGTTTACCGATGAGTTTTCCAGCATCCTGCACCGGCAGGCGCATGCCCGCCGTGGTGGTCATGCTTCCCATGATGACGAAGCGGAAGACGAGGAATAATCATGCAACCGCGTCGCCCCAAAACACGGCCGATGGCTGAGATCAATGTGGTTCCCTACATTGATGTGATGCTGGTATTGCTGGTGATTTTCATGGTGACCGCCCCCTTGCTGATGCAGGGCGTGGAAGTGGAGCTGCCGAAAGCCGATTCCAAGCCGTTGCCAAACAAGGATATTGAGCCGGTGATCGTGTCGGTGCGCCCGGATGGCACCTATTACATCAATCTCGGTGTCGAACCCGAAAAGCCGCAGCCGCTGGAACGTATCCAGTCACAGGTCAGCACCATCATGAAGAACAAGCCGGAAACGCCGGTGCTCGTCTGGGGTGATCACAAGGCCAGTTATGGCATGGTCGTCACCCTGATGGGGGCGCTGGAAGCCGCCGGTGTGCCGGATGTCGGACTGGTGACGGATGCCCCGCCGCCAGCGAAAACCCGGTAACGGGTGCTGTCATGAACGCAACCGCGCAACACCCCTTCGAGAATCTCGTGATTCCCGCCGTGGTGACCTCGGTGATCCATGTCGCCGCTGTGCTGTTGCTGTTTTATAGCTGGCAAATGCCGCATACCCAGATCGCCAAGCGACCTGAGCTGCAAGTCATGCAGGCGCGCACGGTGGAATTAAAGCAAAAGGCCCCGGACAAGCCGAAGCCGGCACAGGTGGCGGTGCCCAAGCCCGCGCCCAAACCAACGCCGGCGCCACCGAAAGCGGCACCCAAGCCGACCCCGAAGCCGGCGCCAAAGCCGACGCCAAAACCGGTGACCAAACCCACGCCCAAGCCCACCCCGAAACCGGCTCCGGCACCGACCCGTACTGAAGCGGATGTGTTGGCCGACTTGCAGCGCGAAGCGATGCTCAAGCAGGAAGAACGACAGATGCAGGAAGCGCTGGAGCGGCAGGGCAAGGAAGATGAGCAGCTGGCCGCCAGTTTTATTGGCGTGATCAAGTCAGCGGTGGAAAACAACTGGAGCCGGCCGCCGAGTGCGCGGCGTGATATGCGGGCTGTCGTACAGATCCGGCTCATTCCAACCGGCGAACTGATCAGTGCCACCATCAAACAGGGCAGTGGTGACAGTGCCTTTGACCGTTCGGTATTGCAGGCGGTGGAAAAGGCCGCACCATTCAGTGAGTTGAAAACGGCTCCTGGCAGGGTGTTTGAGCGCTATTTCCGTTCGTTTGAACTTGAATTTTCACCAGAGGATTTGCGGATTTGAACATGATGATGCGTCGATTGCTGATCAGCCTGCTTGCCGTGTTCGCCAGCACCTGGGTCGCTGCCCAGGAATTGCGTATCGAAATCACCAAGGGTAACGATAAGCCCACGGTGGTGGCGGTGGTGCCGTTTTCACCGCCGCCAGGTGGCGCCTTGCCGGAGAACGTGCCTGAAATCATCAGCGCCGACCTGTATCGCTCCGGCTTGTTCAAGCTGATCCCGCCGTCCGACATGCTGAGCCTGCCGCACCAGGAATCGGAAGTGCATTACCGTGACTGGCGAGCCATTGGTACCGAGTACCTGGTGGTCGGGCGTATGGGTCGCGACGCCAGTGGTTTGATCATTGCTGAAGTGGAATTGTTTGATGTGTACCGCCAGCAGAAGCTGTTTTCACAGCGTTGGCAGGCACCGGTCAGTGACCTCCGGGATATGGCCCATGCCATCAGTGACCGCATCTACCTGGCCTTGACCGGTGTGCGCGGTGCATTCTCGACCAAGATCCTGTATGTCTCGGCGGTGAACCTGCCGAATCGTCGCTACAACTACCGGTTGATGGTGGCCGATGCCGATGGTTACCGGCCCAAGCAGATCCTGGAATCGAGCGAGCCCATACTGTCGCCGTCCTGGTCGCCTAACGGGGTCGATATCGCCTATGTCTCGTTCGAATACGACCGTCGCCCGGCCATCATGCTGCACAACCTGAAAACCGGCCAGCGCCAGAAACTGACCCACTTCCCGGGCCTGAATTCGGCACCGGCGTTCTCGCCGGATGGGCGCCAGCTGGCCATGGTGCTTTCAAAAGACGGTAGCCCGGACATCTACGTCATGGATTTGTCGACGCGCTACCTGAACCGCATCACAAAAGACAATATCGCCATCGATACCGAGCCGGCCTGGATGCCGGATGGCAAATCGCTGGTGTTTACCTCCAACCGGGGTGGCGCCCCACAGATTTACCGGGTGGTGCTGGCGGAGGGTTGGACCGAGCGCATGACCTTTGATGGTGACTACAACGCCCGTGCCGTGCCACTGCCGGATAGTTCGGGGATCGCCCTGGTGCACCGGGAAAACGGCGCCTTCCGGATTGCCGTGCTGGAGTTCGCCACCGGTCGGCTGAAAGTGCTTTCACACACGAATTTAGCGTCTTTGGACGAATCGCCCACTATTGCCCCCAACGGGAGTATGTTAATGTATGCCACGGAAAAACAGGGCCGCGGCATTTTGGCGGCGGTCTCGGTAGACGGTATAGTGCGTTTTGATCTTCCCGGAAAAGACCGGGATGTACGGGATCCTTCGTGGTCCCCGTTTTTTAACCCACCACAAAGCAGCAGGTAAATGACATGATCGATGTAACCAAAAAACTGGCAGGTTTTGCTCTGGTATCAGCCGTTGTGCTGTTGGGCGCCTGTAGTTCAACTCCGGAAGGTGAAGGTGCTGACGGCGCTGGCACGATGGATGGCAGCAATGTCTCCAGCCAGGTTGGCAGTGATGTGGATGAGTTTGGCAATCCACTGAAGCGCGTGTTCTATTTTGATTTCGACAAGGCCACCTTGAATGCGGATGTCCGTTCTGACCTGGACAAGCATGCCAAGCGCCTGAACAACAACAGCATCAGCATTCGTCTGGAAGGTCATGCCGATGAGCGTGGCACTCGCGAATACAACCTGGCACTGGGTGAGCGTCGTGCGAAAGCCGTTGCCAACTACCTGGCCATCCAGGGCGTGAACAACTCACGCATCCAGACCATCAGCTATGGTGAAGAGAAGCCGGTAGCCTTCGGTTCAGACGAAGCTTCATGGGCGCAGAACCGTCGCGTTGAGCTGATCGACATCAAGTGATGCTGCGTTACGCGTTTGTGGTGTTATTGATGGCAGGGCACTCAATGAGTGCCCTGTCTCAATCCGCTCCTAACAAGCAAGCCGAATTAGGCGAGCTGTATTACCAGCTGCAATTGATGCAGCAGGATCTCATGCAATTGCGTGGTCTTGTGGAAGAACAAGGCAACCAGTTGCGCAAGTTGCAACAGCAACGACTCGATGACTACATTAACCTCGATCGCCGTATCGGTGAGCTGTCAGCACAGCCCCCGGTCGCGGGTAAACCATCAGCGTCATTGCCGGCTGCACCCACTTCAGCAGCAGCTCCTGCTGCTGCAGCATCACCTGTTGCCGGCTTGTCAGAAACCGAGGCTTACCAGAAAGCGTTTTCGCAAGTCAAAGCGCGCCAGTTTGTTGAGGCGGCACAATCCTTCCAGGGCTTCCTGAAAGCGTATCCGAATGGTGAAATGGCACCGAATGCCTGGTACTGGCTGGGTGAGCTGTACCTGCAGGATGGCCAGCTGGATCAGGCGATCAAGCATTTCCAGAAAGTGGTGGATGCTTATCCCTCACATGTCAAAGTTGCTGATGCCACCTTCAAGCTCGGTCGTGCCTATCGACTGAAAGGCGATGTCGCCAAGTCCAAGGCCCTGTTGAACCAAGTCATCAGCCAGCATGCAGGTAGTAACGCTGCCCAGTTGGCACAAACGGAACTGAACACGCAGTTCTGATTCATCGTTGCCTCTTGCCTTTGGGGGAACCCGTGACCGGACAGGCATCCCTGCGGATTACTGAAATCTTCTTTTCCCTGCAAGGTGAAACCAGCCTGGCGGGTTTGCCGACCGTGTTCGTGCGGCTGACCGGTTGCCCGATGCGCTGTCGCTATTGCGATACGGCGTATGCCTTCCAGGGTGGTACCGTGATGACGCTGGATGCCATCGTGGACAAAGTGCAATCGTATGGTGCACGCCATGTCACGGTAACTGGTGGTGAGCCGTTGGCACAGCCCGAGTGTTTGCCTTTGTTGTCGCGCTTGTGTGATCTTGGTTTGGTGGTGTCACTGGAAACCGGTGGCGCCGTGTCCACGGAAGGTGTTGATCCGCGTGTGATTACCGTGCTGGATATCAAGACACCCGCCTCCGGTGAATATGAGCGTAATCATTGGGATAACCTGCAGCGCCTGCGCGCACATGACCAGCTCAAGTTTGTGTTGTGCAATGATTCGGATTACCAATGGGCGCGCGATATGGTGCGTGACCAACTGTTGGCCGGCAAGGTGAGTGAAGTGCTTTTCTCGCCTGTGCATGGCCAGTATCCCGTTCGCCAGTTGGCAGAAGCCGTGCTGGCCGACCGATTGCCGGTGCGGGTGCAACTCCAGCAGCACAAGCTGATCTGGGGCGATGAGCCGGGGCATTAAGGATGACGACAAACAAAGCAGTGGTGTTGGTATCAGGCGGGCTGGATTCTGCCACCGTACTGGCGATGGCCAAGGCCCAGGGCCATGAATGCCATGCCTTGTCCTTCGATTATGGCCAGCGCCACCGGGCAGAATTGGTAGCGGCTGCTCGTGTCGTCACGGCGATGGGTGTTGCCTCGCATCGTGTGGTGACACTGGATTTAGGCTCGCTGGGCGGCTCCGCCCTGACCGATGCCGCGATTGCCGTGCCGGAAACGCCGGGTGAGGGAATTCCGGTTACCTATGTGCCTGCCCGCAATACGGTGTTCCTTGCGTATGCGCTGGCATGGGCCGAAGTGTTGCAGGCCGGGCATATTTTCATTGGTGTGAACGCAGTGGATTATTCCGGTTACCCGGATTGCCGCCCGGCATTTATCGAGGCATTTGAACGCATGGCCAACCTCGCGACCAAGGCCAGCGTGGAAGGTCATGCCCTGCAGGTCCACACCCCGCTGATCCATTTATCCAAGGCCGATATCATCCGCGAAGGCATCCGGCATGGCGTCGATTATGCGCTGACGGTCTCCTGTTACCAGGCCACGGCATCCGGTGAAGCCTGTGGCCGTTGCGACAGCTGCCGCCTGCGCCGGCAGGGGTTCGAGGCCGCTGGCGTCGCTGACCCCACGATTTACCAAAAAATGGCCAAATGACTTGAGTTTTTGGCCTGAATCAGTACCATAGGCGCCCTTCATGGGTCGTTAGCTCAGTCGGTAGAGCAGTTGGCTTTTAACCAATTGGTCGCAGGTTCGAATCCCGCACGACCCACCATATGAAGCCATGGGCCACCCCACAAGGGTGGCCCATTTTTTTATGGGTCCAGGCCAGCCCGCATGCCTTGCTGGGCAACCATCGTGAACGGGGGAGTGATGGGTGTCCCGAATTATCTTTCCGCGATGGCCGGGTTGAACCACGGCTGGGATATCCAGAAATACTTGCCCGACGCGCTGTGTAATGTGCAGTTGTAGCGTTCGCGTCGTTGCGTCAGTGGGCGGCTGGCGGTGATCTGTGCTTGCGTGCCTTGCCATGTCACCGTGGCCTGGCCAGATCCTGAAGCAAAACAACGCAGGTCTTCCGGGCGTGGCATCGCCATCATGTCCAGTTGCAGGGTTGGCGGGTTTTGCACGGGAATGGTGTGGTGGCTGATGGCCACGCTGGCCGGAAAGGGCAATGAGAGCAACTTTTCCCGCAAGCTTTCCAGCTTGCCGTAGGCGTTGCTGGCCGGGAACCGGGGCAGGCTGGTGCGGTTCATGCCTTGGCCTGCCGGGCCTGAATGCTGGCCAAAAGCGATGTAACCCATGCTCTCCAGTATCTGCGCGCTGCCGGCATCAAACTCCCCATAGGGATAGGCAAACAGTTTTGGTGCCTTGCCGATTTCCGCCTGCAGCCGCTGTTCAGCCTTCAGAAGGCTGTCGCGGATGCGTTCATCACGGGCGGTCTCGCTTTCTCCCGGCGCGGGCAAGAAATGGCTGTGGTCGGCCGAATGGTTGGCGAGGATTACGCCTTCTGCTGCCAATTCACGCAATTGCTCCCATGACAGCATCCGCCCCAGCCGCTGGTCGACGGCATCGGTGTTGACGAAAATCGTGTAGGGATAGCCGAACTCCCGCAGGATAGGGCGTGCTACCTGGTGGATGGAGATATAGGCATCATCGAAGGTGATTGCGATGGCGCGTGTCCCCAACGTGCCGTTTTCCAGTTGCTGCAAGGCCTGGTCCAGGGGAAGCACCGGAATACCGGTGTCCTGGATCAGCTGTAATTGTTGCCGGAACAGTGCCGGTGATGTGGAGGTGGATGCCGGGGTGTCATCATCAATGTGGTGATACTGCAGGATCACCAACGCTGCTGGTTCGCTGGCATGGGCCCGGCTGATGCCCACAGGAAGCACGAAGACCAGGCCAACCAGGCTAAGGCTAATCAGGGGGCTAATCAGGGACACCCATAAAAAACGCAACAAACAAACGGGCATACAAGCTCCGGCAAATCAGGATTGGGTTGGTGTTTTCGCCAATCAACTGTGGAAATAATTGATGGGTGTCCCTGATTGTCCGCTGGTTTTCTGCCAGAATAAAGTGATAGATGTGTCTTGGCTTCTTATGCCAGGCGCGGGAATGGCAGTCGACCAACAGGATTGGCAGGGTGCGTATAACAGTTGTTCTTGGCATGTTTGGCGTGCTTTTGCTGCCGGGTTCGCTGTCTGCCGGAACGGCAGGGGCAGTGACGGGGGTAGAGGCATCCGCCGTCTTTGCCCAGGCGCTGACGGCAGCCCGCAATGGCCAATGGAAAACGGTCGAATCGCTGGAAAAACAGCTGGGGGATGATTTCCCCTTGCAGGCTTACCTGGATTATCACCGGCTGCGGGTGCAGCTGCCGAAGGCTTCTTCCCGTAGCGTGAATGCCTACATCAAGGCGAACGCTGACTCTCCCTTGGCCGACAGCATGCGCCGCCTGGCGATTGAAAAATATGGCCAGCATGGGGAATGGAAATCGCTGTTGGCCGTAGCACCGGATGTGCCGGCCAGTACTGCCTCGCGCTGCTATTACACACAAGCCTTGTTATACCAAGAGCCGGAACAGGCGTACCCGATGGCGCGTGACCTCTGGCTGCATGGTGATTCATTGCCGCCCGCATGCGATGCGTTGTTCCGTACGCTGAAGGACAACGGTTACATCGATGATGAATTGACCTGGCAAAGGATGTTGCTGGCATATCGCCATGGCAGCCCCGGTTTGATGCGCTATTTGCGCAGTGAAATCCGCAGCGACAGCTGGCAGGTCACGGCCGATACCTTGTTGCGCTTGTACCAGTCTCCCGCGCAGGTAAAAGACCTGATGGCAGGGCGCGGCCATATCGCGATGGCGACAGCGGCGCTGTACCGCCTTGCAGAAAAGGATCCGGTGCATGCGTTGGCAGTGTTGCCGGAAGTATCGGCACGCCTGTTCCTGCCAGAGAGTGACCAGGACGAGATCCGTTATCGCGCCGCCTGGTTTTCCACGATCCGCGACCTGCCGGAAAACCGGCAATGGCTGGATAGCTATCTCGCACAAAGCGATGACCTGCCTTTGCTGGAGCATCGCATCCGCCGCGCCATCGTCGAGCAGGATTGGGTGGGCGTCGAGCGTTGGATACAGCAATTACCCGATGCCCAACGCAGTGCCCGCTGGCATTACTGGCACGCCCGCGCTTTGGAATCCACCCAGCGAGCTGATGCTGCAAAACCCTATTTTGTGTCAGCAGCACAGGAGCGGAGTTTCTGGGGCTTCCTCGCTGCGCAACACATGGGCATGGCGCCGTCATTGAATGCACAAGTGCCCATGCATGCGGTGCCACCGGCATTGGATGAAAAAAGCCAGGCCCTGGTGCAACGCGTGTCTTTGTTGCTGGAAGCGGGTGAGCGTTATCACGCCCGTGAGGAATGGCTGTTCTATTTCCGTCATCGCGGTGATGAAGGCCAGCATGAAGCCTTGGCGCAAACGGCAGTCCGGCAGGATTGGCCCCATCTGGCGATTGATGCAGCCCTGCAGTCCCGCCAGCATGATCGCCTCGATTGGCGATTCCCGTTGGCGTATGAAGTGGAATTTGCCGCCGCTGAAAGCAAGTACCAGGTCGATCGCTGGCTGCTGATGGCCTTGGCGCGACGTGAAAGCGCGTTTAACGCGCAGGCGGCATCACCGGTTGGTGCGCAGGGCCTCATGCAGTTGATGCCGGGCACCGCGCGGCAGGTCGCAACGCAGGTCGGCGTGCCATATCGCGGGCTCGATACGGTACACAACCCCGGGCTCAATATTGCCTTGGGCAGTCATTACCTGGCGGGTTTGCTGAAGCGTTATAACGGTAACCGGGTGCTGGCCCTGGCGGCGTATAACGCAGGCCCGAATCGTGTTGATCGCTGGCTGGAAGATGCCAACGCACCGATGGATGTGTTCATCGAATCGATCCCGTTTTATGAAACGCGTGAATACGTGCAGGCGGTGCTGGCGTACCGGGTGATCCTGTCGCGGCATCGTACCGGCCAGCCTTTGCTGGCCCTACTCGACGATGCTGAAATACGCCCGCCGTACAGTGCGCAGATGCTGGTGCACTACCTGTCTTTCCGAGTATTTCCGGGTTAGTGCGCGATCAATTGGCAGGCGTATTACTTTGGGAAAACCCATCGGGAATTAATGCCATCATTTTGATCTGTTCTGCTATCACTGCTGCAGCGATGATATGACCTTGGGCATTCGGGTGTGTGGTGTCTGTAGGTGACAATCGTAGTTCTTGTGCGTTGTATGCAGAATACTCAGTAAGTAAATCGTGAAAGGGTATCCCCAGGTCGGTCAAAATGCTGTGATAGACAGCATGGGCATCCTGCATTTCATAGTCAGCGAAATTGGTAAAGTAAGGAAAAATGAAGGCGACCAAGGGTTGTTTTGCATCAGAAGATTGCGTCTTGAGATGCTGCAGGTGACCTTGGATGAGCTGACGGGTTTCTGTGGATGTGTAAATGGATTGATGCTGGAAAGCGGTAATCAATTTCCCTGAAACGTGTTGCCACTGGAAGGTCAGCCATGCGGCCAATTGGCTGGTTTTGGCGATGCGTCGTATCTTGGCCTCTTGTTGCATGATGCCACCAATAGCGTGAAACATCGCTTCGGTTGGCATGGGGTCATTCAGGATGCAGGTCACGATGACAAGATCAGGCTGGAATTGACGAACCTTGGTATCGTAAAGGGCTTCGTAGGCTTCCAGCCCATAACCGCTGACAGAGAAATTCAGGACTTCTGTTGCTGTGCCTTGCTGGCGCAGGTGTTTTTCCAGTAAGTAGGGGAATGATTCTTCGCGCGTCAGGCCGAAACCGAACGCGACTGAATCGCCAATTATGGCGATCCTGAACGTGCCCGGTGTTTTGGCAAGTGATGGCTCCGGGCCGCGGAATCCAAATGTGTTAATGCTTGGGTGTTTGGGGTCGAACTCTACAAATAACCGCTTGTCGGTGACCTTGCGGAGAGGGACAAGGTTGGCATTGATTTGTGCTTGTTGCCCGGAGATGGGCAGGGGCTTGCTGTAGTTGGGCAGCTTGCCGGAGACTTGCAAGAGGCGAATAGTCCCTTCTCCCAGGAAGAATAACAGGGCCAAAGTCGACAGGGTAATGAGGCTGTTGGTAAGGATGCGTTTCATGGCGATAGTCTAGGGTCAATTGGGGACACCCACAATTGATTTGGCAATGATTTGCAATGAAATGATTTGGGACACCCATGAATTACCCGGCCACTTATAGCCAATTTCCTACACAGCCTTCCGAATATTTCCCAAGTCTTTCGCGCCACAGGCCGGTATAGTTCACCCCGTTCCCGAGTAGCACAAGGATGTGCGATGAACGACGCCACGCCTGTCAGCAGCGCCTGGCAGGCGCTGGCGTTGATCTGCCGGTTCCGGCAGATTCCCTGCAGTATTCCCGCCTTGCAGCACCACTTCGGCCAGTCACCGCCCGACTACCGCGTGCTGCTGGCTGCCCGTCAACTGGGCTTCAAAGCCGGTTTCAGCGAAACCGCTGCGCTGCAATGCCATCCCGCCAGTTTGCCGGCACTGGTGCAAACCCACGAGGGCGACTGGCACATACTGGTTCGGCAGGATGCAGGCCGGCTGCTGTTCCACAATCCGGCCCACGACCTGCCGGAATGGTTGCCCG
>SBFY01000197.1 GCA_006227085.1 Gammaproteobacteria bacterium
TTCATCGGGCCACAGAAAATGCGCCTGTCCATCGCCTATGAGGAACATGAAGACGTGGCCCTGATCGAGTCACGTCGCAGCGGTGATGTCTGGTCAAAGTTCCTCAGCAAGGATGCCGAAAACCTGGTGTTCGGCGCCACCCCTGCCAGCTTTGATTTCCAGCAACGCTTTGAGGCTACCGCACCCGCCACAGGCAATCCCCAACAGGCCATCCCTGTCCGCATGCTGGATACCAGTGAACATGGTTGCCAGCTCGAATGGCCCGCCAGCGTCGCGGCACAGCTCAGCATGGGTGAACTGGTAGCGATCCGCAGCGGCAACAATGGATGGATTCCCGGCGAAGTAGCCTGGCAGACCCGGGAAGGCACCGAAAGCATCCGCACCGGTATCCGCCTGCTGGGTCGCCAGCCCATCCCGCTGTCCGGCGAGAAACTCATGGGTATGGCTGGCCCTGACTGGCTGCCGGTGATCCTGCTGCCGAAGGAAGCCGGTTTCCGTGATAACCCGGTCGCCCTGGTTGGCAATTCAACCTACAAAAACAAGGATCTGGTCAACGTTTGCCAGAAAGGCATCGAGAAAAAAATCCAGCTGGTGGATCGCACAAAACTGCATACCAGCTACCAACAATTCGCAATTGGTTTTGTGATGGATCAGGGATAAACTGGCGCATCATTATAAAAATCGCCTGACCGGAAACCCGCATGGAACCAGTCGAATACCAGCGCATGGATGAACTGGAGGGGCAGTTCTGGTGGTACCGGGCCTTGCATCGTGCCAGCAGCGATTGGCTAAAACGACTCTCACTCCCCAACGAGTCCACTGTCCTTGACGCAGGCTGCGGCACCGGTGGCCTGCTGGCCAAGTTGGCAGCACAGTATCCTCACCTGGCTTTCTCAGGATTGGAATACGATACGCATGCAAGCCGGGTAGCGGCCCGCAAAAGCGGTTTGGCCATCCAGCAAGGGCGCATCGAAGCGATGCCCTATCCTGCCAATCACTTTGACGCCATCATCAGCAACGATGTGCTATGCCAGCAGGCGGTGGACCAATCCGTCGCCTTGCAATCATGCCTGACCCATCTCAAACCCGGCGGGCATTTACTGCTTAATTTGCCGGCCTATGAATGGCTGAGATCCAGCCATGACCGTCATGTCCATGTTGGCCGGCGCTATACCGCCAAAGCACTGCGCCAGGCATTGCTGCAGGCAGGCTTTCAAGTGCGTCTATGCAGTTACCGCAATGGCATCCTGTTGCCGATCATGGCGCTGCACCGCCTCACCACAGGCAGTAACAAAGAAACCAGCGATGTTGAACCCGTCAACCGATACCTGGACAACCTGCTTTATACTGTGACCCAAATTGAACAAGGCCTGAATAACCACGGCCTGTACTTGCCATTCGGTGGATCTGTCACAGCCTGGGCGACCAAACCATGAGCCAACCTGCATTGTCCATTGTCATCCCGGTCTACAACGGTGCCGACAGCATTCCTGTACTGGTGGATGCGTTATCGCAATTGGCTATCGATGGCGGCAAGGAAATCATCCTGATTAATGACTGCAGTCCCGATCATTCACTATCGGTATGCCAACAACTCTGCCAACAACACGATACACCGATTACGGTCATCAACTTGTCACGCAATTTTGGCGAGCACAATGCTGTCATGGCAGGCCTGTCACAGGCACGGGGCAAATACATCATCACCATGGATGACGACCTGCAGAACCCGCCGGAAGAAATCACCAAGCTGTGGCAGCATGCACGGGATGGCAATTTTGATGTCGTTTATTCACGTTACAGCCGCAAGGAGCATGCCAGTTGGCGCAACTGGGGAAGCCGCCTCGCCAACGCCTGTGCCGACATCCTGATCGACAAACCCAAAGGCTTGTACTTGAGCAGCTTCCGTTGCATGAGCGCCTTTGCTGCCAAAAGCATCCTCAATCACACCGGCCCCTTTCCTTACGTTGACGGGTTACTCATGCAGGTTACCCAAAACATTGACAGCATCGAAGTCACGCACCTGCCGCGCGCCCAAGGCCAAAGCAATTACACGCTGAAACGTTTACTGCGCCTGTTCCTGTCCATGTTCCTGAATTTCTCGGTCATGCCACTACATCTGGCCACCATGCTGGGACTGGGCATGGCTGCACTGGGCGTCGTGGGCATCATTGTGGTTATCATTGAAGCCATCACGATTGGCACCGGAGCGACTGGCTGGGCATCGTTGATGGCCGCCATGCTACTCATTGCCGGCGTCCAACTCACCATGCTGGGCGTGATTGGTGAGTACCTGGGGCGGTTATTCCTGACCATCAATGGCAAACCCCAATTCGTGATCCGCGACATTACCCGCAATCAGGCCGAACCGGGCGGCGAGTAAATATCAAAGCGGATAGCCTTGCCGTGTCTTTGCCCTGATGGCTGCATCCCCGCCAGGAACGGCGCCTTGGGCGGCCGCTTGACCACCACACGCCGCTTCGCTGACTGCAAGGCAGCCACCAATAAATCACTGCCATCGCATCCTTCACCCAACAAGTCCTGCAAATACACCATGGGTTTCTTGACGGCAGCGCTTTTATCCCGCGCTGGAAACATCGGATCGAGGTAAATCGCATCAAACGTGCCGGATTGCATCACAGCCAATGCGTCCGCATGCCGCAAATGCAAATTTTCCAGCACCGCTGCCATCGCACCATCGGATTGCGCACGCAACCAGGCATCATGCTGCAAGGCATGAAGCACCGGGCTGCGCTCGCATGCTGTCACCGAGAAACCTGCCAATGCCAACAACACACTATCGGTTGCAAAACCCGCTGTCGCGTCAAGGACGGACGCCCCTTGCGGCAACACATCAAACGCCTTGACCAGTAATTCGGAACGCGCCTGACGGATACGGTAATCCATTTTTCCTTGCAGCCAATCAATCAGGACACCTTTGCGATCCCCTGCTTTCCGTAACCATAATCCCTGCTCGCCATATTCCAGCCAGAAAACAGCTTCCCCATTATCCAGGCACGGCAAGCCCAGCTGTCCAGCCAAGGCAAGGGAACGGGAATAAAAAAGGTCGCCACCCTTGCGGACAGCGACCCTGGAACGATCCATGCTCACGAGTTACATCGGCCGCAATTCGATCTCAACACGGCGATTCTGCTCACGCCCATAGGCCGTGCCATTGTCAGCAATGGGCTGGCTATAGGATGCACCACGGATATGCATACGTGAATTCACGACACCTCGACTACCGAGGTAACGTGCCACACTCGTCGCGCGGCGTTCACTCAAACCCTGGTTGTACTCATAACTCCCCTGATTGTCCGTATGACCCGTGACATGCACCGTGGTCTTGTTGAACTCCTTCAAGACCAGGCCAACAGAATCCAGGACGGAGTAAAAGTCGCTGCGAATCGCATCACTGTTACTCTGGAAGGTGATATTGCCCGGCATGATCAACTGGATGTTATTGCCATCCCGCTTGACGCGAACCCCGGTTTGTTCCAACTGGGCGCGCAATTTGGCTTCCTGCTGGTCCATGTAATAGCCAACACCACCACCAATCGCGCCGCCAGCAACTGCACCAATGGCAGCACCCTTGCCACGATCTTTCTTGCTGGAAGAAGCCGCACCGATCACCGCGCCTGATACTGCGCCAATGGCAGCACCGGTGGTTGCATTGCTGGTTTTTTGCTCGCCGGTATAAGGATCAATGGTTGTACACGCAGACAGCGTCACAATAGACATAACCAACAGGGTTTTCTTCATCACTTTCTCCTCCGGTTGCATTGGACAACCTGCTTATTGACGGATGACGGTTAATGGCCGGGCTTTTCCAGTTTGATCTCTTGCTGGATCTTCAAACGATTGGCTTCAATGGCCAGCATATACGGGTTGCGTCCACCAAAATGATACTCCACGAAACGATAACAACCATCGAAGGTTCCTTCAAGGCGATCCCTCAAGGTTTTATCCATAAAAGCAGGGGTTTTCTCAAGTAGCTCTTCCGCTGACCCATAAATCACCTTGACACCACCGTCCGGGGTTTTCGTGACCGTCGCACCCGCCATCTCGAACTCCTTGTAGAGTTCATCACGGCATTTTTCCATGTAATCATCACTGGACATCTGGGCAATCAGGTCTGCCGTACCGATCAGGCAACCCAGCCGTTTCAGGCGCGTATCGTCGAGAGGAATATTATCGGGGGCAATTTCATACCCGGTGTAATGCACCAGCCAATGGGCGATGGTGGCGTAATCATCAAAGCCTACCAAGGGCAGCAAGCCTGAAAGGAAATCGGCACCGCGTGACACATGGGTTTTGGTGAGCTGCGCACCATGGACATGACTGTGATCCGTCTTGTCACGGATATATCCCACATCATGGAACAAAGCCACCAGGATACCGACACGCATCAGGTCCGGGCCAAAGCGGTCCTTCGGTGAGTCGCGATAGATCATTTCATAGCCATGCAACAGGCGTGCAGCCGCCAGGGTCACATCGAGCACATGACGCTTGTCGTGATAGCCGGTCTCGCAGGCGTGGTAATCCGGGTGCAGCCCTTCATAGATGCGATCGTGCAACTGGAAAGCCGTCTTCAGGGGATCAACGCTGACTTCCGGATAGGCCAAATGGACAATCTGGCAAACGGCATCACACACTGCCGGATTATTGCTGACCGGTATCTTGCCGGTCACATCCCATTTCACATCATCTTTTGCTGGAGTGCTCACACCAAGACCCGCCCTAGTGACGCCAGCGCCGTGGGGTGACCCGCTCGCCATTGGCCACTGGCCCCGGCGGAACCGGCGACCCCAACAGCAGCGAATCACGATGGGCGCTCTGGATGTGGATCATCAGGTTATACACTTCCCGGGTACGACCATGCTTGTCCGTCACCACAAAACGGCGGATGGACTCACCACCAATGGCACCGGTTTCACCACTCAGGAAGCACCACAACTGCTGGATAGGTTCACCTGCCAACTCCAGGCCTTCCAGGTTACGGAAACTTTTCCTGACACGATCCACAAATCGTTCAGTGTCCACTTCCAGCAGGTAGGCATCATCACTATGGCTGGTCGGCACATCGGTACGGAAATCACCCAAAAGAATTTGGCCAGGCGCCGCCGAATCCACCATGCGGGCCAACTCAATCGTCAAGTCACCCACAATGTAACTCGACAAGGTTGGACTCATGCCTTCTGAGTGATAGAACTCATAATGACTGCCAATATGGAAAGCGGTGCGAATGGTTGGCACGGTATTACCTAAGGCTTTTTGCTTGGCAATCGCATTATCCGCCACAACCATCACCATGAACCGGAACAAGTTAACATTGGCTGACGGGCTGATATCCCGGTTCCAGATGTAAAAGCCATCGCCGGTAGTGGTGCGTGCAAAATCAATATTGATATTGCGTTTTTTCATCTTGCTGAATGCCGAGTTCAGCGAATAGGACAAACTATTGATCTGGCTGGTCTGTTCGAATGGGGTGAACTTTGAAAAATCCGCAATATCGAACAGCAACGCTGCACGGCTTTCGACATAACTGATGCCATATCGGCGGGCTTGCGACTCAATGGCATCGTACTCTTCCGGGCGGATCACATCCCCCTTGGAAAGATACACGCGATCAATCTGGAGCGAGAACCGGCGCGCGGTGCTTTCGATATCGTCTTCGGTCATTTGCCGGCGACCGGAGATCAGCTTGCGCAGGAAGCTGCCGTTCAAGGCCTCCAGGCGGTCATCCGGGCGACCATCGTTCATGGATGCCGTGAAGTTGCCAAGGAAGTAATGCGGGGCCCACAGCACCTTGAGTCCGTCTGCCACCGGCGCCCAACTCAGCAGGATGCGCTCACCCAGCCCCCACTGCCTGTGCAGGCTGTCCGCCAGTTGCTGCAAGCGCTGCTGGGAAGCACTGGCCGGAGCCACGTGAGGCGAGTCAGGGGTTTTGGCTGTCATGGCTGGCCCAAGCGCATGGTTATTATTGTCCGAGTGTAGCACCGCCGGCTACGATTTTGCGCCCCAAGTGCCTGTTTTTTCAGCAAAACATCAATCCCACGATGCCGTTGGGCTGGATATGCACAACCCGCATGGCCACCGGATTGTCGTTGAGGGCACCGCTGTGCCGCTTGATGCGGACCTGCAACACCGTGCCCACCGGCGGTACCACATGGCGCCCCATGCTGACCGCGATGCCCCCGTCAGAAATATTCAGCGCCTGGACCGTCATCAGGCCAATACCGGGATGGGTGAGTTCGACGGTCGCCTCCAGTGGCTGGCGGGTGTATGTGCGGCGATTGTCCATGGCTTGCCCTTTGTCGACGGACATGCATTTTAGCGCACCCCACAGGGTCATTCATGCCTGATTTGCGGTGATCGCTCTGCTAAAATAGCGCCCGTTTACTGGACCCCACCCTGCCACTTTCGCGGAGACCTTGCGTGAACAAGACGGTTTTTATTATCAGGAACCAGGATGAACTGTATCTCGACACCCAGGACCAATGGGTCACCCCTGATAGCGAACAGCCGCCATTCCATTCACCCCACAAGGATGTTGCACTCAACAAGCTGTTTGAAATGACATTGGCAGATGCCACCTTGCGCGGCAAGGTCGATAGCTGCCCTGCAGACGCCAAGGGCAAACCTGTGCTGTCAGCAAGCGCGGGGCACGATGACAGCCAAGCGGGCAATACCCCAGGCGATGATCTACTGGAAGCGGCTGATGCCGCCGAGGCTCCCGGCGCTTGAGGTCGCGTCAGCCGAAGGACATCCCCAGGCGCCGACCCACTTCTTCGTAGGTTTCGATCACATCACCCAGGTCCTGGCGGAAACGGTCCTTGTCCATTTTCTGCCGGGTCTGGGCATCCCAGATACGGCAGCCATCCGGGGAGAACTCGTCACCGAGCATCAGCTCACCATTGAACGTGCCGAATTCCAGCTTGTAATCCACCAGGATCATGCCGGCATCGGCGAACAATTTTTTCAGGATGTCGTTGACCTGGAAAGTCAATTCCCGCGCACGGGCAACCTGCTCCGGTGTGGCCCAACCAAACGATGCCACATGGGAGTCATTGATCATGGGGTCACCCAAGGCATCATTTTTCAGGAACAACTCAAAGGTTGGCGGCACCAGGTCCATGCCTTCCTGCACACCCAGGCGACGACAAATACTGCCTGCGGCGACGTTACGCACCACGCATTCGATGGGCAGCATGTCCAGGCGACGCACCAACGAGTCACGCTCATCCAGGCGCTTCACGAAATGGCAAGGAATACCGGCTTCCGCCAGCTTGCCCATGATGAATGCGTTGAAGGTGTTGTTCACCATGCCCTTGCGCGGCAACTGTGCCACTTTCTTGCCATCAAAGGCTGAGGTGTCATCGCGGAAATGCATGATAAACAGGTCCGGATCATCGGTCCGGTAAACCGTTTTTGCCTTGCCACGATACAACTCTTCACGCTTTTCCATTTTCCTGTCCCCTGTCAGGCCTGGCCGCTATCCACGGATGGACGCCTAGCTTAGCCGATTTCAATCCAGTCACAACCTTCCTCTTGCCCGGCCCAATGCACCCGGCCCGGTGGCTGCCCCAAACCTGCCAGCGCCGCTTCGGCATGCGCCAGCGAATTATTGGTTTCACTGATATGTGCGACCACCAGGTGTTGCAGTGGCCCTTGCCATGCCTGTGACAAAAACGCCGCCGCCTGGCGATTGCTCAAATGCCCCCAATCACTGGCCACCCGCCGTTTCACACTGGCCGGATAAGGCCCTTGCTCGAGCAGGTCCTCATCGTGATTGAATTCCAGCACGAGGGCATCGCAGTCACGGTAGGCTTCCTGCACATGGGCCGTGATACTGCCCAGGTCAGTCAACACGCCCAACCGGGATCGCGACGAAGCCAACACAAACTGGCAGGGCTCAACCGTATCATGCGGCACCGCAACCGGCTGGATCTCCAATGCGCCGATACGGAACGCCTCATGTGGACTGATACAGTGCAGCTCACTGATATCTTCGCGGCGATAGCCACGCCAGGTTCCCGCTGTCATGTATACCGGGATGCCATAACGCCGGCTCAGGACACCCACGCCACGAATATGGTCGCCATGCTCATGGGTCACCAGGATCGCTGACAACTCTTCAGGTTTTTGCCCCTGCGCTGCGAGACGCAACTCCGTCTCCGCCAAGGAAAACCCGCAATCAATCAGGACGCTGGTACCATCCCATTGCACCAGGGTGCCATTGCCACGACTGCCGCTGCCAATCGAGCAAAAACGCACTACCGCAGCTGTCCCTTCAATTGCTGGAGAATGCGGAGCTGCTCATTGGCAGACAGGTTATCGCCTTCCACCAGGATGCCGACACGGGATTCACCCATCGTGACTACCGATAACTGCAGTGTCCTGGGTTCTTTCTTTTCCGCTCCCCATAACCGGGCCCACCAGCCCGGCTGTTCCCGGATGATTTCGCGCACCTGATAGGTTCCTGCCGTGTAGTCCTGGTCAATCAATGCCAGGTCGGCAGATTCCAGCGCGTTGCCCACTGAAGCCCATCCTCGCGGATACGGTAATTCCAGCAACAGGAAAGGTTGGCCGCGGGTTTGCTGCAAACTGATCTTGCTGGCTGTACGGATACCCTGTGCCAACAGCGACACTGAAGCCGCATCCGTCTGTGAAGCCAGATGGGTCGACAGCTGGTAGAGGAACTTGTACTCACGCTCACGATTATCCGAGCGTGCTGGCCATGTGATACCGTCGATACCGGTCACGCGCTGGCGAACATGCACTTCACTGCTGCCAGGTTGTACACCGGCATCAATACGGATCAGGTATTGCTCGCGAGGGAGATCCCCCTCCGGCTGCAGCCAATCCGTGATCATCAAGCCTTGCTGGCCATCCTCGCGCACCATGAGCACACGATTGGCTTCGAGGAAAATCTTCAGCAAGGGCCATGTCTGGTCAGGCGCCATGCTGACAACCGCCCATTGCTCATCTGCCAGTTTCTGGATACGAACCGCCTGGTCATTGGCCCCTGCACCCAGCGGGTCCGGACGCGGCACCTCAAATGCCTGGCCATCAACGACGGCGTCCTGCGCTGGCGGGATCACATAAAACGGCTGGATACGCGAAGCATCCATCCCTTCCGGCACTGCCATCGGCGGCAGCTCACGCGCCGCCTGGTAATCGTTGCCACTGTCCCTGAACCAGCCGCAACCTGCCAGCGCGAGCAAACCCAGCACTGCCAGCAAACGGAAATAACGATCAAGCACGCGCCAATACTCCTGCTGTTTGCAACGCCGCTTCCAATGTAGGACGGGCACTTTCCGACAAGGGTGTCAGCGGCAAACGGATGCCTTCAGTCATCTTGCCCATGCGATGCAGCGCCCACTTCACCGGGATCGGGTTGGATTCGATAAACAAGACGTCGTGCAATCCTGCCACCGTTGCATTGAGTGCCCGTGCCTCATTGGCCTTGCCTGCCAATGCCAGGGCACACGCACGATGCATCACTGCCGGCACCACATTGGCCGTAACAGAAATATTGCCTTTGCCACCCAACAGGATCAGCTCAATCGCCGTGGCATCATCACCGGAATACACGGCAAACCCTGCTGGACAGCGTTGGATCAGGTCCTTCGCGCGATCAAGGTCACCGGTGGCTTCCTTGATACCCACGATATTCGGCACGGATGCCAGCCTCAACACCGTGTCCGGCTTGAGGTCACAGGCCGTACGGCCCGGCACGTTATAGAGGATTTGCGGGATCGCGACAGCCTCAGCAATCGCCTTGAAATGCTGGTACAAACCTTCCTGGGTCGGCTTGTTGTAATACGGCGTCACCAGCAGACAGGCATCCGCACCGGCCTTGGCTGCGGCTTCGGTCAACTCAATGGCTTCACGCGTGCTATTGGCGCCGGTTCCGGCAATCACCGGGATACGGCCAGCGACCTGCTTGACGATGCGGGCAATCACCTCGCAATGCTCGCCCACATCCAGGGTAGCGGACTCGCCCGTGGTGCCGACCGCCACGATGGCATCGGTACCCTCATCCATGTGCCACTGCACCAGGCGCTCAAGGGCAGCCCAGTCAATGGCGCCATCCACCTGCATGGGCGTGACTAACGCCACCATGCTGCCTGTGATCATAAAAGGACTCCGGCGAGAAAAACCAAGAGCGCTAATGGTACGGGATGCACTCCCGTCACCTCAAGGAAAACACGGCCTGACGGCAAAAAAAACCGCTCGTATAATGCACTTTGAGCCCCGGAGGTGAGCCATGCACAGCCGTTACCATCGCATCACCCTGAATACCCTGTTACTGCTGGCCAGCCCCGCCTTGCTGGCCCAGTCATTCACCCCGCCGGTCGACCCGTTCGTGACCGAGGAAGTGCGCCAGCAACAGCGTGTCACCCCGCTGGAAAGTGGCGATGAGCGCAAACAGGCCTTGCAGCGCCAGCGCATTGATGAGCTGGCCGCCGAACACCTGGGCCGCCATTTGGCCGGCAGCCGCGACAATGACCTCGATATCCTGCAAGCCTTGCTGGACCAACAGGTGATCCGCACCACTGACAGTTACCTGTTACAGGCCATGGGGGTCGTGCTGGGCGATATTTATGCCCGTGAATTCAACCTGGTATGGGTCAATTACAGTGATTCGCAAGGGAAAAGCCGCGCCCTGCAATTGCAGGGCAGTGATGTGCTGTTCCCCATCACCATGATTTCACGCCGGGTGGAAACCGGCAGCTATGTGAATGTCCGCGAGATTTACCAGAAAGGGGTCGCCATCATCCAGGACTACCGCCAACCCAGCCGTTACTGAGGGAATCAGTGGCCGGCCTTGAGCGAGGATTCCCGCAAGGCACGCACCCAGGGATTACCATGGCCCACCAGCGGCTGCAGCCGGCCTGACCCCAACTGCTGTCGCAAGGCTTCTTCATCCAGCATGTCGCCGCGCACACCCAGCCGGTTCACAAACAGGTAACGCCTCGGTGACGGGCTGGCCCACACCAGCAACCATAATGCCGGCACGGCTTGCTCCGGTGCCGTGGCCGCAAACCAGAGCCCGAACCCCTGCCCCGGCAGACCCGCCAGTGGATCCGTGCCAGAGCCCTTTTTCGCGCCTTGCATCCCTGTGCGGGCTTTCTTGCCTGCCATGCCTTCCAGCCCTTGCCAACGCTGGACGGCATCCTCAAAGGCTTTCAGTAATTTCTGCACGGATTGACTGTGCCCACCGGCAGCCAGCAGGTCCTGCTCCAGCTTCTTTTGCGTGCCCGCCAATGCATTCGTTGCCGATGCCCCTGCCACCGGCATGGCTGACAGGATGGCCTCACTGGCATCAGCTATCGCGGTTTCTCCTTTATCCGCCAAACGCAGCAGCAAGCCCGAGAGGAATTCCATCAATGGATCCTGCAGGCTTTCGCGGATCACTTCCGGTACCTGCTCCGATGACAGGACCGCATGGGCCTGCTCGGCAGCAAACACCTGCGCAGAACTGACCTTGGCCAAACCACGCTCGCTTTCAATCGTACGACCCAAGGTCATGGAGGCACGCTGGCCAATCCGCAAGGCAAATCCTTCCAGGTCTTCGAGGATGGCTTCCACCACGGACAGGTCATCTATGTAATCACGCGTCAAGCGTTCGGCCACGGCATGCAATTGCGGATAAGTGGTGCGGTCATTCTGCGGCACCGCCACCCAGAACTCTGCCAATTCACACAACAAGCCAAACAGGCGCCGCCCGACATGATTGGGATCCGTCCAGAAACGGCCTTCCAGCATGCCCAGTTTCACCATTGGCAAATACAGGTGACTCAGCAAGTCACGCTGCTCGACACCAAGGTAATGATCATCCAGCAACACATCAAAAATACGCCCCATGCGCGACAAGGCTTCTGCCATGAGACGCTTCATCCGGCGACGGCCACTGTGTTCGCCAGCTTTCGACAAATGCTCAATCAGCAGCTCTTCCAGCTTGGCAATCGGCGGTACCGGCCGGTAAACACGACCTCTTGGCACAGGGTATTTGGTCGTCAATGCCACGATCGCAAACACGATATCGACTTCATTGACGGTATCGGCACCACCTCGCCCTTCCGTCTCCATGCGACCAAACGATGTCCCCAATGCCGTTTGCCGCAACGGTGCTTCGCGATGGTTTACCTGCGAACGCACCATCGCTGTCACATGGATCTGGGCTTCTTTTTCATTGTCTTCTGCCGACAGGATGGCATGCTTGTCAAACGCACTGATCGGGTCATCACTCTTGCCGCCGGAATTACTCTCCAGCAAGTAGTAACGCAGGTGCGGGAAAATACCGGCACTCACCAGTTGCTGGTTGGTATCGGTGTAAAACACAGCCAACCGGTCCGGCAAATGCTTTTCAATCAAGCGAAACAACAACAACTGCAAACGCGGTGAGGCTGTTTGTGTTCCCAGTTCGGCACACAAGGCACCACAAAACTGGGCTGGCCCCATCGGGTTACCGTAATCGGCTGTCTTGCGACCACCACGCAACAGCGCCAAACGCATATTCAAGTGCCATAACGGCTCAGCCACATGGTTGGTCAGGCAATCCACCGTGCGCACGATTTCTTTCGACAAGTCTTCCGGCTGGGCATTAAGGGTTTCCTGCTCGGACAAGTCTTCCCCTGCCCAGAAGCGATCAAACTTGTTTGCCATGCGTTTGCCAAAAGCCAATGGCAAGGCTTTCTGGATAGACTGCAGGACCTGGATGTCTTTCTGGTAACGCGTCTGTTCAGCCCCACTCGCCTTGCTGGCCAACTCCGTTAACAGGGTATTGGCCTGCGTCAACAGGCGGCCGCACACATCCGTGGCAAACGCCACGAACGGACGACTGGCTTGTTGGTAGGTAAGGAGGAAATCCTGCACGCAGCATTCCTTGCGACACGTCGCTTGTTCTTATACGCCTACTTTAGGGGTTAGCCCCTTGTCCGGCAACCGGTAACAGCCAATACAGCAGCCATGGCAACAGCAGGAAAACCATCACCGTCGACCAGGCCACAATCGCCGTGACACCGGGCAAATGGCGGCCAAACCGTGCCGCCAGCAAGTAATTGAAAATCGCCGAGGGCATCAGTGTCTCCAGCACCAGCACCCCGCGAACCACCCCTTCCGGCTGGAACACCCACACAATGACGGCAGCGGCAATGGCTCCGACCAGCAAGCGTTCCAGGCCCACATCGACACGGCGGAACAACTCGGCCCACGGCAACCGGGCCAATGACACACCGAGGGTGAACAACATCAGTGGAATGGTAGGCTGGCCCAGCAACTTCAGGCTATTGGCCACCCACGTGGGCAAGGTGACGTCCATCGCCATCAACAGCAGGCCCAACAAGGTCGCCCAGATCAACGGGGTTTTCAGGCTGGCCCTCCAGGCATTTGCGGCTTCAGCAACCAGCGAAACCCCCAAGGTGAAATGCACCAGCGAGGTCACCGTGTAATACACCGTCGCATACACCAGCCCCGGCTCACCAAATGCCAGCAGACACAGCGGCATGCCCATATTGGCAGTATTGGGGAACACCAGCGCCACCCAATGCATGCGTGGATCCGCATGGCGACGTGCCAGCACGGCCGCCACCACGCCCATCACCGCCAGGGCCGCCAGTACCTGCAGGGCAAACCCGGCAAAGGCATCCAGCGATAAATCCGAACCCGCCAGCAACACGATGACCAAGGCCGGCGCGCACAGGTCAATCACCAGCCGGGTAATGAAGGCCTGGTCGAAAGGCAATCCGCGCCGCTGCCAGAGAAAGCCGGCACCGGCCAACAGGAACACCGGTGCAATGATGCCGAGCAAGCCTGTTATCATGGGGTCTCCGGCCAAGGAACCATCGAATGAAGCACCGTTTCGCCTTCTGGGTCAGCCTGCTGTGTGTGCTGCAGGCCAATGCTGTGTGGGCAAGCGGTGCATTCGACCAGAGCCGGGACGGCTTCGTCAATAATGACCAATGCCTGTCCTGCCATGCCCGGCAAGCCTTTGACTGGCGAGCCTCTGATCATGCCAATGCCATGCAGCCGGCCAATGACGCCACCGTGCTCGGCAATTTTGCTGGCAGCGAATTTGAAGGCGAAGGCCTGAAGGCACGCTTCCATCGCGACAACGGCCAGTTCCTGGTCACCTTCAGCGAAAACGGCCGGACCGAAACACTCACCGTGGCATGGACCTTCGGTATCGACCCCCTGCAGCAATACCTGGTGACGTTCCCGAATGGCCAGCTGCAGGCGTTTCCTGTCGCCTGGGACACCAAACAACAGCGCTGGTTTCACCTGCAAGCCGGCGATGACGTCACACCCACTGACCCCTTGCACTGGCGCAAACGGTTTTTTATCGCCAATTCCTTTTGCATCGAATGCCATACCACCAATTTCAAGTTGGGTTACGACCCCGATACCAGCAGCTACCACAGCACAGCATCTGGCCACAATGTGAACTGCCAGGCCTGTCATGGCCCCGGTGAAGCGCACCTGCAATGGACCCGCTCACCCAACAGCGACCCACACAAAGGCTGGAATCCACAGGTGTTGCGCGACCCGCAGCAAAGCATCGCCCTGTGCGCGGACTGCCATGCCCGTCGCCACCTGCTAACACCAGCGCGCAGCTGGGCAGCACCCTTGCTCGACGAGATCGTGCCGACAGCACTCAACGATGCGCTGTACTACCCGGATGGCCAGATCCGCGATGAAGTGTTCGAGTACAGTTCGTTTGCGCAAAGCCGCATGCACGAAGCCGGGCTCAGCTGCCTCGACTGCCACAACCCGCACACCCTGAAACCCCGCGCTGAAGGCAATGCCCTGTGCACCAGCTGCCATGAAGTGGGTAATGCCCGCTTCCCGTCATTGAAAGCCGCGACCTACAACAGCCCTGCGCACCACCACCATGCCGATGGCAGCAGTGGCAGCCAGTGCGTGAGCTGCCACATGCCTGCCACCACCTACATGAAAGTGGATCCACGCCGCGACCATCGTTTCGGCACACCACGACCGGACACCAGCAAGGTCCTCGGCACACCCAATGCCTGCAACCAGTGCCACGCTGACCAGTCCGTGGACTGGGCCATCCACACGCTGGACCAATGGTTCCCGCAAGGTCGCCACACACAGCCTGATACTCGTGCACTGGCGCTGGCCGCCGCGCGCGCAGGTCGCCCCGAAGCCATCCAAACCCTCAAGCCCTTGCTGGCCAGCACACAGCAGCCGGCCATCTGGCGCGCCACACTGATTGATGCCCTGGCGCTTTACGGCCCCGCTTTGCTGAACAGCATCACGCCGTCCTTATCCGACCCGTCACCAATGGTGCGTGCCCATGCGGCGCGGACATTCGAACTGCAACCACGGGAAGTGCGCCAGCAATACTTGCCAGCCTTGTTGCTGGACCCGGTGCGTGCGGTACGACTGGAAAGCATCCGCTTGCTGGCGGATATCGACCCCGCCACCTTGCCAGCCAACCTGCAACCTGCCTGGCAGGCCGCACTGGAAGAATACCGCGCTGCCCAGCAAACCCTGCCGGATCATCCGGAAGGCTATGCCAATCTCGGCCAGCTGGCCTATCACCAGGGCAATGCCTATGACGCCATCCGGCGCATGAAACAGGCATTGGAAAAAGACCCCCATTTCATCCCTGCCTACCAGTCACTGGCCGTGCTCTATAGCCAGATTGGCGCCTATGACCGCGCCATCGACACCTTGCAGCAGGCCATCACACACGCCTACCCGGAACAGCAAGGCGAGCTGTATTACACACTGGGACTGGCACTGGCAGAGCGCCAGCAATGGGAAGCGGCTGCAAAGGCACTGGAACAATCCATTGCACGACAAGCCGGCAATGATCGTGTGCACTACAACCTCGGGCTGGTATTGCAACAACAAGGCAAGTTCGGTGAGGCCATCACACAATTGCAGAAAGCGGTCGCCATCCGTGATGATGACCGCAGCCTGTATGCACTACTGCAACTCCTGATTGGCCAACAACGCATGGCTGAAGCGAAACCCGTACTCGACACACTGTTGAAACGCTACCCGCAGGATCAGGACTTACTGCAGATGCAACAGCAACTGCATCGCCAGCCACGCTAGAACGCGTCCGGTCGCAACATGGCGTCATGACCGCCATCGACGAATAACACCGAGCCGCAAATAAACGCTGCTTGTGGTGACAACAGGAAACACACAGCGTTAGCGATATCCTCCGGCTGGCCGACACGGCCAACCGGCACACTGGCGGCAAACGCTTTCATCGCCTCACCAAAATCGGCTGATTGGGTTGCCGTATCGGTCAGTGGTGTTTTGGTGATACCGGGCGCCACCGCATTCATGCGAATCCCTTGCGCGGCCCACGCCGCACTGTTGCGCCGCATCCAGCAGGTCAACGCATATTTGCTGCCCGCATAGGCATTATGACCATCAAGGGTATCGATATGCGCGCAAGCGGCGGTTTCATCGCCGGCTTTCAGCAATTCAAGGTATCGTTTATCAAGACCCGGCATGGACGCTGAATTGGAAGAGACCAGCACCACCGTGCCCTTGCGCTTGGCCAGCAACCCGCGTAGACCCTCAATGGTGGCCAGCGCCCCGAAATAATTCACCCGTGTCACCAATGAGTGCGGTTGCACATGCGGACCGAGGCCTGCACACGGTACAAAACCATCCAAGCCCTCAGGCGCCAGCGCCTGGATACCGGCAATCGCCTGCTGGCGACCTGCGGCAGTGGACAGGTCCGCCACCACATCCGCATCACGGATATCGACCACAATCACGCGATGGCCAGCTGCCAGCAGCTGCTGGCGAATGGCGGCCCCGATACCGGTGGCACCACCGGTCATGGCAACAGTAACCTTGTCAGCACCCATGAAAGACCCCTTGTATCGCCCGGACAGGATAGTCAGGCATAATCGGCCAGATGAGCACCCCTGTCCATTACCAAGCCGACATCCTGCAATGCCCGGCCTGCCAGCATGGCGACCTGCAAAACCAACAGGATCGTCTGCACTGCCCTGCCTGCCAGAACGATTACGCCATTACAAACGGCATGCCAGTGTTACTGCCCGACCCCAGCATGAACACCAAACTGGTGGACATCGACTACGACAAACTGCATTACATCAATGAAAACAGCCGCAACGGCATCTACAAAAGCTGGAAAGTGATTTTCGGGGAAAACGGCATCACTGGTGGCGAAGTACTGGAACTCGGCGCCGGCACTGGCCAATTGACCTGGAACCTCAGCCATCGTTTCCCGTTTGATCGCGTTCATGCCACCGATATTTCACAGGAATTCCTGCAAGTGACCGCCGACCTGATCGGCCCTGTCGACAACACCTGCTACTACGTCTGCGATGCCAACCAATTGCCTTTCAAAGCCGGGTCGTTTGATGTGATCGTCGGCAATAGCGTGCTGCACCATTTCCTCGACTATGAACAGATCATCCAGCAACTGCACACCCTGCTACGCCCGGGTGGCCATGCGATCTTTTTTGAGCCGGTCCTGCAAGGCAAGGTGATGGTGGCCTTCCTGGCCAACCTGATCCTGCGCACCGAGCGCAACACCGGCCTGGCAGGGCTCACGGAAGAAGACCTGCACAAGCTCCAACATTTCATCCAGCACCTCACCAAATCCAAACGCATTGGTGATGACCGCGAAAAACTGGCCAGCATGGAAGACAAATATATTTTTGACATCCATGACATGCGTGAACTCGGTGCACGCTGTGGCTACCAATCCAGTACCTATCGCAACAACCCGGTGTTTGATGGCAATTTCCGCATCAACATCGGCACCCACCTCGAACGTGCCGGCATCGATTACACCAAAATCAGCCAATACCGTTTCCTGATTAATGCCTTCAAGGAAAACCTCGCCGACCTGATCCCGCGCGACATGGTCACCCCCATGGGGTATTTCATTTTCAGGCGTTAAGCCTGACACCCTGTTACGGAGTATTGCTTTTCCTGCCCAAGCAGGTACTCTTTCCCCATGCCATGCAAGGATATGCTTGGCAATAATAAAAATGGATCCAAGGGGGATACATGGAAGCGGCCAATACCGCATCCTGCCATGCCGCTCCCAACAGGCGACCCGCTCGCCTGACGGGCTCACTCCCCCCGCAAAAACGCAACATCCTGCTCGTATCCAAATCCATCCATGACATGACTGTCACGACTAACCTATGCACCAACAAGGGGGATGCATGATGACTCACTACGCCGCGAAAAAACCGCTGGCACTGGCTGTGGCCCTGGCGTCTGGCCTGCTGGCTCACAGTGCCATCGCACAAGACACCGGAAACGCCCGCGCCACCACGCTCGAAGAAGTGATCGTGACCGCAGAAAAGCGCGAAGCTTCCCTGCAGGACACCCCGATCTCTATCGCCGCACTCTCGAGTGACAACCTGGAAACCCTGGGTATCTCCGGGATTGGTGACATGGGCAAGAACGTGCCCAACCTGGAAATGGCACCCTTCCCGAACAGCCGCTCGGCCTATGTGATGTTCATCCGTGGTGTCGGCAGCAACGAATCCCAGACCACCCAGGATCCTGCCGTGGGTGTCTATATGGATGGTGTCTATGTTGCCCGCAACATCGGCCTGGGCGCTGATGTGGCTGACCTGGAGCGCGTTGAAGTGCTGCGTGGCCCACAGGGTATCCTGTATGGCCGCAACACCACTGGCGGCGCCGTCAACCTGATCTCCGCCAAGCCCACCGGTGAATTCGGCTTCAAGGAAGTCGCCACCGCTGGCAATTACGGTTACTGGCGCAGCCAGACCCAGATCAACCTGGCAGAAAGCGCAGGTGTCAGCGCCAAGATCAGTTTTGATCGTTCTGAAAAGGATGGTTGGCGCCAGAATGCATCCGGTGGCCACGACTTCCAGGATGAAGACAAAACCGGTGCACGTCTCGCCTTGCGCATGGCAGCCAGCGAAGACCTGACCATCGATTACAGCTATGACATGTCCGATATCGGTGGCCCGCAAGGGTATTACCAGATCATCGAAGTCCCTGCGACCGCACGTAACTACTATTTGGGCTTGGGTATTCCGGCTGGTGCTGTCGATTTCTTTATCCTGCCGACGGTCAATGCCTATTCCAACAAACACCGTGGCGAATGGGGCTTCCAAAGCACACCGGTTAAAGACAGCGACACCGATATCCAGGGTCATGGCCTGACCGTCACCTGGGAACTCGGCGACATCACCCTGAAATCGATTACCGGTTACCGGGAGCTGCAGGAAAACGTCAGCCAGAACTACTCTGGCAACCCGTTCGTGGAAGCATTGAATGTGGATGCCCGTGTCCATCACCGCCAGTTCTCACAGGAACTGCAGGCGATTGGCGAAGCCCTGGACGGAGGCCTCAAGTATGTGGCTGGCTTGTACTACTTCAACGAACATGGTTATGAGCGTGAATACGACACCTCAGCCGGCTTTGTGGTGGAAAACCGCTGGATCAAATCCGACAACGAAGCCTGGGCAGCTTATGGCCAAGTGACCTGGACACCGGTTGATCCGCTCGACATCACCTTGGGCGGCCGCTACACGGTTGACGAACGCGAAGCAGAAAAGTTCAGCGGCGTTTATTTCAGCCAGGTGCGCAAAGCCGATGAGGACTACAGCAACTTCAGCCCGGCGTTGACCATCAATTACCGCTGGACCGATGACATCTCAACCTATGCGAAAGCCACCAGCGGCTACAAATCCGGCGGCTTTAACACCCGCTCAACGGAAACCGGTTTCCTGCAACCGTATGACGAGGAAGAAGTGGTTTCCTATGAAATCGGCATGAAATCGACCTGGCTGGATGACCGTGTACGCTTGAACGTGGCCGGTTTCTACAATGACTGGACCGACATGCAGCAGAACTTCATCCTCGTACCCGGCACGCCCTTCCTGACCGATACCTTCAATGCGGGTGAAGCCGTTACCCAGGGTTTCGAGATCGACATGGTCGCCGTCCTGCTGGAAGGCTTGCAGCTCTCGGTGAGCTACGGCTACACCAATGCCGAGTTCAAGGAGGTGATTGATCCGGGCACCGGGCTGGATGTGGCAGATTTCTACACCATGCCCTACGCACCGGAAAACTCCTATGCCGTGGCACTGGACTATGACCTGCCCAGCTTCAGCTTTGGCAACATGAGCCTGCATGTGGACTACAGCTGGCGTGATGACACCGTTGGCACGGCACCGCCGCAAGACGGCTTTGACCTGCCCAGCTATGGCCTGCTGAACGCACGCATCACACTCGCCGATGTGGCCACCGGTCACGATGGCAGCTCACTCAAGTTCGCCATTTGGGGCAAGAACCTGAATGATGAAGAGTACCTGCTGCACACGATCGGCCTGGGTGGCACCAATGTCGGCTGGTTCGGTGAACCCCGCACGTATGGGCTCGACATTACCTACGAATACCAGTGATGGTAACAAACAAAAAAGGCGCCTTGCGGCGCCTTTTTTGTTTAGCGTTTCTTGATTTGGTATTCACTCATCGGAATGACATTGAGCTTGTCGAAATCGATGAACTTCATGCAGCTTTCAATCATTGCCTGCTGGTTCTTGCGGAATTTCTCTTCATCATCCTTGGCATCAAAGAAGGCCATGGGATTCGTCATCGCCTCGGCAGGAAAACATTCCTCCACAATCGCATCCCATGCTGGCGCAGCCGTTGTGACGGCACGCACGATCACATTCTGCACATACCGGAAATTGGATTGTGTCTCGACCGCAATACGCGTGTGCTGCTTTAACCAGTAATCAAGCCAGCCTTCATAGGTCAGGCGCGGCGGTTTTTGCAGGAACACCACCTGGCTGTAGCCGGGCGTACGCTGGCCGGACTCACTCAGGTGTTTGGTGTTCACGATGGGTTCGGATTCGGTAACCAGGTAACCGGCCACCCCACGACAGGATTCCAGCAGGATGCGCTCCACCCGCGAAGACTCCAGCGCTGATCGCACCCAGACGAAAGCCATGCCATCCGCTGCTGGCGTGCTGTTGACCTGGCGGGTCTTGTCAGCGGGCCGTACTGCATCATCGACCACATTGACCTGGACTGACAGCACCCCTGCATCCACCAGCTTCTGCTGCACCACGCCCGTCAAACGCTGGCGAAACGTGGTTTCCGATACGCCTTCCGGCCGCCACAGGATGTATGCCAGCTTTTCCATGTCGCCCCCAATCAATGAAGGCGACAGTATAGCGGCAAAAAAAAGGCCGGGACGAGCCCGGCACAAGGGGAATTTCCTGGATGAGGAGATAAGTCCTTAACACTCTGACCGGCGGGAACACAGCAAGTTCCATGCGATCTGT
>SBFY01000041.1 GCA_006227085.1 Gammaproteobacteria bacterium
AGGCTTGCACTTGCAGCCGCGCCGCGCTGGCTTCCTCACTGAAAAACCTGGGCACCTACCCCTGGGTCAAGGCAGCCGTGGATCGTGGCGAGCTGGACCTGCACGGCTGGTACTTCAACCTGGGCGACATCGATCTCGAGGCACTGGACCCGGCCACTGGCCAGTTCCACAGCCTGGCCTGACAACACAGCCTGGCGGGATAAGACAACCTGGCGGGATAACAACCCGCAAGCATAAAAAAACCGGCCCAATGGCCGGTTTTTTTATTTGGGGTGGACGAAGGGGATCGAACCCTCGACCGCAGGAATCACAATCCTGAGCTCTACCAATTGAGCTACGTCCACCATCAAACTGCGCCCTGCCGGGATTTGGCGCGCCCGGCAGGACTCGAACCTGCAACCTACGGCTTAGAAGGCCGGTGCTCTATCCAGTTGAGCTACGGGCGCCTGAACTGCCTCTACAGGTTGTAATTGGTCGGGGTAGAGGGATTTGAACTCTCGACATCCTGCTCCCAAAGCAGGCGCGCTACCAGGCTGCGCTATACCCCGAAAATCGCCAATGTCACAGGGCATCCTGCCCCTTGAACGAGTGGCGGGCATGATACCGGCCGCCCCCTGCCCCGTCAACGCCAAAAAACCGCTGAAACAGGCCATTTCCAGCCATCTGGAGACTGTATCGGCGTGCGTGGCCATGCGAAAATAGTCCCTTGATCACCAGCCCACAGGACGCCCGATGCCTTCCCAGATTCTCGATGGCAAAGCCCTTGCCAGCCAAACCGAAGCCGCCTTGAGTGAACGCGTTGCCGCCCTGAAGGCACAATCCGGGCAAGCCCCCATCCTGGCCACCATCCTGGTTGGCGACGACCCCGCCTCGGCCACCTATGTGCGCATGAAGCAAAACGCCTGTAAGCGGGTCGGCATGGAATCGATTGCCGTGGAAATGCCCGCCAGCACCACCACCGGACAGTTGCTCGCCAAAATCCACGAACTGAATGACAACCCGGACTGCCATGGCATCCTGCTGCAACATCCGGTGCCCTCACAAATTGATGAGCGTGCCTGTTTTGATGCCATTGCTGCCGCCAAGGATGTGGATGGCGTTACCTGCCTCGGGTTTGGCCGCATGGCCATGGGCGAGCACGCCTGGGGTTCTGCCACACCGGCCGGCATCATGCGCCTGCTGGAACATTACCAGGTACCCTTGGCCGGCAAACATGCCGTCGTTGTGGGGCGCTCACCGATCCTCGGCAAACCGATGGCGATGATGCTGCTGAACGCCAACTGCACCGTCACCATCTGCCATTCCCGCACCAATGACCTGCCTGCGTTCATCCGCCAGGCCGATATCGTGGTGGGCGCTGTTGGCAAACCGGAATTCATCAAGGGCGCATGGATCAAGGATGGCGCGGTCGTCGTCGATGCCGGTTATCACCCCGGCGGCGTCGGCGATATTGAACTGTCCACCATCAAGGATCGTGCCTCAGCCTGGACACCGGTACCCGGCGGCGTGGGCCCGATGACCATTAATACCTTGATCCTGCAAACCGTTACCTCGGCCGAGCAAACACTGCAACGCTGAATCTGGATGCCCAGGGAGGCACCGCCAGTACCATGAGCCAATACGACGTTGACGTCCTCGTGATTGGTGCCGGCCCGGCCGGTGAAGGCGCCGCCCTCAATGCGGCCAAACATGGCCTCAATGCCGCCATCATCCATAACCGACCACAAGTCGGCGGTGCTTGCACACATCTGGGCACCATCCCATCGAAGTCACTGCGGAACTCAGTACAGAACCTGATGAAGTTCAACAACAACCCTTCTTTCAAGGAAGTGGTTGACCCCATCGCCGTATCCTTCCCGAAGTTATTGGCCAACGCCCAGGATGTGATTCGCAAACAGGTCAAGATGCGCGCGAAGTTCTACCAGCGCAACCGTATCGACCTCTATCACGGCACTGCATCTTTTGTGGATGCCCATACCGTCTCTGTCTTGCAGGAAGACGGTGCCCGTATCCCGATCAGCGCTGGCAGCATCATCATTGCCACCGGCTCGAGCCCGTTCCGGCCTGATGATATCGATTTCCAGCACCCGCGCATTTATGACAGCGACACCCTCCTGCACATGCAACACACCCCGAGGAAAGTGTTGATTTACGGAGCCGGGGTGATCGGCTGTGAATACGCTTCCATTTTTTCCGGCATCGGCACCAAGGTTGATCTCATCAATACCCGCGACCAGCTACTGGAATTCCTCGATGATGAGATTTCTGACGCGCTCAGCTATCACCTGCGCGACCATGGTGTGATGATTCGCCACAATGAGCATTACACCCGCGTTGAAGCCGATGATCACGGCGTTGCCCTGCATCTCGAATCGGGCAAGGTCCTGCATGGTGATTGCCTGCTCTGGTGCAATGGCCGCACCGGTAACTCTGCCTCACTGAACCTGTCCGCGATTGGTGTCAGCGCCAACAGCCGTGGTTATGTTGAAGTCGATGGGCATTACCGAACGACCTGTCCTTCCGTCTATGCCGCCGGCGACATCATCGGTTGGCCCAGCCTCGCCAGCGCAGCATACAACCAGGGACGTGCCGCATCAGCGAGTGCTCGCGGCAAAGCGCATTGCCATCATGTCGACGATGTACCGACCGGTATCTACACCATCCCGGAAATCAGTTCAGTCGGCATGACCGAGCGCACCCTGACCGAAAAGAAAATCCCTTATGAGGTGGGTCGCGCTTTCTTCAAGGAAACCGCTCGCGGCCAGATCAGTGGTGACGAAGTCGGTATGCTGAAGATCCTTTTCCACCCGCAGACGATGGAAATCCTCGGCATCCATTGCTTCGGCGCAGAAGCCACCGAGATCATCCATATCGGCCAGGCCATCATGAAACAAGGTAACGGCGGCAACACCATCCGTTACTTCCTGGATAACACCTTCAACTACCCGACGATGGCAGAAGCCTATCGCATCGCCGCGTTAAACGGCATCAACCGCCTGGACTTGCCGAGCGAAGGCTAACGATCAGAACCGCTTGCGCACTACGCCATAAAAACGGCCATCGGTATTGCCCTTATCCGACGCTGACTCATGACTGCCAGACCAGGCCCAACTGGCG
>SBFY01000174.1 GCA_006227085.1 Gammaproteobacteria bacterium
TAGCTGGTATTGGTGAAATTCGTGCTCACCGTACACCAGTTCGCCGCACAGTAGCCGGGCCATTGGCTGTTGCCAAAGTTGGCGGAATCGGCACACAAGGTCAAACAGGCTGCTGAGCTTGTTGAACCATCGCAGGCCGTACGCCATTGCCTAGCAGTGGCTGCAAACGCCGTATTGACGGTACTGACCGTGCCCACAACCAGTAACAACAACATGGCCAGGCCTTTCAGGACTGAGTGCTGTTGCGCTTTCATATTGGAAATGTTCATCACATGCCTCTCTTCCCGCCTGTACGGGAGCCCATCACTGTTTAGCGTAAATACCTTCCAGCAGCACAACCGTATCCTGGCGACCACCCATGCCGCGGGCTACGATCCGGTAAACCGTGCTGCTCACAGAACCATCACTGATGCCAATGCCGGCATTACCAGTGCCACCAGTACCTGAAACGGATTGCAATTGTTCAATCACGTACTGCGGCTCCTGGTATACAAACCAGCTCTCGTCACTGGTACCCGCGCGCTTGAGGGCGGTATTAAGGGTCACATTGTTGCCCTCAGCCGTCCAGAAATTGGCATCCGTGGCTTTTTCCCACCAGTTCACATCCGTCGAGCTCAACTTGAGTTTGATGTTGTCCTTGCCCCAGACATTACCGTCACCGGGCGAAGGATCCGTGGATGCTTCCGGCAAGGTCAACAAAGCCAGCATCCAGTCTTCAGCGGTTTTCAGCGCCAACTCGGCCATCTCAAAAGCCACTTGCTGGTCCTGCAGGTTACCGACCATCTTTTCCTGGGTGTTGGCAGTGTTCATGGCTGCCACACCAATAAAGGTCAGCAATAGCAACATCACCAGCGACACCAGCAATACTGCGCCGCGTTGTTTATGCCTTACCTGTGTCATGACTTTAACCATCGTGATTCACCTGATCAGAAAGCGCGATTACGCAAGGTAATGGTTTTGGTAAACACCTGGCGCACCCTGCGGTCGGTTGGCGTATGGGTGGCACCATTGAAGAAAATCGGCAGCGGGTTAGAGATCACATTGTCCTCGACGCTGCCTGCCATCACAGTCACACGGACACTGACCACCTTTTCCCAGTCATCGGCCGTAATCTGCTTGGCCGTCACGTACACATCAGCGGATTGGTCACCGCTATTGTCCACGCCATACATCAACTGGACGTTCTCGATACCTTCCACCACTTCCTCGGCTGCCCCCAACCCACTGTTGCCCGCCAAGGGGCGTTTGAACAGCGAGGGCGGGTTGATGGCGTTATCACCACGACGGCCGATATAGAACAAGTCACCCTGCAGCACATAGACGTTACCACCGGCCTGTACGACCAGTTCCAGGCTCACGTCGTTACCCGGGGAACAACCGGCGCTGAGGATCAATTTATTGCCGGTCACGTTACAGGCCTGTACCACGTCAGCGGCCTGGCAGTTATTCAGCACCAGGATCTGGTCATCCTTGATACCGGCCACGGTATCCAGCGTCACCACGGTATCGGCATCACCGTTGGCACCCTTACCGGACACTGAATCAATATTGGCACCCATGCCGGCACCACCCCAGATGCGGAACATATCCGAGCCCGGCACCACCTTGATGTTGATATCGGAGCTGGCCAGTGTGCCGGTGCCATCGGCCCAGCTGCCATTGGAGGAGTCCACCACCTGGTTGGACGTCAACAAATACGAAAACGGATACGTGGTTGATTGTGGGGCCGTGTAATAGGTATCGGTGTATTCCCAGCCCTCCAGCCCACGCTCCGGACGGAAATTCACCTGCGTCTTGGCTTCATTCAGCGTATTCCGTGCCTTGACGTTCTTGCTCATGCAGCCGTTATAGCCAGCCATCTGGAACTGGCGGGTCAACATACCCATGGTGAAACGGCCGTTTTCCTGCAACAGGGCCATATTGTCCTGGTAACGGGCGTTGATGAAATTACCCTGGAAGACCTGCACCACGCCCACCATGATGATCAGGCCGATCAACATGGACACCAGCAATTCAATGAGGGTGAAGCCGGCCTGGGTCATGACTACCTGTTGTTGTGTCTGCTTCATTGCCATCATCCTCAACGCAAGGTCACGACCACACGCGGGTCATCCGCGGTGATATCGCCATCACGGTTCTCATCCCACCAGACTTTTACGGCGATCAGGCCACCGGCTGAAACTGCCGTACCATCACAGGCCGCTGTCGAATTATCCGTACCTTCCGTACCGTCCTGCGGGGTAGCATCCAGGCAGACGATCGACATCTTGTTCACCAGCGCCGTACCACCGGGCAATGACTGGGCGACTGTCTGGTGCCAGTCATACATGTCCCATTGCGCCATGGTGCTGCTATCACAGCCGAGCGTCTGTATCGTGGCGGAGCTGTTTTTCACGATGCAGTTCTGGCTGCTGCCCGTGACGGAAGCATAATCCGGCGTTTGCCGATTGGCGCGAATGCGATCCGCCATGTCCGAAGCCAGGTACGCTGCCTGTGTGCGGTAATACGCTGACTGGTTAGAGCGCACACTGGTCGTCAACAAGGCTGCCATGCCGAGCAAGCCGACCGCCAGGATAAAGAAGGCGATCATCACCTCGATCAGGGTAAAACCTTTCTGTGTTTGCATTACGGACATGTGTAGGCCGCTCCTGCATTGTCTTCATGAACACCATCGTTATCCGCATCGCGGGAATAACGCACCACACCCGATGCCTGCACCACGATACCGCGCGCATAAGCGACTTTCTTGGAGCCCGGGCACATGTAAATTTCCGTGGTTGCCGTGGTAGCACCAGTGCGGTCAAACGTGATGGAGCCGGCCGTGGAAATAGAGGTGGTCTGGTCGGTGTAACCCGTCCGCACTATAAAAATCTCATCGGCGTCCAAGGTGCTGTCCTTGTCCTTGTCTGCCCAGGCCAGCCAACCCAGGTGCCAGGCAGAACCGTCACAGCTGGTGCCATTGGCACTGCCACAGGCGGTCACGGTCAAGCGCAGGGTGGTGGCACGATCACGGACTTCGGTCAGGCCAACACGCAGCTCCTTGACCTTGGCACGGATGGAGTTGCGTTCCGTGGCATCCTGGAAACGCGGCACGGCAATCATGATCAGCACCGACAGCAAAGCGATCGTTGCCATCAACTCCGGGATAGTGAAGCCCTGCTGGGCCTGCCTTATCAATGTCGGTTGTCGCATCACGGCCTTGTCACCTGAATCCATACTTTTCGGTACTGTAGGTATACGCCACGTCACATGGCCAGCTCAAGGGCTTTCCGACAGGCGGGGTACGGCGAGGGATGAGCGGTAAACGCTGGAAAATCAGTCGGTTGGATTGAGACGCAGTTCACGGGGCATGGAAAAACGGATGTTCTCCACCGCTCCCTCCAGCTCCACCGGCGCAGTGGCACCCATGGCCTGCAAGGCATCAATCACCTCGCGCACCAGTACTTCCGGGGCCGATGCCCCGGCAGTGACCCCGATGGCACGTTTGCCGCGCAACCAGTCTTGGTTAATATTTTCAGCAGAATCAATAAGATAGCTATCAACTCCGGCCCGTTGGGCGAGTTCGCGCAGGCGATTGGAATTGGAACTGTTCGGCGACCCTACCACCAGCACCAGGTCGCATTCGGCCGTCAGTGCCTTGACTGCGTCCTGGCGGTTCTGGGTGGCATAGCAGATATCGTCCTTGCGGGGGCCATCAATCTGCGGGAAGCGGGCCCGCAGGGCTTCAATGACCCGGGCGGTGTCATCGACCGACAGGGTGGTCTGGGTCACATAGGACAGGTGCGCCGGATCCCGCACCTGCAAGGCCTGCACATCGGCCTCATCCTCGACCAGGTAAATATCCCCACCACGGCTACGGTCATAACGCCCCATGGTGCCTTCCACTTCCGGGTGACCGGCATGGCCGATGAGGATGCATTCACGCCCCTCACTGCTGTAGCGCAACACCTCCAGATGCACCTTGGTGACCAATGGGCAGGTCGCATCAAACACCTTGAGTCCGCGCCGGCTGGCTTCTTCCTGCACTGCCAGCGAAACCCCATGGGCGCTGAAAATCACGATGGCACCATCCGGCACCTCATCCAGTTCATCGACAAAGACCGCGCCCCGCTCACGCAAACCATCAACCACAAAACGGTTATGCACCACTTCATGGCGCACATAGATGGGCGCACCGAACACGTCGAGCGCACGGTTGACGATATCAATGGCGCGATCAACGCCGGCACAAAAACCGCGCGGGTTTGCCAGCTTGACCGGGATTAACTGCGAAGACGGCGCACTCATGCCTGCCCTGCCTCGATGATTTCCACTTCGAATATTAGCGCACGCCCGGCCAGCGGGTGATTAAAGTCCACCACCACTTCGCTATCGCCGATGTCTGCGATCACGCCCGGCAAGGAAGCCCCGCCCTTGTCAGCGAAATCGACCATCAGGCCCGGCTCCAGCTCCATGCCCACAAAACGCGCACGGGGAAATCGTTGCAGGTTTTCCTGCCGGTGCGGTCCGAACGCTTGTCCTGCTGGCAAGGTGACCGTCTTGCGCTCACCCGCCGACATACCCAGCAACACTGCCTCAAACCCTTCCAGCAAACTGCCATCACCCATCACCAGGGTGGCTGGCTGGCGATCAAACGTTGATTCCACCAACTGGCCATCGTCCAGTTTCAATGCGAAATGCAAGGTGACGCGACTGCCCGCCGTGATCGTGCTCATGCTGTGGTTTCCTCTTTTTTCTCGAAGAACGCCTGCAACAACACAATCGCTGCACCGACAGAAATGGCCGAATCGGCAATATTGAACGCCGGCCAGTAATGCGGCCCCCAATGCGCGGAAATGAAATCAACCACATAACCGAGCAGGATGCGATCGTACAGGTTGCCGACCGCGCCACCCAGGATCAATGCCAAGGCCAGCGGCATGGCGATCGCATTGCGCGGCAATTTCCAGATCCAGCCAGCGAGGATGACACTGGCCAGGGTTGCGACCAGGGCAAAAAACCAGCGTTGCCAGCCCCCTGCCTCACTGAGGAAGCTGAACGCCGCACCACGGTTATAGACCAGTGTAAAATCCAGCACCGGCAGGATCTTCACCGGCACCGCATAAACCAATGCTGATAGCGCCCATTGCTTGGTGAGCCAGTCGGCAACAAATACCAGTATCGCCAACCCATACCAGCGCCATAAACGGATATCACGCATCAGGCAAACCGCCGGGTTTCACCGGGTCCTTCGACATTGCTGACACAGCGGCCACACAACTCCGGGTGCTGGGCATGACTGCCCACATCGGCACGGTGGTGCCAGCAACGCACGCACTTGGCGTGCGCAGTCGCTGCCACACGCACTTTCAAGCCCGGCAATTCCGTCGCTGATGCATTCGCACCTTCAGCCAAGGGTTTCAGTGTGGCCTCTGATGTGATCAACACAAAGCGCAGCTCTTCGCCCAACTGCGATAACACGGCCTGCAGTGCATCATCCACGTACAAGGCGACTTCAGCGGACAGGCCGCCACCAATCACACCATCGTTGCGACGGGCTTCGATTTCCTTGTTGACGGCGGTTTTCACCGCCAGCACCTGCTTCCAGTAATCGGCATTCATGGGCTCACTGGCCGCCATGCGTGGCAAGGCTTCATACACGGTTTCCAGGAACACGGATTCGCTGCGCTGGCCCGGCAGGCATTGCCAGATTTCATCAGCAGTGAAACTGAGGATGGGCGCCATCCAACGCACCAGTGCCTCGGCGATATGATAGAGCGCCGTTTGCACGGAACGGCGTGGCTGGCTATCCGCACCGGTGGTGTATTGGCGATCCTTGATGATATCGAGGTAAAAACCACCCAGATCGATCACACAGAAGTTGTGCAACTTCTGGTACACCTGGTGGAACTGGTAATCGGCATAGGCTGCCATCAATTCATCCTGCAGGCGTGCAGCACGATCCATCACCCAGCGATCCAGTGCCACCATCTGCTCCGGTGGCAAGGCGTCTGTTGCCGGATCAAAGCCGGCCAGGTTCGATAACAGGAAGCGTGCAGTATTGCGGATGCGGCGATAGGAATCAGCGGTACGTTTGAAAATCTCGTCGGACACCGTCATTTCCGCGCGGTAATCGGTGGCCGCCACCCACAAGCGCAGGATATCGGCGCCCAGGGTTTTCATGACTTGCTGCGGCGCAATCACATTGCCCAGCGATTTCGACATCTTGCGGCCATCGGCATCCACGGTGAACCCGTGTGTCAACACGGCCTTGTACGGCGCGCTGCCATTCATGGCAACGGCGGTCAACAAGGAAGACTGGAACCAGCCACGATGCTGGTCAGAACCTTCCAGATATAATTCGGCCGGGTAATGCAACTCCGGACGCGGCTCCAGTACACACGCATGCGTAACACCGGAGTCAAACCACACGTCCAGCGTATCGCTCACCTTGTCGTAATCAGCCGCTGCGGTACCCAGCAAGTCTTCTGCCGCCATGTCAAACCAGGCATCGATGCCCTTTTGTTCAATCCGTTGCGCGACTTGCTCGATCAGTGCCGCTGTGTCGGGATGCAACTCACCGCTTTGCTTGTGCACAAACAAGGTGATCGGCACACCCCAGGTACGCTGGCGGGAAATACACCAGTCCGGACGGTTTTGCGTCATCGCATCAATGCGCGCACGTCCCCATGACGGCATCCAGCGCACACCGTCAATCGCCTTGAGCGCCTGCGGCAACAAACCGGCCTGCTCCATGCTGATAAACCATTGCGGGGTGGCACGGAAAATCACCGGCGTCTTATGGCGCCAGCAATGCGGGTAACTGTGTTGCAGTTTTTCGCTGTGCAGCAAGTTGCCCGTTTCGGTGAGCACTTCCAGCACTTCATCGTTGGCCTTGAACACATGCAAGCCGGCGAAGCGTTCGGTGTCCGGCAGGAATACCCCGTTACCTCCCACCGGGTTATACACTTCCAGGCCATACCGCTGGCCGACGATAAAGTCATCAACACCATGACCGGGTGCCGTATGCACGCAACCGGTACCGGCATCGGTGGTGACATGCTCACCCACAATCACTGGCACTTGCCGCGCATAAAACGGATGTTGTAACAGCAGGTGTTCCATTGCGGCACCACTGCAACGACCGGTAACGGTAGCTTCGATGCCATAACGCTTCAGCGCCGGCTCCAGCAAGGCTTCGGCCACTACCAGGTAATCGTGGCCGCTATCCAGCAACACATACTCGAGCGCCGGGTTCACGGCCACTGCCTGGTTGGCTGGCAAGGTCCACGGTGTGGTGGTCCAGATCACCAGCGAGGCACGATCATGAACCGGTGCATGCACACCAAACAGGGCACACAAGGCCTTGCCATCCACCGCGGGGAAACACACATCAATTGCCGGTGAGGTTTTGTCCTTGTATTCCACTTCAGCTTCAGCGAGGGCGGATGCGCAATCCATGCACCAATGCACGGGTTTGAAGCCTTTATGCAAATGCCCGTTGGCGACGATGCGGCCCAGCGAACGCACGATGTTCGCTTCAAAACGGTAATCCATGGTGAGGTAGGGATTATCCCAATCACCCAGCACGCCCAGGCGGATGAAATCGGCTTTTTGTTTCTCGACCTGGGAGGCCGCGTACTCACGGCACTTGGCGCGGAATTCGCTGGCGCTGACCTTGTCACCGGCTTTGCCGACTTTCTTTTCGACATTCAACTCAATCGGCAGGCCATGGCAATCCCAGCCCGGCACATACGGTGCATCACAACCGGCCAGGCTGCGGGATTTGACGATCATGTCCTTGAGGATCTTGTTGACGGCATGACCGATGTGGATATCGCCATTGGCATATGGCGGGCCATCGTGCAACACGAAGGTTTCCGCACCTTGCCGCGCTTCACGAATGCGCCGGTACAGGTCCAGTGATTGCCAATGTGCCAGCATGGCCGGCTCACGCTGGGCCAGGTTGGCTTTCATCGGGAAATCCGTTGCCGGCAAATTGAGTGTGTGCTTGTAATCTGTCATGCCAATCCCGTTGTTTACACCATGTGTTCTGCAAACCACGCACGCGCGGCATCCACATCCCTGCCGATCTGTTCCTTCAACGCATCCAGCGAAGCAAACTTGCGTTCATCACGCATCTTCTTGCGGAAGCACACCTCAATGTGTTTCCCGTATATCGTTTGGTTGAAATCCAGCAAATGCACTTCGAGGATCGCTTTCACCCGATCATCCACAGTCGGCCGCGTTCCTACATTCGCCACGCCCTGCACCAAGGCATCACCCAGGCCTGCCACTTCAACCGCGTACACACCGGACATCGCCGCACGCAGGCGATGCAACTGCAGGTTCGCGGTGGGCGTACCCAAGGTACGACCCAATTGCTGGCCATACACCACCTTGCCGGAAATCGCATACGGCCGTCCCAGCAATCGCTCCGCCAAGGCAAAGTCACCGGCTTCCAGCGCCTTGCGAATACGCGTGCTGCTGACACGCTCGCCATCCAGCTCACAGGTATCGGCTTCCGTGACCTCAAACCCCCAGCGCTGGCCTGCTGCCTTCAGCAAACGGAAATCGCCTTCACGGTCACGGCCAAAGCGCAAATCATCGCCGGCCATCATGAAACGTATATCCAGGCCTTCCACAAACACCTGCTGGATGAATGCCTCTGCCGGCATCTGGCTGAAACGGTTGTCGAAATGGATCCGTAACACCCGGTCAATACCCAAACCTTCCAGGGCAATGCATTTTTC
>SBFY01000223.1 GCA_006227085.1 Gammaproteobacteria bacterium
ACCCTTGAAGACAAGATCGTCGCCGCCATCAACACCTACCTCGCTTCATTCGGCAAGAAAGACCTCGATGGCATCCTTAACTTGTTTGCCGATGACGCCTGGGTGGAAGACCCGGTGGGCACGCCGCGCAAGGTCGGCAAGGCTGCGTTGCGCGAGTTCTACCAGATCGGCATCAGCATGGACCTTACCGCTGAACTGGAATCGGATATCCGCGTGGCCGGCAATGAAGCGGCCTTTGCATTCTGCGTCAGCGTGAATACCGGCAACGGCATCCTCAAGATCAGCCCCATCGACATCATGACATTCAATGACGAGGGCAAGATCACCTCCATGCGCGCCTTCTTTGGCGAACGCAACCAGCGGATGGCCTGAGCCACCACAAGGAACGAACATGACTTTCACCCAGCGTGTCCACAAAGCGCTTGAAGCGATCGCCAGTTCACGCCTGCTGACCTGGATGACCATCAACGTGATCGCCCCGCTCGACCGGCGCCTGCTGAAAGTCAGTAACGGCCGGCTGAGCCTGACCGGTTCCAGCACGATCCTGCTGGTGACCACCGGTGCCAAGAGCGGCGCCACACGCTATTCATCATTGCCGGGCTTGTATCATGGCGAGCAGATCATTTTGCTCGCTTCCAAGGGTGGTGCGCCCACCCACCCGGCCTGGTATTTCAATTTGCGCAAACACCCGGATGTCGAAGTCGTGAACAAAGGCGAATGCCGGCGTTACCGTGCGCATACGGCCGAAGGCGCCGAGCGCGAGCAACTGTGGGCGTGGCTGCTGGAGCAGTGGTCCGGCTTTGCGGCCTATGAGAAAAAAGCCGCGCCGCGCATCTTGCCGGTCGTGGTGCTCACACCGATTCCGGCATAAGGCAAGCGCATGACGGAACCGATCTTCCAGTTATCCGATATCGCTACCGAGATGCACACGCGGATCCAGCGCGATTTTGCTGACATCAACCCGGTCGTCGGCGTGCGCCGCAGCCTGCGCGACAGCGGTATACCGGCTGATGCCATGACAATTGATTGCCTGAAAAGCCACAAACGCATCTTGCTGGTGTTACACGACCAGCAGCCGGGCGTGATGCATTACCAGTTCTGTTTTACTGACCGCGACCCGATCGAGGATTTCCGGCAGATGCCCTTCAAGGATGTCACTGCCCAGACCCTCTACGATTGGGTAACGTTTTATTTTTCCGGAACAGCACATTGAGGATGGCCATGACAACCAAACGACTGTGGATGCTGCTGTTATTGCCTGCCGGCATCGTGCAGGCAGTTATCGCATCACCTGTCGAGACGCAACACCAGCAGACGTATGCGATTTACGGTGATTCCAGCAATGCATTGCGCAAGGAGATGAATCGCAAGGGCGTCACCGTCAATGGCCAACGCTTTGATGCAGAAACGCGCTGGAACGTGAACTGGCGCTTTAATAATGTCCTTGATGATAATGGTTGCCGCATCACGCAAGCGCAGGTCACCCTTGATATCCGCATGACCTTGCCCGAATGGAAAGACCGCGCTGCTGCCAAGCCCAAATTGCAACAACGCTGGGATCACTATTACCGTGCGCTGGTCGCACATGAAGAAGGCCATGCGCGCTTTGGTCGCCAGGCAGCACAGGGCATCCAGGCCTTGCTGCCCACCTTGTCAGCCGCGGATTGCCACACACTGAACCGGTTAGCGAACGATAAGGCAATGGGCGTGATCAACCGCTATGCCGAACAGGAGCGCACCTACGATCGCGACACCAATCACGGCATGAATGACGGAGCCATATTCCCATGAAACGCAAACTCATCGTCGTCGGCATTATTTTGCTGGTACTGGTATCGGCCTCGCTTCCTGCCAAGACAGCCATCGAGGCCTGGATGATGTCAGTACCGGAAACGGCTTTTGATGACACCCCGGTACCAGCCGCACCCGATTACAGCAATGCCCGTTATTGGGCAGCCCTGCCCGATCGTGCGGACAGTGCCGACTGGGTGCCGCATGGCAGTGGCTATGCCGATGCACAGGCCACCGCACCTGCTGATGTGTTTTTCGTGCATCCGACTGCCGCATTTTATGGCGATGAATGGGTCGCTGGTTTCGATAACTGGCTGCACACTCTGGCGGTTGATTTCGGCATCCTGCCGCAACACGCCTCGGCGTTTAATGCCGCCGGCCGGATTTATGCGCCGCGCTACCGTTCGGTGCGCATGCCGATCTGGTTTTCAGAAGACCGCGACAGCGTGACCAAGGCCACCGACTTTGCTTACCGCGATGTCAAACAGGCCTTCGAGTATTACTTGCAGCACTGGAACCAGGGCCGACCGATCATCATCGTTTCGCACAGCCAGGGCACCTTGCACACCATTCGCCTGCTGCGTGAGCTGTTTGAAGGCCAGCCCTTGCAGGACAAACTCATCGCTGCTTACCTGATTGGCAACACCATTCCCGATGTGCCATGGTTCACGCAGATCCCTTTGTGTGAATCAGCCGGCCAAACCGGCTGCTACGTGACATGGAACACGATGCTCGATGGTGGCAACCCGCATCACTGGGTGGGTGAAAAAGGCCTGGAAAAAATCGAGTGCGTGAACCCCTTGAGCTGGAAAGCCGATACCGTGGCTGTCAGCAAGGAAGCGAATGCCGGCTCGATACCGATGATGGACATCAATGCCGTATTCAAACGCCTGCCGCCCATGCACTCACACGTCGTGGGTGCACGCTGTGGCGAGGAAGGCATGCTGTGGATTGCAGGAAAACCGCAAGCGCCGGGCTTCACGGCTGCACTATTTCCGGGCGGTTCGTATCACACCTATGACCTGAATTTTTATTACGCGAGCCTGCGTGAGAATGCGCTGTTGAGAACAGCCAACTACCTGGCCAAACCGTAAGCCAATATCTCAATCGGGCTTGATGGCAAAATCACGGCTCACCGGCGGTGTGTAATCGCTGTAGCCGGTGAGGATTTTCCAGCGCACCGCCCAGCTGCGGTTATGCCGCCATTCGTACACCAGCTGAGCAAGCCCGGCCAACAATAACCGGAGCGGGTTCATGTGCAACGGCGGCTGGCCGGTCAGGCCAATGGGTGGCCGCTCACGTGGCGG
>SBFY01000133.1 GCA_006227085.1 Gammaproteobacteria bacterium
ATGCCGATGGGTTTTGCTTTCCTGTTGAAGCCGCACAAGAACAACTGGGCGTATCAAACACAGCCGGAAACACACTTGAACAACCGGCGTGTGGACTTGCCGCGTGGCAAGGTGCTTGGTGGTTGCAGTGCCATCAATGGCATGGTCTACATTCGTGGCCAGAAAGAAGATTTTGATCGCTGGGCCGAGCTCGGCAATGAAGGCTGGTCCTACGAAGACGTGCTGCCGTATTTCACTCGCTCCGAAGATAACGAGAACGGTACCAACCGTTACCACGGCAGCGGTGGGCCACTGTGGGTCGGCAATGTGACCGATGAATTCCCGGTGCACCAGGCGTTTATCGATGCCTGTGTGCAAGCCGGTCATCCATTCAATCCCGATGTGAATGGCGACACGCAGGAAGGCGTCAGCTGGTTCCCGCATAACATCAAGAACGGCAAGCGCTGGAGTTCGGCGCGCGCGTTTCTCGGTGCTGGCAAGTCCCTCAGCAACCTCACCGTGATCACGCACGCTGAGGTGCAGCGGGTGGTGATTGAGAATGGTACGGCCGCCGGTGTGGATGTGCTGGTGAAAGGCAAATTAACGAGCCTGCAAGCGCGCAAGGAAGTGGTGCTCTGCGGTGGCGCGATTAATTCACCGAAAATCCTCGAGCTGTCCGGCGTGGGCCAGAAAGCGCGGCTGCAAGCACTCGGCATCGCTGTGCATGCGGATTTGCCGGGTGTGGGCGAAAACCTGCACGACCACTGGAATGCCTACATCAAACAAGGCGTGAAGAACGTCAAAACGTATTACAGCGAAGCGAAAGGCTTCGCCATGCTGAAGAACATGCTGCGCTATGTGTTTTTCAAGAAAGGCTTTATTGCCAATCCGGCAGCGACGATCGCTGTGTTCTACAAGGCGATCACCGAATCAAAAACGGCAGACACCCAAATCCATTTTGCACCTGCCGCCAGTGAGGTTGATGCCAAAGGCAATATGGTGCCGATCGATGCCATTACTGTCGCGACCTGCGGTGTGCGTCCAAGCAGTCGCGGTTCGGTGCATGTCACGTCAGCCGATGCCAGCCAGCCGCCAGCCATTGCCGTGAATTTCCTGGAAAGCAAGCATGACCAGAAAGTGGCGGTGGAAGCGTTCAAGAAGGCGCGTGCCATCATGCAGCAACCGGCATTGGCCGGCATGGTCGGCGAGGAAGTCGCACCGGGTGCGGCAGTACAGTCGGATCAGCAATTGCTGGAATACATCCGCAACACCGGTGACCCGGTGCACCACCTGGCCGGCAGTTGCAAGATGGGTCATGACGCGATGGCCGTGGTGGATAGCCAATTGCGTGTGAGAGGGATTGAAAGGCTGCGAGTGGCTGACTGTTCCATTATGCCGGAAGTGGTTTCCGGCAATACGCATGCGGCGGCGGTCATGATCGCTGAAAAGTGTGCCGCAATGATATTGGGAGGGTCTTTTCCGCGATAGCGTCGTTAGTGGTGTGCTCGAATCCTCATGTACTGTGTGTACACTCCGGTTCTCCGCGCACCACCGCCTCGCTCTCACGAAAAATCCCTCTCCCAACCGTGATACGGTTGCTTTTGCGATGAAGGAAACGATGTATGAGTGTTGTGATGGATGATCTGGCATGAAATTTTACGAAGACATGCCATTGGGTTTGAGTGCGGAACCGGAAGCGCGTTTCACCTTCACGGCGGAAGACATCAAGTCGTTTGCCAGCGAATGGGACCCGATGCCGTTTCATATTGATGAAGAGCTGGCAAGGCAGTCACCGGTAGGCAAGTTGTTTGCCACCAGCATCCATACCATTGCGGCCAGCGTGAAACTCAATCACACCGCGATGACTGAGCCGATGGCGGTGATTGCCGGTCTTGGCTGGCAGGACGTGCGGTTCCCGTTGCCGGTCTGTGCCGGTGACACTATCCGCGTGCGCTCGGAAGTGGTCGATCGCCGTGAATCGCAATCCAAGCCGGATCGCGGCATCGTCACCTCGCAAATTTCGGTGTTTAACCAGCACGACCAGCTGGTGTGTGAATACAAGATCCTGACCCTGGTGTTGAAAAAACCTTCCTGAGGACACGGCGATGGCAAGCAAGCAGCAGATTGAGCGCGAAGCACTCGAAACCTACCACCGTTTTGTCGGCGTGCGTGACCAGATTGATGTCGGCGAGCGCAGCTGGGAAGACCTCGCCGATTTTTTCACTGAAGACGGCGTGTATATCGACCCGGCCTGGGGGCGACAGGAAACGCGCGAAGGTATCCGCCAGTTCTTTGTGGAATCAATGGCAGGATTGACCGGGCATGGTTGGTCATCGCCGGAGCAGTGGACGATGGTCGATGGCCACCGACTGGTGAGCCAGTGGGACCAGGTGATGGGGCAAAAGCCGGATGGCGGCGATTGGCGCATCCCGGGGTTGTCGATTTTGTATTACGCCGGTGATGGCCTGTTCTGTTACAGCCACGACTACCTGAACATGACCTATCTGGGCGAAACCCTGAAAGCCATGCAGTGGATGCCGCCGCCCGAATTCAATATGCCGCCGCGCAAGCCGGACTGGCGCACGCATTTGCCCGCAGCCTGGGCGCATCTGCCGGATGCCTTCAAATGACTTCGCCACGTATCAGCCTGCTCAGTGAAGACGAAGCGCTCCGCCGTGGGCGTGAACTCGGCATTGACGATTACATCGCCAGGATGCACCTGTTCCGGGTATTGCTGAATCACCCGCCGGTCGCGCGTGAGATCAATCGCACCATTATTGCCTTGGTGGGGCCGGAGTCGCATCTGGGTGCACGACTGCGCGAGTTGATCATCATGCGGGTGTCGTGGGTTAGCAACTCGGTGTACGAGTGGACGCAACACTGGATGGCGTCCTTGTTCCTTGGCCTTACCGAAGCAGAACTCGTCGCGGTGCGCGACTGGGAATCCGCGGACTGTTTTGATGCCGCCGATCGTGCCGTGCTTGCCGCAGTGGATGACACGCTGGCACACGGTGGTATCAGTGCCGCGACCTGGCAGCAACTGCAAGCCACATTGGTCACGACTGAAAAGCTGATCGAGGTGCCGGCCTGTATCGGCAACTGGCATATGGC
>SBFY01000028.1 GCA_006227085.1 Gammaproteobacteria bacterium
GTGTATCACTTCGAGTTCCCGGAACGCCCGGGTGCGTTGATGAACTTCCTCAACCAGCTCGGTGGTCGCTGGAACATCAGCATGTTCCATTACCGCAATCACGGTGCGGCTTATGGGCGGGTGATGGTGGGCATGGAAGTGCCGCCAGCCGAGCACAAGGACTTCAGGCAGTTCCTGCAGGGCCTGGGTTACCGTTTCAGTGATGAAACAGGCAATCCTGCTTACCAACTGTTTTTAGGGTAACGCATTGTTTCTGGGCTGGTTGCCAGTGCAATACGGCGTGACGCCATCTTTGCTATTGGCAAGCTTCCTGTTTTTCGCCGCAAGTTTGCCCGTGCATGCCAATCAGGACTACCCAAAAGTGGGGCTTGGGCTCTATTTTGATGAGCGCGTTGTTCCTGATGGGAAGGTTTATGGCGATGTCCGCAGTGGATTGAGCGAATTTTTCCACAATTATAATGCAGCGGATGCATATAAAAAGCGTAACGCGATTGCCATGCGGCACAGCAATATGTTGACGATACCGATTCCCTCTGCAATGGGAGCGGATATTACGTTGGGATTGCGGCATACCATTCCATGGCAAACGTTTCTCAAGAAAGAAAACCAGCTTGATGCAAAGTGTGCGGCTTGGAAAACTTTTTGGGAAAAATATGAATGCCAGCTTCATATGGATGGGGGTGAGTCTACCGAATGGCTGGAAAAGTTCAGCTATTTGAAATCTGATGTGGACCTTTTCCTGCAGGCGAATCCGTCAGCAGATGTCTTGTTGATAGAAGAGGGTGTGGCCTATCGCTACTTTACGGATGGCGATGGGCCGCCAGCCGTGGAATATGTGCCGTACTACAATGTCGATGGGAAAACATGGCCGATTGCCTTGGCAAGGATATCCAGCGACTGTGGCCCGGATATTACCCGCGAGCATTTCTTTCCTGGCATCAACCGGTTTTCGATCGTTGCTGGCGGCGTGGATTCCTTGCGAGCGAGGGCGAAGGGTCTTTATTGGTATGTGCCTGCACTGGGGGGTCATGGGGAAGGGGCGAAGTTCCTGGTCGACATCCAGCCCGATGGCACGGCTTCAATCAGTTTGATGGAGAGAGGTCGGGGTTATGTCACGGGCGATCGGTTAACGATACCTGATAAACATTTGGGTAACACGGGTGCTGCGGATATCACGATACAGTTAGGAGAAATACTGAATAGAGGCATTAATTCAGTCAGCATACAAGAAAGCATTGGGAAGAAAATCCCCGCAGGTCTGTATCGTAATGTGAGTGCATCAGGCGGTAGCGGGAAAGGTGCCCGGTTTGATGTATTGGTGAATGAGCACGGGAGCATGTATGTGACCGTTGTCTCCAAGGGTAATGGATATGCTGAAGGCGATGTGTTGTCGATCGATGGAAGAGACGCCGGGGCGCAAGATTTTCAGGGGATCGTCAAGGTTGTAGTCAATGGCATCCAGGGATGGCGAGACATCAGTGCGGAAGAGCAAAAAGACATCAAGCTGGAAAAGTTTTCCTGGCAACACAGGGTTGGCCAGAAATGCCTGTATCCTGATTTCATGACCTTGCCAAGGCATGTGGAATTGTCACCCGATATGCCTGATGAAAAAAATGTTATTGAAACGCCGGCGCAAGTTGGCATGTCAAATTTCTATCGATTCCTGGTTGGTTATCTCAAGGCAACGCATTTTGACCCGTCGAATGAATTTCGTGGGATTGATGTTAGTGGTGGCGACTTATTTATCGAGGGGAGCGATATCTCGCCGGAATCAATAGGCATTTTCCGATTGTATGCCGCCACCATGAAGGCGATTCGTGATGAATATCAGGGCGTGCGAATCGCGCCGCACCTGCCGTCATTGTTATCAAAGCGCAATGTGCTGCTTAATGCATTCAGGTGTTCATTAAGCACCCATGATGATGAACATGAAATCCCAAATTGCGCGCCACCGGATTATGTGGCGGCCAGCCTTTATCCCAATGGATGGTCTGGTGATTTGCAAAGGCAATACTTCCCTTCAAGTATCAGCTTTGATCTTGAGGCTATCATCGGTGGGAGGAAGCTTGAGGCAGCCTCAAAGTCCTTGCTCCAATATTTAAAAGGCCAGGGCGTACCCCCTGAAAAACTAAAGCTGGCGCTTCATGAAAGTGCCTGGATGTCAGCAGCCTCTCCTTATGAGCCGCTGACAACGGCAACACTTGTTTTCAAGGCTGATAGCAAAACCGGTGACGCAATCCGCTTCTGGATAAATGGCCACGATATCACCGTGCCGATGCATGGCAGCTTGGGAGAAACCTTGCTTGCCAGTAAAACGGCTATCGAACAACAGGTATCGCGAGCAACGGTTGTTGTTAGCAGCAGCCATGCGCCACATGCTACGTTATCCATCACCGTTCTCGATGGTATGGATATTCGTGTTGACGCACAGTGGATGGGGAGTGACGTCACATCACAGCCAGAAGTGATATACGGTGATCGCCACTGGTCGGATGTCACAAGCATTGCCGAACAGGAGCAGCTGGCATTTTATTATTACTTGGCAACGGGCCTTGATGTAGCGTTGGAAAGCTTTTGTGTTTCTGGTGATGCGGAGCATTGCGAAGAAACATCCAATCTACTGTTCTTTGTAAACTGGTTTCCGGTGGATGGGTATTTTTGCTCGGGTAGCAAGGGCTCTCGCATGTATGAAGGGATGAGTCTTTTCCTGGGTTCTATTGGGTTGCCTGTTCCCGAAAATCATTGTGGATTCTGGGATGTGGGTGTCGTCAAAGATGCCAGCCGTCATGCCGGTCCTAAACCGGCATCGTTATTGTTTAGTGATTTGCTGGATGGTGAGTTGGGTAATGGCCATGACAGCGATGGGGATGGTGTGCCGGACGCCAGTCCGGTGTCCGGGGTGCACGTGCCATATCGCAAGGTGGGAATGAGTGATAACCCGGTGGGGCGATTCAATGCCGATAGTCTCAAGGTTATCGACAATTGCCCGTGGGTGCCAAATGCCAACCAGACAGACCAGGATGGTGACGGCATTGGTGATGCATGTGACAACTGTCCAGCTGTTTTTAACCCTGGCCAACAGTCATGCCAGTAAATGCACCAGCGAGCCTTGGTGCAAACCGGTTTTACCTGACAATGGTGTTGCTGAATTCCCTGGCTCTCATGGGCCTTGGCCTTTGGCTGTGTGCTACAAGCAGCACAGGAATTGAAGAGCTCTTTATTGCCCACCCGTCGTATGTTCTTGCCAATATACTGTTTCCTTTGATATCGGCAGGAATCAGCCTTGCCTTGATGGGTGGGAATCGGCTTACTCGGATGCGCGGCTTCCCTGCGGTAGCTGTTTTGGGCTTCCCAGTCATTCATATGGCATATGCGTGGCTTGACCAGAATCTTTTGGCCGGGGCTTTTGCCGGGCTGGTCTTGATGTCGCTGTGGATGGCTTTCCGGGATGGGGTCAGGTCAGGGCAGCCTTCCCTGTGAACCACTCCGCAAATCCGCGCATCGCCCCGGCAGGTCGTCAGGTGCTGGTCTAGCTTTATAAGGCGGTAGTCAGGAAAAGGCAGGCTACCGTGGCAATCGCCGCCATCACCAGCCGATAGTAACGCCGAAACACCATGAAACGCCGCAAACCCGACATCCTTGTGCTGGCCATGACCTTCCTGGTCCTGGGCGTCAGCCTCACCGCCGCCGCGCAGGCCTTTACCGGCTGAAGTCGCGGTAGCCCGCTTCCGTTAATACCCCATCCAAGGGCACATCCCACGGTTGGCGCGCCAGTGCAGCCACCTGCTGGAACCCGTAAGCGACCCCGACCAGTAATGGCCGGGCAGTGCTTTCCAGACGAAAGGCAAAGGTGCGGTCATAAAAACCGCCGCCCATGCCGAGCCGGTTGCCGTGATCATCAAAGGCCACCAATGGCACCAGCACCAGGTCGAGTTCGCTGGCATTCAAGAATGGGCTGTTGCGCGAAGGTTCATCAATACCGAAGTTGTTGGTGATGAGCGCGTCGCCCGTTTGGTAACGATGGAAGTGCATGCTGCGTGCTTCCAGTCTTGGCAAGTAACAGGCTTTGTTGCAAGTGAGTGCTTGCTGCATCAAGCCATTCGGGTTGGCTTCACCATTGGCGGCCAGGTAGAACGCGATGTGTTGTGCATCGGCAAACAGTGGATGGTGCGCAAAGTGTTCAGTCATCGCCTGTGCACAACGCTGTTGTTCGCGCGGTGTCAGTGCCTGGCGTTGTGCACGAATGGTGCTGCGAAGTGAAAGGGCATCTGCCATTGGTGTCGCCCGTTGCCATCATGGATGCAATAAAAAAGCCTGTTAAAAGCGGACTTCTAACAGGCTTTTAAAAAATGGGTCCCCAAGGTACCGCCGACAGAATGGCCCTTGAACCCAGCGGTTCAAGGCGGGAATGATCGCGTTGCTTCAGGCTTTCCGTCATGCGGACATGCACACCGGCAACAACAGGTCACTCCCTGGGTGGTGCTTATCGGCTCGAGGACGTACTGCCATGGCAAATACCCCAGGAATCCGGTTTCAGTATAGCAGAGGGAAAATGTTTCGCAGCTGGAAAGCGTGCGGCAAATCAAATTTCGAGTTGCCGCAAATCCTGCAGGGATTTTCCGAGCTTGTTGTTCAGCTCGCGCAGTTCTTTCATCGTCACGCCACCGTCTTTGGCAGCAGCACTGTCACCGTGCAGCAGGTCATAGGCCATGTTCAATGCGGCCATCACGGCGATGCGTTCCACGCCAATCACGCGACCCTTGGAGCGGATCACGCGCATTTGTTCATCGAGGTAGCGACCGGCATCGAGCAGGGCTTCGCGTTGCTCCGGCGGGCAGCTGACCTGGTAATGCTGGTCGAGGATGGTGACGGTGACCGTGTTGGCACCGGCGCTGGGTTTGGTCATGGGTTTTGCTCCAGCGCCTTCAGGCGGTTGATCATGGCGTCCACGCGGCTGCGCGCCAGTTCGTTTTTCTCGGACAGGCGGTTGCGCTCCTGCATCAGGGCCGCTTCGCGGGCTTTCAGCGCCTTGTTTTCATCGTTGAGCTGGTGACAGAGGTCGATCAGCTCGTCGATCCGGCGCTGCAAGGCTGAGAATTCGCGGTTGGCCATTGGCGTGTTCCCGCATGGTGGGTCGTTGCCGTACTATAGACAGGGTAGCTAAGACGGTCAATGAAGGAACACCGGCAAGTGGCTGAAATCGCTTGCAGGTGGGCCGTGAGGGGGTAGGGTGAATCCGGAATTGTACGAATCGCTGGCGGTGGCACTGGCCAACGCGGGCTCGGTGTCATCGCCGGCCGAATTGCATGGCTATGTGGCCGGCAGCTGCTGTGCGGCTGACGCGCCTGAGCCGGTCACGCTCTGCCAGCAGCTGGCCGGGCACCTGGATATCAGCCCGGAGCAACTGGCCAGCGCCGTCGACCTTGGTGAGTGGATCAGCCATATCGAGGCGGGTCTGGCCAGCCCCGAGCTCGGCTTTTATCCCTTGTTGCCGGATGATGAGGAATCGCTGGAGCAGCGGGTGGTGGCACTCGGACAATGGTGCGAGGGCTTCTTGGCCGGTTACGCACTGCGCGTGGGTAGCAGTGGCCAGACCCCCAATGCCGAGACGCAGGAAATCCTCGCCGACCTGGTGGCGATTTCCCGTATCGGCGTTCCCGACGATGGCGATGACGAAGAAACCGATTTCATGGAAGTGGTCGAATACCTGCGTATGGCCGCGATGAGCCTGTTCATCGAAGCGCGTGAAGCGCCGGCCAGTGAACATGACGACAAACCCTCCATCCATTAAGGCCGGGCCCATCATGACCGTGATCGCACAGAAAGAATTCGCCGCTCGCCGCAAGCGATTGCTGAAGCAGCTGGCACCGAACAGCCTGGTCATCATTCCCTCGGCGCAGGAACTGGTCCGCAGCCGCGACACGCATTTCCCGTTCCGGCAAGACAGCGACTTTTTATACCTGAGCGGTTTCGATGAGCCGGAATCACTCTTGTTGCTTGATACCAGTAAGCCTGCGCAGATGACCCTGTTCTGTCGTGAACGCGACAAGGCAATGGAAATCTGGAATGGCCCGCGCGCCGGGCTGGAAGGCGCCAAACGGGATCATGGCGCGAGCGAATCGTTCGCGATCCAGGAATTGGACAAGCGCATGCCGGGCTTGCTGGCCAATCGTGAGCGCGTGTATTTGCCCTTGGGTGCAGACGCTGCGTTCGATGCACGGCTGCAATCCTGGCTGGAGCGTGTGCGCAGCCAATCGCGTGCCGGTGTGCAGGCGCCGACTGCCCTCGAAGATGTGCGCAAGCCCTTGCATGAAATGCGTTTGTTCAAATCAGCGGCGGAACTGAAGATCATGCGCGAAGCCGCGCGCATTTCTGCGCGTGCACATATTGCCGCGATGCAGGCCAGCAAACCGGGCTTGCATGAATACCATCTGGAAGCGGCGCTGCAAAAAGTGTTCCTTGAGCATGGCAGCCGCTTTCCTGCTTACGGCACCATTGTCGGTAGCGGTGCCAATGCCTGCATCCTGCATTACATCAACAACACCGCTGCACTGCGCGATGGTGACCTGGTGCTGATTGATGCCGGCTGTGAGTTGCAAGGATATGCCTCCGACATTACCCGCACGTTCCCGGTCAATGGCCGGTTCAGTGACGCACAACGGGCCTTGTACGCGCTGTGCCTGAAAGCGCAGCTGGCGGCGATCAACAGCATTCGCCCCGGTGTGAGCTGGAACACGCCACACGATGTCACGGTGAAAGTGATTACCGAAGGACTGGTGAAGCTGGGCTTGTTGAAAGGCAAGCCGAAAGACCTGATCAAGAACGGCGCCTATCGCGACTTTTACATGCACCGTGCCGGCCACTGGCTGGGCCTGGATGTGCACGATGTCGGTGACTATAAAGTCAACGGCAAGTGGCGGCCGTTTGAACCCGGCATGGTGCTGACCGTTGAGCCCGGCATTTATGTGTCGCCCACGCAGCGCGCTGTGCCGAAAGCGTTCAAGGGTATTGGTATCCGCATTGAAGACGATGTGGTGGTGACCAAAACCGGTTGTGATGTGTTAACCGGCGATGTGCCGAAAACCATCGACGCGATCGAAGGATTAATGGCAGCGCGATGAGCACCGATACCGACATCGTCATTGCCGGTGGTGGCATGGTGGGTGGCACACTGGCAGCGCTGATTGCCAGCCAGTGTCCAGGCAATCCACCGCGCATCCGCGTCATTGAGCCATTCCCGTTCGATGCCAGCAAACACCATGACAACCCCAGCTTTGACCAACGCTCCACCGCGCTGGCCTTGAGTGCCATGCATGTATTGTCGCAGGCGAAGTTGTGGCGTGATGTGGAAAAGCGCGCCTGTGTGATTGACAGCATCCATGTGTCGGATCGCGGTCATTTCGGTTCCATGCTGATGCGCGCCGATGAAGAGCAATTGCCCGCGCTCGGATATGTGGTGGAAAACCGTTTCCTGGGGCAGGCCATCATGGCCGGCCAGCAGCAATGGCCTGGTGTGCAATGGCAAACCGGCAAGGTAAGCGCTGCGCAGGTCGGGCGTGACCACGTCACGCTGGAAGTGGATGGCAGCACGCTCACCACGCGCCTGTTGGTTGTGGCTGATGGTGCGCGTTCGGCCTTGCGTGAACAACTCGGTGTGCGGGTTGAGCACACCGACTACGAACAAATGGCGGTGATCGCCAACATCGCGATTGAAAAGCCGCATGAGGGTCGCGCCTTCGAGCGTTTCACCGACCAGGGCCCGATGGCGATGCTGCCCTTGCCGGATGCAGAAGGCTGGCATCGCTCGGCGCTGGTGTGGACCTTGCCGCCGGAGGAAGCCGCCAGTGTGTTGGCCATGCCCGATGAGGCATTCCTCGAAAAATTGCAGCAGCGTTTTGGCCATCGTCTGGGCCGGTTGCTGAAAGTGGGTGAGCGCGCGAGTTATCCGCTGTCGCGCAGCCATGCCTGTGAACAGGTGCGGCCGCGGGTGGCGATCGTGGGCAATGCCGCGCATGCCTTGCATCCAGTGGCCGGGCAGGGGTTTAACCTGGCCTTGCGCGATGCAGCTGTGCTGGCGGAATGCATTGCACAGGCCTGGCGTGATGGCGACCCCGGCAGCTTGCCGGCTTTGCAAGCGTATCTGGATGCGCAATTGGCTGACCAGTACCGCACCGCTGATTTCAGCGAAGGCATCACCCGCATTTTCACGATGCGCCATCCGCTGGCCAGTCGCCTGCGCGGTATCGGTTTGCTGGCACTGGATGTGCTGCCGATCCTGAAGAAACATTTTGTGCGTGAAACCACCGGCATTGGCCGCCATCATCCGGAGTGGAAAATGCGCAGCCAGAAACCGAAAGGGAAATCCGCATGAACCGGCAAGCCGACATCGTCATTGCCGGCGGTGGTCTCGCCGGTTCGGCACTTGCCATCGCACTCGGCAAGCAGGGCTGGGATGTGCTGCTGGTCGATCCCGCACCTGCTGTCGATAACACACACGCTGCCAACGGTGTTGACGGGTTTGACTTGCGCGTCAGCGCCTTGTCGGCCGGTAGCATTGCCTTCCTCAAGGAGCTGGGGGCCTGGCCACACATGCAAGCCTTGCGCGTT
>SBFY01000069.1 GCA_006227085.1 Gammaproteobacteria bacterium
GGTATCCTGCCAGGTCTTCACCGTTGACTGGTCGAGACTGGTCGTGGCGGCCGTCGGCATGGCTGCCGGAGCCAATAACCAGCGCACCGACAAACCGCCAGCCACAAAGGAAATACCCAAGACACACAGCGACAGCCATACGAGCTGCCGGGGCTTGATTTCCCGCGCCCATGTACGGTCATGGCGGCGGCTGACGAGGATCATCTTCATAAGGAAAGGGAGAACATCGGATAATTTTTTGCGAACTATGCCACAGAACCCGGAAACCGGGCAAATATCAAGAAGTTAGCGCTCATAGCCCGACGAAAAAGGGCTATAGTCAAGGAGCTTTACTTCAGGACGATGCCAGGATCGGGCTCATGTAGGAAATGGGTGCCTTGCTGTCATCCTCAAAGGTCACCACTTCCCAGGCATCCTTCTCCGAGATCAGTTTCCGGAGCAAGGCATTATTGAGGGCATGCCCGGACTTGTAAGCCTTGAATTCACCAATCAGGCTATTACCGAGCAGGTACAGGTCACCAATGGCATCCAGTACCTTGTGTTTCACAAACTCGTCCTCGTAGCGGAGCCCGTCCTCATTAAGGATGCGGTATTCATCCACCACGATGGCATTATTCACGCTGCCACCCCGGGCCAGGCCCTTGGAGCGCAGGTATTCGATCTCGTGCATGAACCCGAAGGTCCGGGCACGGCTGATTTCCTTGACGAAAGAAGTGCTGGAAAAGTCGATCTCGGCATCCACGGTACGGCCGCGGAACACCGGGTGGTCAAACTCGATCCGGAAAGAGACTTTGAAGCCATCAAAAGGGAGAAACCTGGCAACTTTGTCCCCGTCCTGGACCGTGACCTCCTTGAGTATGCGGATGAACTTTTTCGGGGCGGACTGCTCCTCGATACCAGCGGACTGGATCAGGAACACGAATGGGCCGGCACTGCCATCCATGATGGGCACTTCCGAGGCATTGAGTTCCACATAGGCGTTATCAATACCCAAACCCGCCATGGCTGACAGGAGATGCTCTACCGTGGACACCTTCACGCCCTCTTTCACCAAAGTGGTGGAAAGCTGGGTCTCGCCGACATTGCCGGCGCGGGCGAGGATTTCCACCGCAGGCTGCAAGTCCACCCGCCGGAACACGATACCGGTATCGACCGGTGCCGGTTTCAGGTTCAGGTAAACCTTTTCGCCCGTGTGCAGGCCAATGCCTGTCGCCCGTATGGCGTTTCGTAGTGTCCGCTGTCTGATCATCGTCCTGTTCGTGCCTGTCCGCCCGGAAAACCGGGTCGATTCAAAGCGCGCATACTACCAGATTGGCCGAAACCGACCAACCAGCACATGCCCCATCAGTCCGCCTGGCGACGCAGGAAGGCCGGGATATCCAGGTAATCCAGGTTCCCGCTGGCCGCTGCCGCCGCTGCCCCTTCCACCGCCACTTTCGGCTTGGTACGGGTAACTGTGGGGGTTTCATAGTCCACCCAGTTCCGGCCCTCGGTTCCCGTGGCCTTGGTAGGCTCCTGCACAACCGGCTTGACCAGTGTTGGCACCGGCACTTCCTTGGCCATCAAGCCAAGACCCGTGGCCACCACAGTGACGCGCATTTCATCTTTCAGTTCCGGATCAATCACGGTACCGATCACTACGGTTGCGCTGTCAGAGGCAAACTCATTGACGATTTCGCCCACTTCGGCAAACTCACCCAGCTCCACATCAAGGCCGGCAGCGATATTGACCAGGATGCCGCGCGCACCATCCAGGTTAATGTCTTCCAGCAAGGGGCTGCGCACCGCCATTTCAGCGGCCTTGCGAGCACGGTCTTCGCCTGTTGCCACACCGGTACCCATCATGGCCATACCCATTTCTGACATCACGGTGCGCACATCGGCGAAGTCCACGTTGATCATGCCCGGGCGGATGATCAGGTCTGCAATACCCTGCACCGCACCCAACAGCACATCATTGGCGGCCTTGAAGGCTTCCACCAACTTGACGCCACCACCCAGCACTGACAACAGCTTCTCATTCGGGATGGTGATCAGGGAATCCACATTCTGTTGCAGTTCCTTGATGCCTTCCTCGGCCAGCAGCATGCGCTTCTTGCCTTCGAACGGGAATGGCTTGGTGACCACGGCCACGGTCAGGATGCCCATTTCCTTGGCCACTTCAGCGACCACAGGCGCGCCACCGGTACCGGTACCACCACCCATGCCGGCGGTAATGAACACCATGTCAGCACCTTCCAGCACTTCGGCGATCAGGTCACGGTCTTCCAAGGCTGAACGACGGCCAATATCCGGATTGGCACCCGCACCCAGGCCTTTGGTGATGTTGCGACCGAGCTGCAATACGCGGCTGGAATCAACATCCTGCAATGCTTGCGCATCCGTGTTGGCATAAATGAATTCAACGCCTTCAATGTTATTGGCAACCATGTGGCGCACAGCGTTACCGCCGCCCCCACCGACACCAATCACCTTGATGACTGCATTTTCCGGTTGGTTTTCAATCAATTCAAACATATGACACTCTCCCTTTTATTGCTCTTGGTTTACCCAACTGGTCGTCCGACCCATTCAAACGACCTGCTGAATGCGTTAAAAATGTTTTTGCAGCCAGTCTTTCACCCGGCTGACAACACCGGGCTTGTTTTCCACCTGCACAAAGCCGTAGTTCTGGTCTTCTTTCTGCCGATCCAGGGCGTACTGCAACAACCCCACGCCCGTGGCATAAATCGGCGTGCGGATAATGTCCTGCAAGCCATTCACATGCTGCGGCGAGCCGATACGGACCGGCATATGGAAAATTTCTTCGGCCAGTTCCACCACGCCTTCCATGCGCGAGGTGCCGCCCGTCAATACGATGCCTGCTGCCACCACGTCCTCAAAACCACTGCGGCGCAATTCCGCCTGGATCAGGGTGAACAGCTCGTCGTAACGCGGCTCCACCACTTCGGCCAAGGCCTGGCGTGACAGGTTCTTGGCCCCACGCTCACCAACACCGGGCACCTTGATGCTTTCCTCGGCACCCGC
>SBFY01000048.1 GCA_006227085.1 Gammaproteobacteria bacterium
GTCATCATCCCGAAAAAAATGCTGAAACCCGCGCGCGGCTGGCTGCTGTGGAAACCCACCACCGGGCAGGCGCTGTGGTATGCCCTGATTGCCATGATTGGCTTGCTGCACCTGAACCAGGTCAGCGAATTCCTGTACTTCCAGTTCTGACGCCATGCACACACGCTACCTGACATTACTGCTGATCCTGACTGCCGTGCTCTGCACAGCCGTGACAGCCTTTACCGTGCTGGTTGACCCGCTGGATATTTACCGTGTGGTCGTGCGTGAAGGCTTCAACCTCAGCAAAACCGAATACCAGAAATACGCGCGGCTGGCGAAGCCGGTGCAGATCGAATTCCATCAACCAGAGCGACTGGCCTTCGGTTCTTCGCGGGTCGACCTGGCCATGCCGATGGAATATGGCAAAGCCGCGAAACAATTCCCGAACGGGTTCAACGCCGGGCTGAACTCCGCGAACCTGCAAAGCATTCTCGAAGTCCTGCAACACGCCAGCATCACCGGCGAGGTGAAAGACGTGCTGATCGGTGTCGACTTCTACATGTTCAACAGCCTGAACCAGATGGCCTACACCTACCCGGAGGCACTGGCCTCGCTGAACCCCAACCCCTGGCAGCGTCGCTTCAAGCAAGTGTCCACCACCGTGTTCAGCCCCGGCATGCTGGAAGCCTCGCTCGCCACCGTGCGCCACCAGGACGGGCCGCCCAAGCGCAAACCCAGCGGGCAAGCATTCATGGCACCGGAAATCGAGAAAGCCCGCGACGACGGTTATGAAAACCAGTTCCGCCGTTATGAAGATGGCCTCGTGCGCCACGTCTGGACAGCGTGCCGCGACAACCGTTTTGCCTACCAGTTCGCCGGCAACCCGGATAGCCTCGCCATCTTCCGCGACATCCTGCGATTGGCAAAGACTGAAGGTTTCCGCCTGACCTTGTTCATCGCCCCCGTGCATGCCCGCATGCTGGAAGTGCTGGATGCCAGCGGCCTCTGGCATGACTACGAGCAATGGAAACGCGATATGGTCACGATGATCGAGGCCGAACAAAACCCCAGCATCACGCTCTGGGATTTCAGCGGCTACCATGAATACGCGGCAGAACCCCTGCCGGCAGACCCTGCCGGCACCATGCGCTGGTACATTGATTCCAGCCACTACACCGAAGCGCTGGCCGAGCGCATGCTGGATGTCATGTACGACGGGGCGACCGGCTTTGGCGTGCCCCTCGACAGCCACATGATCAATGATCATCTCAACGGGCTGCGCAGTGCTCGCGACCTTTACCGCGCCAGCCACGCGGAACAATTCCGGGGCCTGCAAGAGCGTGCCCAGCGCCTTCTGGCGGAAAAGGCCCGCAATGGCAAACACTGCCCCGAAAGCGTCCCCAGCGATTTGTAAGACCCAAGCTGTGAACCAGGAGCAGGCCTTTTACCTGTTCCCTGTCACAGAGGCTTGGTAACATGGCGGCATCAAGCCAGGGCTTTACAGGGAGAGCGTTATGCGCCGCGTGGTCTTCAACCAGAAAGGCGGGGTCGGCAAGACCAGCATCACCACCAACCTTGCCGGTTACTCGGCCCGCGCAGGCCTGCGCACCCTGATCATTGATCTTGATGTGCAGGGCAACAGCAGTGAATACCTGATCGGCCCGCAGTTCTACGACCTTGAAGACAACGTCGCCAGTTTTTTCAAGCAACAGGTCGGCATGTTTGGCAAATCCAAGGACATCATGGATTTTGTCTACGACACCCCGTTTGAAAACCTCTGCATCCTGCCCGCACACCCGGATCTGGCCAGCATCGAACGCGAACTCGAAAGCCGCCACAAGATTTACAAATTGCGCACCACGCTGGAAAAAGTCGCCGGCGAATTTGACCGCATTTATATCGACACACCACCGGCACTGAATTTTTACAGCCGCTCGGCACTGATTGCCGCTGACCGGCTGTTGATCCCGTTTGATTGCGACAGCTTCAGCCAGCAAGCACTGTACAACCTGCTTGATGCAGTCGAGGAAGTGCGCGAAGACCACAATGAAAATCTCGAGGTTGAAGGCATCGTCGTCAACCAGTTCCAGGCCCAATCGCGATTACCAACTCAACTGATTGAGCAATTGAAAGCCGAAGGCCTGCCCGTGCTGGATGCTTACTTACCAAGCTCCGTGAAAATGAAGGAATCGCGCGAAGCGCAGAAACCGATGGCCTGGTATGCGCCTTCGCACCGCCTGGGCCAGGCGTATGCTGACTTGTTCAAATTGCTGGAACCCGACACCGCGAAATAACCCGGCAACTGCGCATGATGATGACGAATCCCTTCATTCACCCGATCATGCGCACTTCACTCCTTGCATTAGCGTTGCTTGCCAGCGCCTGCAGCTGGCAATGGCATGACCCTGCCCCGCACCCCGATCACTGGCATCACCAGCCGTGGCTATTGCATTGCGAAACTGCTGAAACACACCAGCCCCACGATGGCCCTGGCGTGCATCACCCGCGCTGGATCTGGGCAAGTAATGCGCAAGGCGAGCCATGGCTGGTGGATGGCCAGCTGGAAGATGGCTTTTTACGCGCTGCGCGCGTGCGTACTGCCCAAGGCGAAACGGCGGCACTCACACCCGATGACTTGCGCACCTTGTGCGAGCAAACCTTGCAACGCCGCGATGGCAAACCACTGGTACTCGGCAAAGTGCGCGCTGCACGCCACGGCGAAGAACTGGATATCCCCATCGTTTTTCCTGGCACACGCCAGCAAGCGGTAAACCGTTTGGTGATATTCGGTGACAGCCTGTCGGACACCGGCCGCCTCAAGCGGCGACTGCATGTGTTCCCGGGCGCGCCGTACTGGTTGGGGCGCTTCAGTAATGGCCCCGCCTGGGCCGATTACCTTGAGCGCAGTGCCGGTCTGGCCATCCAGAACCATGCATACGGTGGCGCGGTGGCTGCCCAGCATCCACACATCCCGGGCGAAGAAGCGTTTGCCCTCATCAAGGAAAACGGGCAACTGGTCGTGACTGGCAGCCTGCCCT
>SBFY01000004.1 GCA_006227085.1 Gammaproteobacteria bacterium
ATCATAAACAGAACCAGCCGACCAATGTCGTGAAGCAAGCCGGCCACAAAAAACCGCTCTACATTGGACTCTCGCCGATGTGTTGCCATGACACGGGCAGCTACACCTGTTGCGATACTGTGCTCAATAAAGGACTCCGGGCTGACCAAATTGGTAGGAATGTCCTTGAACATGCTGACCACACTGGTCGCCAGAACCAGATCACGCAGTTCGCGCATGCCGATCACGGTTACGGCCTGGGAAATCGTATCGATCCGGCTGGGGAAACCGAAAAATGCACTGTTGGAGAGCTTCAACAGGCGTGCGGCAAGCGCCGAATCCTCCATGATGATGTCGGCAATGTCCTGACTGGAGCTGGTGGGACTGTCAACCGCCTCATTCAATTTGTTGTAAACAGTCGGCAGCGAAGCGAGCTTGGGCGTGTTGCGCAGCAACGTTGCAATATCGGGTTTATCCATCCTGCTCTCCTGCCCGCTTGGTCAGTCGTCGGCGCAGACTCTGCTGGAAAAGCTCCTTGATGAATGGATTCTTGAAATCATTGCGGCGGAAGAGCTTGACCAATTCCTGCTTTTCCTTGAGCAGCACCTGGGGATCAACTTCTTCAAGCGCCTTAGCGGCAGCCTCCTCAGCCGAAACCCCTTTGATGTGCGCTTCTGTCACGCCCCACGACTTGAGCAGGCGTATTTTCTTGTCGTCCAGGACCACGCCAGCAGGCACCAGTATCATGCCGGTTGGCGACATGACATTCTGTTCAACCTCCATGTCGGGGGCCAGATCGTCAATATTGATCAGGGCCATGAGCTCTCCTGCCTTCGCTTAGATAATTTTCAGGGCCTGTTCAATGATCGCTTTAACATCCGCCATGCCATGTGTGAGATGCTCTTCAATTTCCGCCATGGTAATCAGACCTTCTGTCTTGCCCGCCGCCCAGTTGGCAACTACAGCACAGTTGGCGTATTCCATTTCCAGTTCTCGTGCCAGGGCGGCTTCCGGCATACCGGTCATACCCACAACATCACAGCCGTCACGCTCAAGCTTCAAAACTTCCGCAACCGTTTCAAGGCGCGGTCCCTGGGTACAGCCGTAAGTCGCTGTCGTGCACACTTCAATATTCGCCGCCTTGGCCGCCTGAATCAGAATATTCCGTAGTTCATCCGAATAAGGATAGGTGAAATCCACATGCGTCACATGGGTCAGGTCATCTTCGAAAAATGTGTGCTTGCGATCATAGGTGTAATCAATCAACTGATCACATATGGCAATCCGCCGGGGCGCCATACGCGGCGTAATACCCCCTACGGCCGCCACTGCAATGACTTTTTCCACACCGAGCTTTTTCAGAGCCCAGATGTTGGCGCGGTAATTGATGGCATGTGGCGGGATCACATGCGGATTGCCATGACGCGGCAGGAAAGCCACCTTCGTGCCCTGCCATTCACCTACCGTGATGCCTGAGGAGGCCGCACCCCAGGGGGTTTCCATCGTGTGCACACTGGCGTTATCCAGTGCAGCCAGCGCCAGCAGGCCCGTACCACCAATAATCCCGATCATCACCAAGCCTTCACTGCTGTTGCATGCTGATCAATGCGCCCACGATACCGCCGATATCGGGACCAACTGCAGCATTCACCGCTTGCTGCAACAAGGACGATTGGGTGACTGAGCCAACGGCATCCTTGAATTGGTTTGAGAGCGCTGCGGTTTGCTGATCCGTCAGGGTTTTGCTGCCCTTCTGTATCGCGCGCTTACCCAAAGGCGCTTCACATTCACCGCCCAGCTCCGCGCACAACTGGTTACTCATGGCAGTCACCATGACAGAGGTATCAACACCAGCAAAAAGCTCCTTGAGCGCAGGATCAGTGGCTGATGACTGCAAAAAAGAAGACACCATCTGGTTCACGGTTTTCATGCCGCCCAATTGTTCAAACAAGGCGCCCGCTGCCGGTGTCACCGAGGACAACCACCCCGCATTCGCCATCATGCTGGTACCCAGCATGGCAACCACAAACAAACGAGCCATCTTCCTGGCAATATTCATACCTGTATTTCCTGTATCAGAAATTGAACTGCACACCAACTGTCATCATACCCAACGACTGGTAGTAGTCTTCCGTGTAATAGAACGTGGTCGAGCCAATGGTTTGTAACACGTCCTGCTCCACCCAGAAACCATGCGATTCAAAACCCGCCCGCAAGGTCAACGCTTTCACATCCGGCGGTGTCCACTGGATGCCGGCCGCAAACACCGTGACAAAACCACTGTCATCATTCCATGGGCCATACCAGTCCGCCTCCAGCACGCCTGCCGCCAGCTTGGCATAAGCTGAAAAACCCGGGCCAAAGGGGAAATAACCGATGGCGCCGACGGTCACATCACGGAAGCTGTTGTCGCCAGACACGATACCGGGCGTAATCCCGAAAATGTCCGTCACCCCGTATTCACCGAGATCGGTGTAGGCCACATCCACAGCCACCCATTTATTGATGCGATAACCAGCATGCACAGACCAGGCAACGTCGTCGTCATCCAGTGAATAAAAACGGTACATGTCGTCATCGGCATACCAGGATGGGCCGCCATCAACGCCGACATAGATTCCCGAGTAATCATCCGCATGCGCTGCCGTACCTGCCATCGATAACAACATGACACTCGCGAATAGTGTGTGATGCCAATTCATGATTGACTCCTGTTCATGGTTTCAACAAAGGTTGGTTTGCCACGCCATGCGGCACATGCCCGGTCGGGACATGTTCACGCGCGGATTCACAATGCGTGGCCTGGTCATCAAAGAACACGTCGGCACCGAAGGCCCGCAGGAACTCACCCTTGGGCATGCCACCGAGAAACAGCGACTCATCAATACGGATATTCCATTCACGCAAGGTGCGAATCACCCGCTCATGCGCCGGCGCAGAGCGCGCCGTCACTAAAGCGGTACGAATCGGGCATTCGTCTTCCGGGAATTCAGATTGCAAGCTGTGCAGGGCTGACAGGAAAGGTTTGAAC
>SBFY01000093.1 GCA_006227085.1 Gammaproteobacteria bacterium
AATGAGAATATATATTCAGGCAACCTAGAAGGTGACTGTCTTGAAAATGATCCGGTAATTACAAGCATTACGATTGATCCCGAAAAAGAACCGCAGGTTAAAGAAATACCCAAGAAAGAATTTTATGCTTTCTAACATGCACCCCAAGTCATGTTTTAAAAACAAAAAGCCGCCTTTCGGCGGCTTTTTTTGACTCCAACAGAAACCTTACAACACTGCTTCTGCCAGAATCCGCATATTGCTGCGAGTGGTATCTTCACCAAACGCGCTAACACCGATCATCATCGTGGTGACAGAGGATTTCTTCCAATCCTGCAGGCGTTCCTTGATGCGATCGACCGGGCCGCAGAGGCTGATTTCATCGGCCAGTGCATCCGGCACCACCATCGCTGCTTCGTGCTGGCCTTTCTCGAAGAACACATCCTGGATTTTCTGCGCTTCCTCGCCGAAGCCCATGCGCTCCATCAGGTTCTTGTGGAAGTTCTCACTCTTCGCACCCATGCCACCCAAATACAGGGCCAGCATGTACTTCACCGGCAACAAGGCATCGGCCAGGTTGTCGTTCACATACATGTTCACCATCGCGCAAATCTGGAAGTCTTTCTTGTCCTTGGCGGGCGCGAGACTCTCATCAAAGATATCCATGCGGTATGGCGACACGAAAATCGGCAACCAGCCATCAAACTTTTCGGCAGCCAACTGCACGTTCTTCGGGCCTTCGGCACCGAGGAACACCGGGATGTGCTTGCGCAGCGGATGCGTGATCGACTTGAGCGGTTTGCCCAGGCCCATGCCACCTTTCAGCGGCAACTGGTATTGCTTGCCGTCAAACTCGACCGGATGCTCACGGGCAATCACCTGGCGGAAAATCTCGATCCATTCACGGGTGCGCTCCAGCGGGCGATTGAACGGCTGGCCGTACCACCCTTCCACCACTTGCGGGCCAGAAACGCCAACACCCAGGCAGAGACGGCCATTGGAGATATGGTCCAGCGTCAGGGCTGACATGGCAGCACACACCGGGGTACGCGCAGACAACTGCATCACGCCGGTACAGACCTTGATCTTGCTGGTGTGCGAGGCAATCGCCGCCAGCGGGGTTAGTGCGTCAGAGCCGTAGGCCTCTGCGGTCCAGACTGAGTCGAAGCCCAGTGATTCGGCTTCCTTGGCCAGGCCGATAAAATTCGGCAGCGGATCTTTTTGCCAGTAACCTTCGTGCAAGCCCAGTTTCATCTGCAAACTCCTCGGGTCAATCGGTGAATGGAGGGGAATCCCGGTGCCGCCCATTATACGGCGCGCCCAGCCCCGGAAAATGACAAAAGCGTTCATATCGCCTGTTTTGGCTGACTTTTGCACTCAAAGTGAGCGGATTAGCCAATCAAAAGCGCCCCGGCACATAGCCTTCATACTGCCGCACACAGGCCTGCACCCGCAGCTCCAGCCAGCGCGCTTCCTGCTCATTGGCTGGCGTGACCGAGCCGGTCTGCTCACAGGGCAATTGCTCGAACCAGGCCCGGTCGCGGGAGGCTTCGCGCACCTTGGGGCTCAGCTTTACCACCGGCAAGGCATCATTGGCTGCAGGCGCTGGTTGCTCCGCCCAGACTGCCGGCACGGACACCAGCAGCAACAGGAAAAGGCTTGAAAAACCAAGACTTGGGCCGCACTTCATGTAGAATACCTGTCCTTTTTGACGACCAACGCAGTATGAGTGAGCGCCATGTCCGTAACAAGCACTGAAAACCTGAATGTGGAGTCCCAGCAGATCCTCATCACCCCGGCGGCCCTGAAAGCCAAGTTGCCGGTCAGCGAGAAGGCCTGCCAGTCCGTGACCGAAGGCCGCAAGGTGGTCCGCGATATCCTCGACCACAAGGATCACCGCCTGTTCGTGGTGGTCGGCCCCTGCTCCATCCATGACACCCAGGCCGCGATGGACTACGCCAATCGGCTGAAGGCCCTGTCCGAAAAGGTCAAGGACAGCCTCTACCTGATCATGCGCGTCTACTTCGAGAAGCCACGCACCACCACCGGCTGGAAAGGCCTGATCAACGACCCGCACATGAACGACTCGTTCAAGATCGAGGAAGGCCTGCACATCGGCCGCAAGCTGCTGCTGGACATCGCCGAGCTGGGCTTGGCCACCTCCACCGAAGCGCTCGACCCGATCTCCCCGCAATACATGCAGGACCTGATCAGCTGGAACGCCATTGGCGCGCGCACCACCGAATCACAGACGCACCGTGAAATGTCGAGCGGCCTGTCGGCTGCGGTCGGCTTCAAGAACGGTACCGATGGCGGCCTGACCGTTGCCGTGAATGCGCTGAAATCAGTGAAATCACCGCACCGCTTCCTCGGCATCAACAACGAAGGCCAGGTGTCGATCATCTCGACCCGCGGCAACCCGTATGCACACATCGTGTTGCGCGGTGGCAGCAATGGCCCGAATTACGATTCCGTGCATGTGGCCCTGTGTGAGAAGGAACTGGCGAAAGCCGGTGTGTCACCGAACATCATGATCGACACCAGCCATGCCAACTCCAACAAGGACCCGGCCCTGCAACCACTGGTCGCTGACAATGTTGCCAACCAGATCGTCGAAGGCAACCAATCCATCGTTGCACTGATGATCGAAAGCAATATCGGTTTCGGCAACCAGCCGATCCCGGAAGACCTTTCCAAACTGCAGTACGGCGTCTCCGTCACCGATGGTTGCATCGACTGGGAAACCACCGAGGAATGCATCCTGAACCTGCACAAGAAAGTGAAGGATGTGTTGCCGAAGCGCTGGAAGTAAAACCTCCAGGCCAGATATTAAAAAGCCCGCTGATGCGGGCTTTTTAATGCGTGATTATTCCCACGATTTGCTAACGCGTTTAGATACTGGGCCCCCGCCTGCGCGGGGGTGACGGAATTTTAGTAACGGCATGGGCCTGCGTGCTTTTCGCCGACATCGACAGCGCCCGAAAAGCCATTCCTGCAAGCCGATGGCGATTTGG
>SBFY01000003.1 GCA_006227085.1 Gammaproteobacteria bacterium
CTGCACTTCAAAACGCACGCTGTCATTACCGATGATGCCGCTATCACCGGCCTGGCCACCGGACTCCGCGTAGAACGGTGTGCGCTCCAGCACAACCACGCCTTTGTCTGCGGCATTCAATGCATCAACACGCTTGCCGTCCTTGAACAGGGCCAGCACAGGGGCACTGCCATCGAGTTCGCTATACCCCGTGAAATCGGTTTTGCCATCGACAGTGATGGCGTAATCACCGCCGAACTGGCTGGCGCTGCGGGCCCGCTCACGCTGGGCTGCCATCGCTGTTTCAAAGCCGGCCATATCCACGGTCAGGCCTTTCTCGCGCGCCACGTCCGCCGTCAAATCCACCGGGAAACCGTAGGTGTCATACAAACGGAACGCGGTCTCGCCCGCCAATTCCTTGCCTTTCAATTCCGCAATGGCTTGCTCCAGCAAACGCATACCCTGGTCCAGGGTTTGCGCGAATTGTTCTTCTTCTGTCAGCAACACTTTCGCAATCATCGCCTGCTGTGCAGCCAGCTCCGGATACGCACCGCCCATTTCATCAGCCAGCGCCTTCACCAGCTTGTGGAAAAACACGCCCTTGGCGCCCAATTTATGACCATGACGGATGGCACGCCGGATGATGCGGCGCAACACATAGCCGCGACCTTCGTTCGATGGCAACACACCATCGGCCACCAGGAAAGCACATGAACGGATGTGATCGGCGATCACGCGCAGGGATGGCTGGCTTTCGTTCTTGCAGCCGACAGCATCCGCTGCTGCTTGCAACAGGTTCTGGAACAAATCGATTTCATAATTCGAATGCACATGCTGCATCACCGCTGAAATACGCTCCAGACCCATACCGGTATCCACGGATGGTTTCGGCAAGGGGTGCATCACACCGTCTTCGGTGCGATTGAATTGCATGAACACGTTATTCCAGATCTCGATATAGCGGTCACCGTCTTCATCCGGACTGCCCGGGGGACCACCGGCCACTTCCGGGCCATGATCATAGAAAATCTCGGTGCACGGGCCACACGGGCCGGTGTCGCCCATCGCCCAGAAATTATCAGAGGCGTACTTCGCACCCTTGTTATCACCAATGCGCACAATACGCTCGGCCGGCACACCCACTTCATCTTTCCAGATGGCATAGGCTTCTTCATCTTCGGCATACACGGTGACCCACAGTTTTTCCTGCGGGATGGCCAACCATTCCTTTGAGGTCAGGAACTCCCAGGCAAAACGGATGGCATCATGCTTGAAATAATCCCCGAAACTGAAATTGCCCAGCATTTCAAAAAACGTGTGATGCCGTGCGGTGTAGCCCACGTTCTCCAGGTCATTGTGCTTGCCACCGGCACGCACACAACGCTGTGAACTCACTGCGCGCACATAGGCACGTTTTTCGCGCCCGAGGAAACAATCCTTGAACTGCACCATGCCCGCATTGGTGAACAACAAGGTCGGGTCATTGCCCGGCACCAATGAGCTGCTGGGCACACGGGTGTGACCGTGTTGTTCAAAGAAACGCAGGAAGGCTTCGCGGATATCAGCGCTTTTCATGAAGGAGCCAGTTGGGGTTATGAGTTAAGGGACTGTTCGGATGCGCGGTGACCGCCCATCACATGCACATGCAAGTGGAAAACGGTTTGGCCAACGCCAGCACCGCTGTTGATCACGGTGCGGAATGCATCACCGATGCCATGTTCATGCGCCATCTGGCGCGCCACCAGTAACAAGTGGCCCAGCAAGGCCTGGTCAGCGGGATCGGCTTCCGCCAGCTTGGGAATCGGTTTGCGCGGGATCACCAGCAAATGCACTGGCGCCTGCGGCTGGATATCACGAATCACCACACACTGTTCATCTTCGTGCAGGAAATCGGCGGGAATCTCACCGGCAATGATCTTGGCAAAAATGGTGCTCATGATGTTCCCGTGGCGTTACTTGTCCAGCACTTCGTCAGCACTGAGCTGGCGCGCTTCGCTTTCCAGCATCACCGGGATGCCATCACGGACCGGATAAGCCAAACCGCTGGCACGGCACACCAGTTCCTCATTGGCCTCATCGTATTCGACGGGCGCCTTGCTGACGGGGCACACCAGCAGGGTCAGTAATTTCTTGTCAATCGGCATCGCCTGTTCCTGTTTTCTGTGTTGCATGTTGCGAAGGCATGGGCCCGACCACGGTCACGGGATCCAGCCGGCGATCACGCCAGTTCATGCGCCAATCCAGGTGCGGCCCCGAAGCACGCCCCTTGGCGCCCACTTCGGCAATCTCGTCACCCTGCTCCACCCGCTGGCCTGCTTTCACCAGCACACGGTTCAGGTGAATGAATGTCGACGTCAGCCCATGGCCATGATCGATCACCAGAGTACCGCCGGAATAAAACATGTCGTCATGCACCAGGGTCACCACACCACCCACGGGCGCCACCACGACCGTCCCGACCGGGGCCGCCACATCCACCCCGTAGTGGGGGCGTTTGGGCACGCCATTATAGACACGCTGGCTACCGAACACACCCGTCACCGGCCCTAATAAAGGCCACTGGAACGGCTGTGCGAAGTCCTCCAGTGCACTTTCCCCTTCCCGGGCCTGGCTGACCAGCACCGCTTCCCGCTCGATCCGCTCCAGCACCTCCGCCGGCGGATTCACCGTCGCCTCCGGCACCCCGGTCACACGCTGGATATCGTACTGGCGCGGGCGAATCACGATGTCCTGGCCCACCTGCACCCCGCTGGGCAACACCGCCTGCAATCGCGCCTTGGTGGCGGCATCACGGTCAAACCCGATCACAAAGGCGCCGCTGGGCGAAACCGGTACCGGCTCGCCATCCAGGGCCAGTACTGTCCCAGGCGCCACCTGGCCACGCAGGATCCCGCCTTGCGTGAACACCCCTTCCAGCCGGATCGGGTCCGCCACCACCAGCAATGGCCAACAGGCCAGCAACACCAGACGCA
>SBFY01000062.1 GCA_006227085.1 Gammaproteobacteria bacterium
GCCAATACCCCATGCCCAGGCCTGTCGCTCACTCACGACCAGGTATTTGCGGCACAGGCTGACAAACACCAGCACCGCAAGTATTGGGCCACCAATCCCCATCAATAAGGCGCCACCCATCAAGGACAATGCCATCGCAGCTGCAAAATGCATCGCCCGTGGCAGCAAGGCATAGTTCACACCGACGCGCGCGAGAAATATCGCACAGGGAATAAAAAATACCGCTATACCCGCTGCAAACCCGATGGCGAGGATGCCACCAATGCCAACGATAAACTGGAAAACATGCGTCACGCCCTAACCTCACGTTCGGGCTGCCAGGCAGGCAGCGGTGTGTGCTTCAACTGCCATACACACCAGAGTGCAGCCATGCCCAGCATCGCTGCCAACAGGAAATGCAGCGAAAACCCGAGCGCGTGTGCGACAAAACCGCTCAACACACTACCGATCCCGGCGATCACCATGTGCAAACTGACTTGCAGCGTATAGTCGCCACCTTCGTGGCCACTGCGGCACCAGGCCATCATCACCGCAAACAAGGCCACGGTACTCATGCCGTCGGCCACTTGCTCGAACACCGCAATCGCCATCACAGCATGGGTGCTGATGCCGATCGTCACCAGTGACCATGCACCAATGCCCACGGCTTGCAGGAAACCGGCCAACAACAGGCTGCGAATAGCGCCGAGCCGGAAATACACCACGCCACCCAGCGCGGCACCGAGCAGGCCGCACAGCGATGACAGCAGGATCAATCCCGCCATACCACTGGCATCCCATCCTTGCTGTGCCAGCATCGGTTTGATCATCGCCGAGCCCAGGCTGTCGGCCACTTTGAAAGTCAGCAACACCGCCAGCCATGCCATCATGCCGGGACGGTGCTGGAAAAACCCGCGGAAGCTGTCTTGCCAGTAATCGCGTGCCTGCGGCTCATGCACGGGAATCGTGCGTGGCGCTGGCGGCATCAACCACACCGGCAGCAACAGCAGCAGTAATAGCACGGCCATGCCTTGTGTGGCCTGCATCCAGCCGATGTGATCAAGCAGCAACAACAGGCCGCTGCCACCGGCAATCATGCCAACCTTGTAAGCGCCGACTTGCAGGCTGTTGGCAATGCCATGCCAGCGTCGCGGCAAGACCGACACCGCCAATCCATCGGTTGCGATGTCCTGCGTGGCCGATGCCGTGTTGAGGCAAAACAGGAGCAACAGCAACACCGCAAAAGACACACCGGCCGTTGTGGTGAATGTCGTCACTGGCAACAAGGACAAGCACAGCAAGCAGCTCGCGGCCAGCAATTGCAAGCCGGTGATCCAGTGGTGCCGCTGGCCGTAACGGTCCAGCCATGGTGCCCACAGGAATTTGAAAAACCAGGGCAAGGCGAGCAACTTCAGCGCGCCGATCCAGCGCTCATCAACCCCTTCCAGGCTCATGATGGCCGGCAAGGTATGCGCCAGCAGGCCTGACGGCAGGCCTTGGGCGAGGTACAGGCTGGCCAAGGCCAGCAAGGTGACGGGGGTGGGTCGTGACACCAGGGCTTATCCAGTCATGCCGTTGCCGGCATGGTGAACAAGCCCGGCAGCGAAGGCAAGCTTATGCCGAACGGGCGAGGCTGCGGGCAATCACGGCATACACCTGCGGGTTCAAGGCAAACCCGACATGGCTGGAATCAACTGCAACGTTTTCAACATAACGGGATTGCTTCAAGGTCGCGATCGCGGGCGCCACAATGCCATCGGTGGGGCTGTAAATCACGGTGGTCGGTACCTTGCGGCGCGCATTGGCTTCGCGCAGCCAACTGTCGAAATCCTGCTCATGTTCAGGCACATCGCTGCGATTCAGGGTCTTCAGCAGGTTCCAGGCCTTGGTGGCACGCGGGTCACCAAATGGCGTGCCGAGGGTGATGGCGCAGCGCAAATGTTCCGGCTCGCGACAGGCCAGCGCATTGACATAGGCACCACCGAGGCTCCAGCCCACCAGGCTGACCTTGCGGCCCGTTTCAGCGGCCACATCAGCCACCCGGGCGGCCAGCTTTTCCTGCATCTGTTCGCGGAATTCGGTGACATCATCAATCGCTGTGATGCGCTGGCGACGGAAGTTACGGCCCAACAGCCAGGGGCGGGCATCGTACCCGAGCCGGCGCAGGAACCAGCGCATGGGCGCCATTGCCCCATCACCGGCACCAAAACCCGGCACCGTGATCACCGCATGGCCATCACCCGGTGGCAAGGCATCCCAATGCTGGCCGGCACGGAACAAGGCGGCAACTTCGGCCGCTGCGCGAGGGGCTTCCATCAAGGCCAGCCAGGTTGAGGGTGGCAATGGGTGTACAGTGGACATGGGCGGACTCCCTGGTGAATGCCGGGTTTACGCAGCCATGGCACTGGCGGATCAGTGCTGAACCACGCAACCGGCACAGGCGTATATCGCAAAACTGAGGAGCATGACCATGCCGACCCGACTGGAAAATCGCTGGAACCCCGCCCAGATCCATGACTACCTGGATCACACCACCGTGCCAATGCGGCTTGCCTGCCATACCCCTTCCGGCTACCCGCAGGTGGTATCGATCTGGTACCTGCGCGATGGCCAGCAACTGGTGGGCATCACCCACCAGAGCTCCCACCTGATGCGTTTGATCAAGCAGAACCCGCATGTGGGATTTGAAGTCGCGGTCAATGAACCGCCCTATCGCGGCATTCGCGGGTTTGGGGATATCGAATGGGGCAAAGCCGGTGCCCGCGACGTGATGCAACAACTGGTGACACGCTACCTCGGCAACAACCATGACGCGCTGGCCTCATGGCTGATGTCACGCGTGGATGAGGAAATGGTGCTGCGGATCCATCCGGTCAGCATCAGCAGCTGGGATTACCGCAGCCGCATGGGCACACCAAACAACCCCTGATCAGCGTAATGCCACGCTGCCAGCCAGGCAGCTGG
>SBFY01000104.1 GCA_006227085.1 Gammaproteobacteria bacterium
ACTGGCATTGGCCACGGCCTTGCCGGTCGAGCCCAGCGAACCCTCACGCGTGCTGGGTTTTGCGGAAACCTGGCAGCAATGGCTCAAGCACGGCCTGATCCTGTTTGGCCCCAACCGCTATGTGCCGCCGCATTCGAAGGAATATGTGCTGAAAGGAGGGTTTCTGCGATAATCCCGAAACAAAAAACTGGAGACAAAAAATCATTAGCGCAAAAACCGTGGCAAAAAAACTGGTGACACTGCTTGTTATGACTGGCGTGCTACTGACCAGCGCTATTGCCTTGCTTGACCAATACATCAAGCACCAGCATCCTGACCTCTGGTACCCATTCGCGGGCGGCTTTTTCGGGGACATGTATGTCGCCAGCCCTTTCGGATTCACCAGCAATATCCGCGAAGACAACCCCATCTGGGAACACATTCCTGCGATCAACACCACGCTTTCCCGTATGACCTACGCGATGACGCGCGGTCATCCCGAAGCCGACATTGCCTGGCTGATGTTATCCCACGAGTACCCAGACAAAGCTGAGCTGAGTGCCGGCACTGCACCAAACGCCGGGGAATCCTTCACCAGCATCACCATGAATGAAGCGGGGTTGGTGTACGAACGCATCAGCCGCCACGATTTACTGCAAGCCACCGCCGCAGACCAAAACCTGCAAGTTGGTGCCATGCATTACCGTGCCTTGCTGGTTGACCAAGCAAGCGTGATGGCCCCGGAGCTCTTGCAACGCATCCAGCACATTGCTGATGCCGGCATTCCGGTCATCTGGATTGGCGAGCTGCCGCAACGCGCCTACGGATGGGCCAATCATCTCTCACGCGATGAACAGGTCGCTTTGATTGCTGAAACATTGCGCCAGCGCATAATCGCCGTAACGGAACACCAACCGCTCGGCGCGATACTCGCAACCCATGTACCATCTACCGTACTGGCCGCCGGTTCACACCCCGGACTCAAGCTGCAACGCCGTCGCAGTGACGACACCCAATGGCTGCTGTTCTTCAATGACAGCCCCCAACCGCTGGACATCCGCCTGGCCGCAACCTTGCCCGAACCCTTGCGCTGGCTTGACCCCGAAAGCGGTAGTGTGAGCAATGCCGTTGATGCGAACCTGCCCATACCGCCCGGACAAAGCCGATTACTGCAAGTGGGTGACAGTGCTAGCGACTGGGATCCTGCTGAATGGCAGCAGCCGGGCATGCAGTACCGGCCGTACATTCGTTGGTGGTGGCCAGGTAATGCGGTGAATAGCGAAGCCTTGTTACGCGAACTCAACACCCTGCATTCCGCCGGTTTTGGCGGTGTTGAAATCCAGACGCTCACCTTCGGCTTGCGCCAGGCCGCATTGCGCGAGCAGCAACACACCATCTACCAGGTAGGGAGCGATGCCTGGTTCGCCCACGTGCGCATGGTGCTTGAACACGCCGCCAAGCTCGGGATGAAGGTTGACCTTACCCTCGGCAGCGGTTGGCCCACCGGAGGGCCATTCATCACAGAATATCCGGAACAACAACTACTCATGGCAAGCGCCGGACTGGAACACGATAAAACCCTTCATGCCCTGCCATCACCCAGCGAACCACTGTATGCCAGGATCGGCAATATGCTGGTCTATGGCACCCAGGGCAGTTTTGACACCAATACCCTGTTGACGGCGGTCACCGCAGCGCGCCGCGATGCCAACGGCAAACTGGCCGACTTTACGGACCTGACAGTACACACCACGGGCCATACCGTACAATGGCAGGCTCCGGAAGGCGACTGGCAACTGTTTGCGTTTTACCGAAATGCCACTCACCACAATGTACTCGCATCAGCCTACCCCGGCTCAGGCCCGCAAGACGGGCTGCCGACCGCCAACGTGATCGACCATCTTGATCGCGACGGCATTGGGGAATACATCGACAAGCTGGGCAAACCGTGGCTGGAAAAACTGGCCCCTTATAAGCCGGATGCGTTTTTTGTCGATAGCTTCGAATTGATTGGCCAGCTGCCCTGGTCAGCCCGTTTCCAGGCCGCGTTCCACGCACAACACGGCTATGACATCGCGCCTTACCTGCCGCTGGTATTTCGCCAGCACGGGGAATCCAAGTACCTGAACATGCTGGTAACGCCTGAACCAGCCTATATCGCCACCGATGCGAGGGGCCAACGCATCCGCGAAGACTATGAAGCCACCCGTGAACAGCTTTTTCGTGACGAGCATGTGCAACCGCTGAAAGACTGGCTGGAACAACAGCGCATTCCGTTCCGGCTACAGGCACACGGCGGATTTGGGGATTATCTGGACACCTACCGGATTGCAGACATCCCGGAATCCGAAGGGCTGTTTGCCAACGGCAATTTCGAGTTCCTGAAACTGGCGGCATCTGCTGGCCATATCGCCGGAAACCCCATGATCAGCTCAGAGTCGTTCGTGGCCATGACACCCGACCCAAACCGCTTCAACCAGAACGATTTTTTATACCTGGCCGGCAATGCCTATGCGGCGGGCATCAATCGCTTGATGTTCCATGGTTATGCCCATGCCATGCCGATTGAGTAACTTGCAAGCTGCCAGGATCCTGCCGAATTTCACGGTAAAACACTTCCCTGAACAAAGAAATACTTGGCCAAAATTTAATCCCTCCGTCCCTTTCATGAGGTTTTGCCCTACACTGTTGGCTGACCTGGGCCAACGGGCTTTTCGATGCCAGCCGCCAAACCCCTTTCGCCCCCGCAGTGGAGCAGCCAGACCCGCGACGACGCACTGGTCATTGCCTTTACCGGCGAATGGACCAGTGCCCACCCGCGACCGGCGATGGAGCGACTGGCCGGCGAGCTGCAGGCGACGACCACGGCCACCATCTCCATCGATACCAGCGGGCTGGCCGACTGGGATTCGGTACTGGCCAGTACCTTGCTGACCATCAA
>SBFY01000071.1 GCA_006227085.1 Gammaproteobacteria bacterium
CGCATGCCGTGGTATTCGCGCATGGCCCTGTCCCTGTTCGAGCGTGTTCGCGCCAATACCCGTAGTGGTTCGCGTCGCAACATCGCTGCCCACTACGATCTGGGCAATGATTTCTTCTCGCTGTTTCTCGATAAGGAAATGATGTATTCGTCAGCGATATATCCGCAGGCGGATACATCGCTGGAGCAAGCCTCGTTTTACAAGCGCGACCACATCTGCCAGCGCCTGCAGTTAACCCCGGGGGATCACCTGCTGGAAATCGGCACCGGCTGGGGTGGTATGGCTATCCATGCAGCCCGCTATTACGGCTGCCGGGTAACGACCACGACGATTTCCCGTGAGCAATATGAGCACGCCAAGGCCCGTATTGAGGCTGAGGGATTGTCGGATCGTATCGAGATCCTGTTGAGTGATTACCGCGATCTGGATGGCCAGTATGACAAGCTGGTATCGGTGGAGATGATCGAAGCGGTCGGTCACCAATTCCTGCCGGCGTTTTTCGAATCATGCCAGCGCCTGCTGAAAGAAGACGGTGTGATGCTGGTGCAGGCCATTACGATCCCGGACCAGCGCTACGATGCCAGTCGCAAACGGGTCGATTTCATTCGTCGCTATATTTTCCCGGGTGGCTGCCTGCCATCACTGGCGCGCATGCAATCGGTGACGGCCAAGCACACGGATTTCCAGTGGGTCGGCCTTGAAGACATCACCATTGATTATGCGCGCACCCTGGCTGATTGGCGTGAAGGTTTCCTGTCACAATTGTCGGCGGTCCGCGAGCAGGGTTTTGATGAAACCTTTATCCGCATGTGGCACTTCTACCTTGCGTATTGCGAAGGTGGTTTCCGCGAGCGGGTAATCACCACCCACCAATGCTTGCTGGCGCGGCCCAAGGCCAAGGCGATTGCCAGGCCGTCAGTGGATTGAGGTGAAGGAATAAAAAAGGGCTGGAGGTTTCCCTCTAGCCCTTTTTGTTTGCGAGTGTTCAGTTCTTCTGTGCCCGGTCAATCAGGCCGCGTACGGCAGACGGCAAATCGGCCGGCAGGATCACCAGTTTGCTGTTCTGTGAGTTACCGAGGGTTTGCAGGGCATTGATGTATTTTTCACCCAACAGGTAGACCGCCGGCAGTTCATCGTTCTCGATGGCTTCGGTCACCATGCGGATGGACTCCTGGTTAGCGCGGGCCAGTACGATCATGGCCTCACCATCACGGCGAGAGGCTTCCAGTCGGCCTTCGGCTTCAAGAATGGCAGCGGCTTTTTCACCATCGGCGCGCGTGACAGTGGCGCGACGCTGGCGTTCGGCAGCGGCTTGTTCTTCCATCGCTTTCTGCATGGTCTGTGACGGATTGATGTCCTGGATTTCCACGGTCTTGAGCGCAATGCCCCAGTCGGCGATGTCATCGGAAATCGCACCTTTCAGTTTGGCCTTGATCTGGTCGCGTGAACTCAGGGCGTCATCCAGGTCCATTTCGCCGACGATCGAACGCAGCGAGGTTTGCACCAGGTTCTGGATGGCGATGCTGTAGTTCTCGACACCGTAGACGGCTTTTTCCGGCGACACGATATTGATATAGGCCACCGCGTTGACCACCATCACGGCGTTGTCGCGGGTGATCACTTCCTGTGAAGGGATGTCCAGCACGATGTCCTTGGTGGTGACGCGATAGGCCACGGCATCAATATAGGGGACGATGAAGTTGATGCCAGGTTGCAGGGTGCGGTGGTATTTGCCGAGGCGCTGCACCACGTGCTTGCTGCCTTGGGGTACCGTGCGTGCGCCCTTGAAGATCGTGACAAAGGCAAAGCCGACGATAAAAAGAACCAGTAGGGTTGTGCCGCTCATGGGTGACTCCTGTCGTGACAGTGAAGGGAATGATCAGCCAGCACGCTGGGTGCTGACGACAAAGGTATTGCCGGAAAGCTCGCGCACAAACACGCGATCGCCTTCATTCAGTGTTTCCTCGCTCAGGCAGGGCCATTCCTGTGAGCCGAGGATCGGTTTCGGGAAGCGCACCATGCCGCGGTGATTGCCTTGCGGCGCCTGGATCACTTGGCCGGCTTCACCGATGACCGCTTCCAGCGAGATGCCGGCCTTGGTCTTGTCGGTCATGGTCGGTTTGAAATAGCGGAACCAGAGAATGGTGAATGCCGTGGATGAGACAGCCCACAGCAGGACCTGCCAGGTAAAGCTGAGCTCCGGGGTGATGAACAACAATCCGCCGACCAGCGCCGCGCCAAGGCCGAACCAGAGCAGGGTAAAGCTGGGTACGAAAATCTCGGCCATGGCCAGCAGGATGCCGAGAATGATCCAGTGCCACCAAAGGGGGGTGAATTCCATGCCTGAGTCTCCTTCCTGTTGATAGGGTCATGGTCGGTAAGAGGCTACCAGACTAGCGCAAAACCCGGGTCCGTCAAAGGAAAACCGGCAGGTGAGCCCGCCGGCCAAGCCGTGTAGAATCAGCGGCTATCGTTCATGGCTGGAGTAAACAATGGAAGCGCTGATCGAACGTACCATGTACGCAGCCCGTTGGCTGTTGGCCCCGATTTACCTCGGCTTGAGCCTGGCGATCCTGTTGCTGGGCATCAAGTTCTTTGAGGAGCTGATCCACGTCTTCCCGATCATCCTCACCATGACTGAGGCCGACCTTGTGCTGGTGATCCTCAGTCTGGTGGATTTGGCGCTGGTCGGGGGGTTGCTGGTGATGGTGATGTTTGCCGGCTATGAAAACTTCGTGTCGCAGCTGGACATGGCCGAAGGCTCTGAAAAACTGGGCTGGCTCGGCACCATGGATGCCACTTCACTCAAGAACAAAGTCGCGGCTTCGATCGTTGCGATTTCGTCGATTCACCTGCTGCAGATCTTCATGGATGCGCAGAACGTCCCCAATGACAAGATCCTCTGGTATGT
>SBFY01000038.1 GCA_006227085.1 Gammaproteobacteria bacterium
GGTGCCGGCCTGGTACACCGCACCCACGGGCGCGAGGTGTTGCATGATGTCGGCACGGCCACCGAAAGCGCCGACAGGCATGCCGCCGCCAATCACTTTGCCGAGCGTGGTGAGATCCGGGCGAATCGCGTACAGCGCTTGTGCACCACCGAGTGCCACACGGAACCCGGTCATCACTTCATCAAAAATGAGCACACTGCCGTATTGGTCGCAGAGGGTGCGCAGCCCTTCGAGGAAACCGGGCACCGGCGGGATGCAGTTCATGTTGCCAGCGACCGGTTCGACGATGATGCAGGCAATATGCTGGCCATGCTCACGGAACGCGGCTTCCACCGAAGCAATATCGTTGTAGGCCAAGGTCAGGGTTTTTTCAGCGAAGCTGGCCGGCACGCCCGGCGAGGTGGGTTGGCCCAGCGTCAATGCGCCCGAGCCGGCTTTCACCAGCAGGCTATCGGCATGGCCGTGATAACAGCCTTCGAATTTCACGATCAGGTCGCGGCCGGTAAAACCGCGCGCCAGGCGGATCGCGCTCATGGTGGCTTCCGTGCCGGAGCTGACCATGCGCACTTGCTCGATCGATGGCATGAGCTTGTGGATCAACTCGGCCATGTCGACTTCCAGTTCGCACGGTGCGCCGAAGCTGAGGCCTTTGGCCGCGGTTTCATTGACCGCTGCGAGCACGGTGGGATTGGCATGGCCGAGAATGGCCGGGCCCCAGGAACCCACATAGTCGATATAGCGCTTGCCATCGCTGTCGATCAGGCAGGCGCCTTCAGCGCGCTCGAAAAACACCGGTTCACCGCCGACGCCACGAAAGGCGCGCACGGGGGAATTCACGCCGCCGGGGATGCGCTGGCAGGCGCGGGCAAACAAGTCATGGGAACGGGACATCGCTCACTCCATCAATAAGGTTTGACGACCGCCAGGATCACCGCGCCGAACAAGACCAGCACGGGGAATTCATTGAACCAGCGGTAAAACACATGGCTGTGCCTGTTGCGGTCATCGCGGAAGGCTTTCAGGTAATGGCCGCACAGCAGGTGGTAGGCGACCAGCAAAACGACCAGCAACAACTTGGTGTGGAACCAGCCGGCCTTGGCATAGTATTCCGGGTTCTGGAAGACCATGGCCAGACCGAATCCCCAGGTCAGTACCAGCGATGGCCAGGCAATGCCGCGGTACAGCTTGCGTTCCATGATCTTGAAGCGTTCCCGCGAGGGGGCGTCTTCGCTCATGGCGTGATAGACGAACAGCCGCGGCAGGTAGAACAGGGCGGCAAACCAGCACACCACGAAAATCAAATGAAAGGCTTTTAGCCAGAGCATGGGAATAACCGCTAACGATGGATGGCGGCTCACATTATAATCACTTGTTCATGCCCAGCCATTGGATAAGCCAGGAGTCGCTGTGATCAAGGTCGGTATTGTTGGTGCCACCGGGTACACCGGGGCGGAATTGTTACGGATTCTCTGTAATCACCCGCAGGTCGAGGTGGTCACGATTACCTCGCGCGGCGATGCAGGCCTGCCGGTGGCCGAGCTCTATCCGGGCCTGCGTGGCCGGGTGGGCCTGGCCTTTGTCGAGCCTTCGGTGGAAGCGCTGGCCGCTTGTGACGTGGTGTTTTTTGCGACCCCGCATTGCGTGGCGATGGAATCGGTGCCGGAGCTGCTGGCGGCTGGCAAGGTGGTGATCGACCTGTCGGCAGATTTCCGCATCAAGGATGCAGCCTTGTGGGAAAAATGGTACGGCCATGCCCATACCGCACAGGAGGCCCTCAAGCAGGCGGTGTACGCGTTGCCGGAAGTCAATCGTGAGGCCATCAGGACCGCACAGCTGATTGCCTGCCCGGGCTGTTATCCCACGGCCGTGCAGCTGGGCTTCATGCCTTTGCTGGAGGCCGGTGTCATCGATCCTGCCAACCTGGTTGCCAATGCGGCTTCCGGTGTCAGTGGTGCTGGACGGCAGGCCAAGGTGGCGAACCTGTTTACGGAAGTGCATGACAGTTACAAGGCTTATGGTGTGCCAGGGCATCGCCACCTACCGGAAATCGAACAGGGCCTGAATGGCATGTCGAAGCAGCCGGTCTCGCTGACGTTTGTGCCGCACTTGGTGCCGATGATTCGTGGCATCCATGCCACCCTGTATGCCACGCTGACCGATGACAACGCCGACGTGCAGGCCTTGTTCGAACAGCGCTATGCGAATGAGGCGTTTGTCGATGTGCTGCCGAAGGGCTCGCATCCGGAAACCCGCAGTGTCAAAGGCATCAACACCTGTCGCCTGGCCGTGCACCGTCCGCAGGGGCGTAACACGGTGGTGGTGTTATCGGTGATTGATAACCTCACCAAGGGCGCGGCAGGCCAGGCGGTGCAGGCGATGAATATCCGTTTCGGGTTGGACGAAACCACGGGCCTGTTGCAAGCAGCCTTGATGCCGTGATGCGCTGATGGCCGCCCAACCTGCACCGGAACGGATTGTCGTCAAATACGACCCCAAGCGTCGGCAACGCCGGCGCTTGTTGTTTGTGGTGTCGATCGTGTTGTCGGTATTGCTGGGTTACTGGCTGGGTGATGCGCAGTTGTTGATGCAGCTGAAAGAACGATACCGCATGGGCCAGAAAGTATCGGCACTGCAGGAAGATGTGGCCAAAGCGCGTGGTGAACTGGCGGCAGCACAGTTGACCCTCAGCATTGAGCGCGATAGTGCGGAATCGCTGCGGCGCTCCATCATGGAGTTACAGGATCATGTCGAGGGTTTGCAGCAGGAAATCAACTTTTACCAGGGCCTGATGGCACCGGAAGAGCGACAGCGTGGTTTGGGTGTTCGCTCGCTGGAATTTATCCCGACCGAAAATCCCCGCGTCTATGACTATGTGTTGGTGCTGCAGCAGTTGGCCGAGCCGCATAACAGTGTCAGTGGCAAGGTGCAGCTGGAGGTTGTTGGGCGCATCGATGGCCAGCCTGAAACGCTGGAGTGGATTGAGCTCGCACCACAGGGGGCCTTTTCCGGCTTGCCGTTCCGGTTCCGCTATTTCCAGAACCTGGAAGAGCGCCTGACCTTGCCGGCCGGCTTCCTGCCGGAAGCGGTGCTTGTGACAGTCTCTGCGAAAGGCAACAATATTGAGCAGAAGCTCGCTTGGCGATTGCGGGGAGGTCGATAATGTTTGGCAAGGAAAAACCGATGAAAAACCCGAATACCGGTGGTCATCACACCACCTTGGTATCGGCTGAAACCGAGATGGTGGGTGATATCCACTTTGCTGGCAGCCTTGAAATTGAGGGGAAGATTCGCGGCAACATCATTGCCCGTAATGGGCAGGAAGCCGAGGTGCGTATCCTGGGCAGCGGCACGGTGGAGGGTAATATCACCGCCCCGGTGGTCATCATCAATGGCACGGTCAAAGGGGATGTGCATTCCAGTGGCCAGGTGGAGCTGGCGGCCAATGCCCGCATCAGCGGCAACATCCACTACGCGGTGGTGGAAATGACCAAGGGCGCCCAGATTAACGGTAGCCTGGTGTTTGCTGGCAACAAGCCGGGGCTCAAGGTGGCCGCTGATAATTCTTGACTAAATCTGTTGGTTATAGCACGATAACCCGTCTCGCCTGATCGCGGGTTATTTGCTTAATAGCTTGTTTCCAAAGGGTTTTTATGAGTGCTGCGGAAGCCGTTCATGATCCTGCCTTGCAGGTCTCCGACAAGGCCATTGCCAAGGTCAAGCGTTTGCTTGAGGACGAAGGCAATCCGGCATTGCGCCTGCGCGTGTTTGTCACGGGGGGTGGCTGCTCCGGTTTCCAGTACGGTTTTACCTTTGATGAGCTGATGGCCGATGACGACACCCTGGTTGAAAAAGACGGTATCGGGGTGCTGGTGGATTCGCTCAGCATCCAGTACCTGGCTGGTTCCCAAGTGGACTACACGGAAGGGCTGGAGGGGTCGCGATTCGTGGTGACCAACCCGAACGCGGTGACCACGTGTGGCTGTGGCTCGTCATTCTCGGTGTGATGGCCGCATCCCGTTGCGGCTGATGTCACGGCAAATAGAGCGCACCCAATACCAGGGAACGACTGGCGCCGGTAACCGCTGGCAGGTTGCCCGGTAATCCCTCCATGCGCTGGCGTGCCAGCCAGGCAAACGCAGTCGCCTCAATACATTGCGGGTCAATGCCCAGGGTCGCCGTGCTATTGACGGTGGTGCCCAGCCGCTGGCTGATCCGTGCCAGCAAATCCGCATTGTTCACGCCGCCACCGCAAGCATAGACGTGGGTTCCTGCCGGCGCATGGCTGCGAATGGCCTCGCTGATGGTTGCTGCACTGAATTCGGCCAGGGTGGCTTGCAGGTCTTCGCTGGCAACACCTGCGGGCATGTGCTGTTCCATCCAGGCCAGCCCGAACATTTCCCGTCCGGTACTTTTGGGCGGGGGTTGCTGGAACCAGGTGTTTTGCCGGATCCACTGCTCCAGCAAGGCTGTTTGCACCGTGCCCTGGCTGGCCCATTGGCCGTGGCGATCAAACGGTTGTTGTAAATGCCGTTGTGCCCATAAATCCAGCAGCGAATTGGCTGGCCCCGTGTCACAACCGGTGACGTCGCCGTGGCGTGGCAAGATGGTGATATTGGCAATGCCACCCAGGTTGAGAATGACGCGGTCTTCCTCACGGCTACGGAATACCGCTGCATGGAAGCCGGGAGCCAGTGGTGCACCATGGCCACCGGCAGCCATGTCCTGGCGCCGGAAATCAGCGACCACCGGGATACCACTCATGATTGCCAGTGTTGCCGGATCGCCGATTTGCAAGGTCCACGGCAAAGCTGCATCAGGAGCATGGCGCAGGGTTTGTCCGTGGGAACCGATGGCGCGGATGCTGTTGGCCGCAATGCCGCTTTGTTGCAATAACTGTTGCACGCTGGTGTGGTACAGCAGTCCCAGTTCGCGGTCGCAGGCCATCATGCGGTTAATTTCGTTATGGCCTTCCCGTGTCAATGACAACAAGGTGTCGCGCAGTTGGGTCGGCAAGCCCAGGGAATGATGCGCCAGCAGGGAAGGGCGCGGCGTGCAGAAATCAACCAACACAGCATCGATGCTGTCCAGGCTGGTGCCTGTCATCAGGCCAATGTAGCGCTCTGATGACGACATGGGCGCTGCTTACAAGGCCCCCGGGTTATTGTCGCGACTGGCCAGCTGGATATCCGTGCGCATCAGTGAGGCCAATTGCAGGCGCATGCCGCCCGTGGATTCCGTGAACTGTGCCAGTTCAGCACCGGTCAGCGTGCGGGCCTTTGGCAGTTCATTGATGATGGTGCGGGGGTTGCGGTGTACACCGCTGACCAGGAATTCGTAGTGCAAATGCGGGCCGGTGGCATAACCGGTTGAGCCGACCTGGCCAATCACCTGACGCTGGTTAACGCGCTGGCCGGTTTTGACCGTGCGCTTGTGCAGGTGCAGGTATTTGGTGATGTATTTGGGGCCGTGCTGGATGAAGACATAGTTGCCGTTGGCTTTGGAGTAGCCGGCTTCCATCACGCGACCGTCACCCGCGGCATACACCGGTGTGCCGCGTGGGGCGGCATAATCAATCCCGTTATGCGGGCGCACTGTCTTGAGCACCGGGTGCAGGCGACGTGGGTTAAACCCTGAGCTGACGCGGGTGAAATCCAGCGGTGCACGCAGGAAGGCTTTCCGCATGCTGACGCCTTCTTCGTTGAAATATTCCCGTTGACCATTGGCATCCGTAAACAGGTAGGCGCTGTGGGTTTCGCCCTGGTTGATGAAATAGGCCGCCAGGATGCGGCCGTTACCCAAGCGTTGCCCGTCCACGAATTCTTCCTCGTAAACCAGGCCGAACTGGTCGCCTTTGCGCACGTCCAGTACGAAATCCACCACACCACTGAAAATGTCCGCAAGCTCCAGCAGCATGGATTGGCTCATCCCCTCTGCCTGGCCGGCAGCAAACAGGGAAGAGTCAATTGTGGCCTGGCGCTGGGCCAGCCGAACTTCCGGCACTCGCGTGGTCACTTCGGTCTGGAAGCCACTGTCATTGCGCAGGAAGGTCAGTGACTGCAGTGGTGACGGATCAATGCGCAGCCGCTGTAACAAGCCATCGGCATCCACTTCATAGTGCAGGGTATCGCCCGGGTGAATCGTTTTGAGGCTGCGGGCTTCCGGGTTCTTCAACAACACGGGTAAATCTGACAGGGCGATGCCGCTGCGTTTGAAAATCTCGAACAAGCTGTCGCCGCCACGTACCGTGGCCTGCTGCCATTGGATCTGGGGCGTGAGGTCGGGTTCAGCCAGGGTGGCAGGTTCAATCGTTTCTGCCGGTAGCTCGGTAAATGGCAGTTCCAGCGCCAGTGTGCGACGGGCCTCAACCTCGCTGGAAGGCAGCATGACGCCCATCAGCAATGCGCCGCAGGCGATCAGGCCGGCCAGCACAGCGTGGCGATGTGAAAAACGACCCCACCAGCGTTGGCGGTTGTCTTCGGTGCCCATTGGCGTTGCGCAGCTTTTCATTGGCAATGGCTTTTCATTGTTTATCAGTGGGTTGTGGCAACTACCAGAGATGCCCCCCGAATAAATAACTATAGCAGAAAAAAGGAAATTCCATCGTTTGCGCTATGAGCAGGCTTATTTTTTATGACGGTTTGCGGTATGGTTCGCGCTTTCCTGTGCTTGCCCCTGACGGACTGCTGGCGCTTTATGACGCACACCTTTGATAACGCATTATTGGCGGATTTGCACGCGCGTGAACTGGTGAACCAGATGACTGCGCCGGAAGCTTTGGCTGCGCACCTGGACCAGTCGCGAACCCTCTATTGCGGTTTCGATCCAACGGCAGAAAGCCTGCATATCGGTAGCCTGGTTCCCTTGCTGGCATTACGCCGTTTCCAGTTGGCAGGCCACAAGCCCTTGGCCCTGGTGGGCGGCGCCACAGGCCTGATCGGCGACCCCAGTTTCAAGTCGGCCGAGCGGCGGCTGAATACCCCGGACGTCGTGGCGGGTTGGGCTGCGCGACTGAAAACGCAAATTGGCCGTTTCCTGGATTTTGATGGCCCGCATGGTGCCGAGCTGGTCAATAACCTGGACTGGATGGCCGGCATGGGAGTGCTGGATTTCCTGCGCGATGTCGGCAAGCATTTTTCCGTCAATGCGATGATCCAGAAAGAGTCGGTTCGCCAGCGCATCGAGCGGGAAGGCGAAGGGATTTCCTACACCGAATTCACCTATATGTTGTTGCAATCCTATGATTTTGCCGAACTGAACCGGCGTTATGGTTGCACCTTGCAAATCGGGGGTTCGGACCAGTGGGGCAACATCACTGGCGGGATTGATTTGGCCAGGCGCCTGAACCAGGCGCAGGTGTATGGCTTGACGCTGCCGCTGGTGACCAAGGCCGATGGCAGCAAGTTTGGCAAAACGGAAAGCGGTACCGTGTGGCTGGATGCAGCCAAGACCTCGCCCTATGCCTTCTACCAGTTCTGGATTAATACTGCGGATGCCGATGTATACCGGTTCCTGCGTTACTTCACTTTTTTGCCCGTGGACGAGATTGCCGGGATAGAGGCAGCTGATGCCGCAGCGACTGGCCGGCGCCAGGCCCAGACCATCCTCGCGCGTGAAGTGACGGCGCTGGTGCATGGCAAGGATGGCATGCAGGCGGCCGAGCGTATTTCGCAAGCCCTGTTTGCGGGTGAGGCCAGCACCCTGTCTGCCGATGATTATGCCCAGCTGGCCCAGGATGGGTTGCCAACCACGGTTGTTGACCCTGCCGCACAGGCTGGCAAGCCGTGGACTGGCCTGTTGGTGGAGTGCGGGTTGGCAACATCGGGTAAGCAGGTCCAGGATGCGCTCAAGCAAGGTGCCTTGCACGTCAATGGCCATCCCTTGCCGCCCGACAGCAATATGAAGTTGCAGGAGACGCTGCAGCCGGGCAATGCCTTGTTCGGGCGTTACTTCCTCGTTCGGCTGGGGAAAAAGAAGTACCAGCTGCTGGTTTTGGCCTGACCGCACGGAAGTATTCCCGCCTTTTTGAACTTTCTTTGAAAAAAAACGTTTTCCCCCGTTGCGCTCCGGTACGGGCTGCGTATAATGCGCGTCCCTACCGGCCGGGTGCCGGGCTCTTTAATAACATGGACAGACAATATGTGCGGGCACTTGCCTGGGTATCTGGATGCCAGATATTCAGA
>SBFY01000042.1 GCA_006227085.1 Gammaproteobacteria bacterium
GGCAACGGCTCGAACACGATCACCACCGTCGGCAGGCCACGCGCACGCCCTTCGGCCTTCAGGTGCGCCAGGACCCGCTGGTGCCCCAGGTGCAAACCATCAAATGCACCGATGGTCGCCACACAACCACGATGCCGGGGGCGCAGGTTATGCAGACCGCGAATCAGCTCCATGGTGGCTCGACCGTGAAAAGTCGCGATTATAGCGCAGGCCACCCTCAAAGGTCAGGCCAAGGTCAGGAGCCAAGCCCGCGGAAAGGCTGGGCAATCAGGCGTGATGACGGAAATCAGACAGGCGGAAACCCGTCAGCCGCAGGCCGGCGAAATAGACCAGCATGCCGGCACCGCACAACAGCAGGATATGACTCACCCGCTCTTGCCAGCCCCAGGCAAACCAGTCGGCCATTGCCGGTGTCATCCACACCAGCACCGCCCCCATCAGCACGGTCACCAGCAACATGCGCAACACCGAACCCCGGTAGTTCTCTGGCCACACCCACACACCTTGCTGCCGCAAGGTGCGCCACAACAAACCGGCGTTCAGCCAGGCCGCTGCCGAGGTGGCCAGTGCCAGGCCCATATGGCCCAGCTGGAAGCTGTAATGCAATGGCACCACGAACAGCAGGTTCATCACCATATTGGCGACCATCGCCTTGATGCCGATGCCCACCGGGGTGCGGGTGTCCTGCCGTGCATAGAACCCCGGTGCCAACACCTTCACCAGCATGAAGGCCGACAAGCCCAGCGTGTAGGCCCGCAAGCTCCAGCCGGCCATCTGCACATCGTGCGGCGTGGTCTTGTGGTACTGGAACAGGGTGGCGATGATCGGCTCGGCCAACAGGAACAAGGCCATCGTGGCCGGCAATGCAATCGCCATCACGGTACGCACACCCCAGGCCAGGGTGTGGCTGAAGACCTGTGAGGACTGGCTGGCATGATTGCGGGACAGGCTGGGCAACACCACCGTCGCCACCGCAATACCGAATACCCCCAACGGCAATTCGGTCAGCCGGTCCGAGTAATACAGCCAGGAGATACTGCCCGTCGGCAGGAATGAAGCCAGCATGGTGTCGAGCAGCAGGTTGATCTGGCTGACCGACACCCCGAACATGGCGGGCAACATCAGCGTCATCACCTGCTTGACGCCAGGATGCTTCCAGTCCGCCTTCGGTCGCGGCAACAAGCGGATACGTGCCAGGAACGGCATCTGGAACACCAGCTGCACCACCCCGGCCAACAACACCGCCCAGGACACCACAATGACCGGCTGGTCGCTATAGCGCACACCGAGAAACACACCGAGCATCAGGCAGACATTCAGCCACACGGGCGTAAACGCTGGCACGGCAAAGCGCCCGTAACTGTTCAATACGGCACTCGCAAACGCGGTCAGGGAAATCAGCAACAGGTACGGGAAGGTAATGCGCAACATCTGGCTGGTCAGGCCGAACAGTTCATCATCACCCACAAAGCCGGGAGCAAACACGGCCGTGATTGCAGGTGCGCCCAGCACCGCTATCGTTGTCAGCAACAGCAGCACCAGCCCCAATGTGCCGGATACCGCATTCACCAGCATTTGCACTTCCGCCACACTGTATTTGGTGCGGTATTCCGATAACACCGGCACAAAGGCCTGTGAAAACGCTCCTTCGGCAAACAACCGGCGCAGGAAATTGGGGATACGGAAAGCGACGAAGAAGGCATCGGTGACGGCACTGACACCGAGCAAGCTGGCAAACAGGATATCGCGCGCCAAACCGAGCACTCGCGACACCATGGTCATCAGGCTGACCATGGCTCCGGAACGCAGCAAGCCAACGGGTTTATTATCGCTGTTGTCGCTCACACACACGCTTCCTGCCCAAGAGCGGCCAGTGTACCCAGCCACCCTGACAGCGTCACCTGTTCACACGGGTTTTTTCATCGGCCAGTGCTGCATCGGCGTGTAACGTACCCCGTCGGCAGTGCTGTCACTGCGAAAGAGGGTGATTGCCGTCACTGCCATGGTGGCATGCAGTGGTTGTGGCAATGACAGGGCCGGCTCTGCACGACGCACCCTCGCCAGGCTGATATGCGGGCGATACGGTTTGCGCTCGACCGCCACCCCAGCACGGCGCAACTGCGCAACCAAGCCGGCCTGCCAGCAGGCAAAATCTTCCGCGGCAGCCGGCAACCAGGCCAGCACACGCGCCTTGGCCGCTGACGGGAACCAGTCCACCGTTTGCCATGCCAGGGAAAATGCACCGTGTTGCTGCGTATGCGCCATGACCACATCGGCAAGCAGCGGGATGCGCGAGTCTTCCGTCATGCCGAGGAAGACCACCGTCATGTGCAGGTTGCTGTCAGCCACCCAGCGCAAGGATGCGTCTTGCTGCTGGCGCCAATCCTGCACGATGCGCTGCAGGGGCTGTTCCAGCCCCACGCCCAGGAACAGCCTTAGCGCTGCCATGCCTCACGCACACGATCGGCATGCAATAACAGCCATTGCAATGCCACCGCGGTATGCACGTTACGGATCGACCCTTCTGCCAACAAGGCCGGTACATCAGACACGCCAAACACGTGCACACGGATGTCTTCGTGTTCATCGACCAAGCCATGCACACCACCGGCTGCACTGGCATCCACCTGGCCACAGAACAGGCGCAGCTGTTCGCTACTACCGCCAGGGCTGCTGTAATAACAGCCGATCGGCCACAAGGACTGCACACTGAGGCCGGATTCCTCTTCCGTTTCACGGCGAGCCACCGCGATGGCGTTTTCACCCGTCTCGATCATGCCGGCGACCAGTTCCAGCAACCACGGTGAATGCGCATCATCCATCGCACCCACACGGAATTGCTCGATCAACACCACTTGATCCAGCACCGGGTCATACGGCAACACACCGACCGCCTGACCGCGCTCAAACAATTCACGGGTAAACACCGGCGATGAACCACCGGCAAACAGGGCATGCTGCACGGTCACCCGACGGATCCGGAAAAACCCGTCATACACAGTGTCATCGGCCAGGCATTGGCTATCGGCGGCGGTGAAGGTGGGCTTAAACACCGCCATCGGTCAGAAGCGCCGCTCGGTGTACCAGTTCACATCGCGGGCATGACGATCGACCTGGTCAGCGACATCCAGGATCAAGGCAAACAGGGCCATGCGCACCAGCACGCCATTATCGGCCTGCCGGAAGATCGCCAGGTTGGGATTTTCATTGAGGTCATTATCCAGTTCATTCGCCTCGGCACGCGAGTCGCGTGGCAGCGGATGCATGATGACCGTGTTGGGCTCGCAGTATTGGGTGTACACCGCCTGGTTGAGGCGGAACTTGCCACGATAGAGATCGGCTTCCTCGCGGCTGGCGAAACGCTCTTCCTGGATACGGGTGGAATAGACGATATCGACCTTGCGGATGCTCTCTTCCAGCTTGTCGGTGACCGTAACCTGGTGCCCTGCTTCACGCAGCGCCACTTCCAGCGATTCCGGCAAACGCAATTCCTGCGGTGACACCAGCACCACATGGATATTGCGATACAGGCACAGCAAACGTGACAGCGAATGCACCGTGCGGCCATAACGCAAATCACCAATCATGGCGATGCGCAAGCCATCAATGCCATCACGACCACGCGACTGCAATTCATTACGGATGGTGTAGAGATCCAGCAAGGCCTGGCTGGGATGCTCATTGGCACCATCACCACCATTGATCACCGGTACGCGGCTCGCTGCTGCAAACTCGGCCACCGAGCCTGACTGCGGATGCCGCATGACAATCACATCGGAATAACCGGACAACACGCGCGCGGTGTCATACAGGGATTCGCCCTTGGCAATCGCTGAACTCTCAAAGCCGGTGGTTTCGCGCACCTCACCGCCCAACAGGTTAAAGGCACAGCCAAAGCTGATGCGGGTTCGCGTGCTGGGCTCAAAGAACATGTTGCCGAGGATGGCGCCATCAAGCACCTTGGTCACGCGCTCACGGTGGGCATAAGGCCGCATGCGGTCAGCGGTGTGGAAAATGCGATCAATGTCTTCGCGGATAAACGCATCAATACCGATGATATGACTGCCAGGGAAGTGCACGCAGGAGGCTCCTTGTCACCGGTCAACCGGCCAGCGCCGGATTGCGTGCATTGTACCGCATGCGATTCCCGATAAAAGCCGGCGATGCGGATTTTGGGAAGGGTTTATCCGGCTGCCAATGCGGCCTCACCGAACTGCAGTTCGGCCCAGCGGGCATACAGGGGGGAGCGCGACAGCAGCTCACGGTGGGTACCGGTGGCGACTATGCGACCGTGGTCGAGCACCACGATCCGCTCAACATCGACCACTGTGGCCAGCCGGTGGGCAATCACCAGGCTGGTACGCCCTTTCATGAGCTCCTCCAGCGCCTGCTGGACCACAAACTCGCTCTCGGCATCAAGGGCACTGGTGGCTTCATCGAGCAACAGCAATTCCGGATCCAACAGGATGGCACGGGCAATCGCGATGCGTTGGCGCTGGCCGCCGGACAAGCGCACCCCACCCTCACCCAGGAAGCTCTGGTAACCCTGTGGCAGGCGTTCAATGAATTCATGGGCATGAGCCGCCCTGGCGGCTGCCATCACCTGGGCCTCGGTCGCCTGCGGGCAACCGTAGCGGATATTTTCCAGCACGTTGCCGGTAAACAAGGTGGGCTGCTGCGGCACAATGGCGATATGGCTACGCAAGTCGGCAGGATCAAGCTGGCTGATATCGATGCCATCAAGACGGATCACGCCTTCCTGCGGCGCATAAAACCGCAACAGCAAATCAAACAGGGTCGACTTGCCAGCACCGGAGGTACCCACCAGTGCCACCCGTGTGCCCGGCGCCACCTGCAAATCCAGTCCGTCAATGGCCGGTGTGTCCGGACGCGAGGGATACCAGAACCGCAGGCCCTCAATCACCAACGAACCGGCAGCACGCCCTGGCAGCTTCTGTGGATGCAGTGGTGCCGTGATCAACGAATCCGCATGCAACAATTCCATCAGGCGTTCGGTCGCACCAGCGGCACGCTGCAAATCGCCATAGACTTCACTGATCGCACCGACGGAACCCGCCACCATCACCGCGTAAAAAATAAACGCCACCAGCTCGCCACTGGTCAAACGCCCGGCCAGCACATCATGACCACCCACCCACAACATCACGGCCACAGCACCCAGCACCAGCACAATCACCGCTGCCGTCAACCATGAACGCTGGCTGATGCGACGGATTGCCACATCAAAGGCACCCTCCACCACGCGACTGAAGTTATCGCGATCGTGTGGCTGGTGATTAAATGCCTGTACGGTCTTGATGTTTTTCAGGGCTTCGCCGACATAACTGCCCACATCCGCCACACGATCCTGGCTGCTGCGCGACAAGGTACGTACGCGTCGGCCAAAAAACACAATCGGCAAAATCACCAACGGCACGCTGAGCAGCACAATGCTGGTCAGCTTCGGGTCAGTAAAAAACATCCAGATCAAACCGCCGATAAACATCAGGGCATTGCGCAGGGCAATCGACACGGATGACCCGATCACCGTTTGCAACAACGTGGTATCGGTGGTCAGGCGCGTCTGGATTTCACCGCTGCCGTTTTCCTCAAAGAAACCGGGATGCAAATCAATAATGTGGTTGAACACGGCTTTACGGATATCCGCAACCACACGCTCACCAATCCATGACACCAGGTAAAAACGGATGAATGTGCCTGCCGCCAGTAAACCCACCATGGAAAAGAACACCAGGATGGCCACATTCAACTGCTCGGGGGAGCCGGTGGCAAAACCGCGATCAATCAGCAATCGCAAGCCTTGTCCGATCGACAGGGTCACCAATGCTGTAAACACCAGCGCGATCAACGCACCGGTGATCTGCTTTTTATATGGCGCCAAAAACCGCATGGCGGGGCGCAAGCCGCCGATCTCACCGCGTGCGCGTTCGCTACTGCTTTCCTGCGGACTCATGCTCCCGCTCCCACGCGCTCATCCACCCAGTCTGACACTGCATCCAGCACAGCCATCCTGGCATCGGGCTGCTGGCGCAGTGCATCAATGTGTTGCCTGACCTCGGCAGCAGTACGCGCACCACCCGCCGATGGATCGGTGATACGGGCATGACACCAGCGTTGCCACTCGCTTGCTTCCCCAGCCGACAAGGTCTGCGGGAAATTACGGGCACGATAGCGCCACAACATTTCTTCCAGGCGGTCATCGTGAAAACCAAATGACTGGCTTGCCAACTGCGCTGCCGGCATGTGGCGAATCGTATTCATCAGGCGCTTGTCATGGTCATCAAAAAACCCGCCGCTGTAGAGCATGCTGTCCGGATCGGTCAGTGGTGCATGGCCCGGCGTCAACACCTCGCGCACCTTGCTGGCCACATCGCGGGCCTGCAACAACCGCTCCGCATGCTGCGCACAGGCTTTGGGATCAATACCGGTACGCTGTTGCGCCGCGTCATCCAGCAAACTGACCGGCACCACCACCGGTGCCTTGTTGATGTGCACTTCCTTTAACGGGATGCGCTCCAGACCCTCCGCCTGCAAATCCTCGCGACGCGTGAACACCCGGCGACGAATCTCATCGACTGGCAGACCGATCCACGAAGACGGATCCACTGACAAGTCATAGACAATAATGCTGTTCTTGTTACTCACATGCCAGGCCAGTGGCAACACCATCGCCATGCAACGACGCTCGCTGCCGAAGCGTGATGACACATGCAGGACGGGCTTGCCCTTGGCCGGATCCAGCATGGCCCCAATGGCATGCTTGGAGCGGTTATCCAGCACCCATTGCCATAATTTCGGTTGCGCATCGCGCAACCTGCGCGCCATGGCGATGGTCGCTTTCACGTCCACCAGTGCATCGTGCGCACCGGCATGTTCGATACCGTTGGCCGCGGTTAACGCTTCCAGCCTGTACGTCGGCAAGCCTTCTTCATTCACGGGCCACTGCAAGCCTTCCGGCCGCAGGGCGCTGGCGAGGCGAATCACATCAATGATGTCCCAGCGCGAATTACCGTTCTGCCACTCACGCGCATAGGCATCGTAAAAATTGCGGTACAAGGTATAGCGCGTGAATTCATCATCAAAACGGATGCTGTTGAAGCCGACACCACAGGTGCCCGGCAATGCCAATTCATCATGGATACGGCGAATGAACTCGTATTCCGGCAAGCCGTGCTGCTGCGCATGCTGCGGCGTGATGCCGGTAATCAGGCACGACACCGGATCGGGCAAGACATCGGCTGCCGGCTGGCAATACACCACCAGCGGCTCACCGATGGGGTTAAGGTCCATGTCCGTGCGCAAGCCGGCAAACTGGGCCGGGCGATCCTTGGCCGGATCACGCCCCCAGGTTTCGTAGTCATGCCAGTAAAAGCTTGCGCCCACGATGGATTACTTCACCTGCACGACTTGCGCCGCGATCTGCTGCTGCCAGTATTGCGGACCCGTCGTGTGTACCGATTCACCACGGCTATCCACCGCAACGGTCACCGGCATGTCTTTCACGGTGAATTCGTAAATGGCTTCCATGCCCAGTTCCGGGAATGCCAGCACTTTCGATGCCTTGATCGCTTTCGATACCAGGTACGCCGCACCACCCACTGCCATCAGGTACACCGCGCGGTTATCACGAATCGCCTCAATTGCCACCGGGCCACGCTCGGATTTACCGATCATGCCCACCAGGCCGGTTTTTTCCAGCATGGTGCGGGTGAACTTGTCCATGCGCGTGGCCGTGGTCGGACCAGCCGGCCCTACCACTTCATCGCGCACCGGATCGACCGGTCCCACGTAATAAATGAACTTGCCGGTGAGATCGACCGGCAAGGACTCACCCTTGCTGATCATGTCGACCATCTTTTTATGCGCTGCATCACGGCCGGTGAGCATCGTGCCGGACAGCAGCAGGGTTTCGCCGCTCTTCCAGGTCGCGATCTCTTCCCGCGTGACCGTATCGAGATTGACGCGGCGGGACTGTGATGCATCCCAGGTGATTTGTGGCCAATCGTCCAGTGACGGCGGCGTGAATTCGGCAGGACCGGAACCATCCAGCTCAAAGTGCACATGGCGGGTCGCCGCACAGTTCGGGATCATCGCCACCGGCAAGGAAGCCGCATGCGTCGGGTAATCCCTGATCTTCACATCCACCACGGTCGTCA
>SBFY01000155.1 GCA_006227085.1 Gammaproteobacteria bacterium
TCGCGATGATTACTGATAAACAAGTACGGCTGGCCTGGCTGGAGATTCTCCATACCACTTACCGTAAAAGAGCGCGTTGTCGTATCGATCATGTGGCTCATATGGCGCTCCACCACGGACTGGAAATCCATGACGGTTTCGACACCCTTTACTTGCCGGCTAACAAATTGACGCACCAGCGGCACCAACAGCTTGCGCAGGAACAGTGGCCAGCGAGGAAAGCGCAAGCTGGAGATCGCCAACATCAATTCATTATTGGCAAGGATTCGCTGCAAGATTCGCGTTACTTCATCATCCCGGTAGGGACGAATATCATCAAAACGATCTGTCATGATTATTGGAGTTTATAGACAATAGAGACCATGGTCTTGGTATCGGTGTTGTGGCGGTCATCCGGCACTTTGTGCACATGATCGACCTCGTAGGACAAGCGCATTGCCAGGCTTGAATTAATAGCGGTCTCCAAGGCCACGGAGAACTTGGCTGTTGTATTACCGCTACCGCTTTCCAATGAAAGATCCTGTTTGAACGATGCAGTTTCACTCACTGCCCAACTGAAATTTTCATTGAAGCGGGCAATGGGATCTGCCGAGCTTGAACCATCGGTTGGATTGGTGATACGGGCTGCCGGACCCGCTTCAATTGACAGGAAATACACATCATCATCCATCAACACCCGACCATAACCGGAAGCAAGCACCACTTCCTGGTCAATCCCCTGGTAACGGGCATCCTTGAAAGACGCAAACCCGAACAGGTAACTGATCTCATTCAGGAAATAGTTCGACTGCCACGTCAGGTACAAAGTGTCATCGGTGGTTTGCTTGTCCTTGGATTCAAAATCGTATTCCAGTGTTGCCATGTGCTTCCAGGCTTCTTGTTCACGCGTGACCTTTCCATCAACGCTAACCACGGAAGAATCCGTATTGCCCGACTTGTGCGTATAGCCAACAGCCAGCTCGGCCAACCACTTTTCATCCGTCAAATTTTCAGCCGCTGCCAAAGAGGCAGGCACAAGCAACAGGAACACCAGCACACGCTTCATCAAAAACATCCTCATGGTTTATTGGCAACTGAATGGAAATGAACATCCATCTGGGGGTAAGGGATCCCGATGCGCTGCTCATCCAGGCGACGCTTGATAGACTCCAGCAACTCATCATGGACCACCCAGTAATCCTCGGTATTCACCCAAGGGCGAACAATATAGTTCACTGAAGAAGCACCCAACTCACGCAAGGCAATCACAGGTTCAGGATCTTTCAGGATTCTTGGGTCCGCATCGATAGCCTCACGCAACACGGCTTTCACCGTCCCGGTATCGGCCTGGTAACTCACCCCGATCACCAGATCAATGCGACGGGTTTTCTCGTAGGTGTAATTCACGATATTGCCGTTGATCAAGTCTGAATTAGGAATGATCACGGTTTTATTGTCACCGGTCTTGATCATGGTGGTGAACAAACTGATTTCATGAACCGCACCGGCAACCCCCGCCGCTTCGATGAAGTCACCTACCTTGCAAGGCCGCAAGGTAATCATCAGGACCCCAGCGGCAAAATTGGAAAGCGACCCCTGCAGCGCCAAACCAACCGCCAAACCGGCCGCACCAATAATCGCCACGAAGGAAGCGGTCTGGACGCCCAGCTGCCCCAACGCCGCGATGATTACCAACGCCAAGCCCGCGCCATACGCAAGATTGCCGAGGAATCGCCCGATGGTAATGTCCATGCCACGCTTGACCATGGAACGTTCCATCAAGCGTGACAGCCATCGCACCAGCCAGCGCCCCAGCAACAGGATCAGCAGAGCCAACACGGCACGGGTGCCATAGGTCATGGCCAATCCCAATATGTCATCAATCCATGGCTGAATATCCACAACAATCCCCGATCATTACCCGATGATGAAAAGACTTTATGCCGCCGGCTTATCCCAGATGTCGGCAAAACTCCTGGGCTTGGAAATGAAATAGCCCTGCGCGTAGTCAACACCCAGCTCGCCAAGGATATCCAGCACAGCCTGGCTATCCACGAACTCGGCAACCGTTGACTGGCCAAATACACGGGAAATTTCCACGAGCGCTTTCACCAAAACGCGATCATCTTCTTCCTGGTGGAGGTTCCGGATAAAAGAACCATCAATCTTCACATAGTCGACTGGCAAGCGCTTCAGGTAGTGCAGCGATGAGAAGCCCACACCAAAATCGTCCAGCGCAAAACGGAAACCCAAGGCGCGGATGGATTCCACAACGGCAATGGCAACCGTAATATCGGCCACCGCTGCAGTTTCAGTGATTTCAAAAATAATGGATCCGGGGTCAATACCATTCTCATTCATCGCCTTGCGGATATGCGCAATCAAGTTACTGCTTTTGAACGACAAGCCGGAGAGATTAATGGAAAGGCTGGTATCAATGCCACGCGCCTTTAACTCTGCCTGATGCTGCATCACACGCTCAATCACGCGCTCATCCACTGTCTGCATCATATTGCTGCGTTCAGCAGCTGCAATAAACCGGTCAGGAGGCACCAACTTGCCATCATCCCCGCAAATCCTTAACAGGGCCTCGTAATGCGTGACCTGCCCGCTGCGCACATCACTGATAGGCTGGTACACCATGTCAAAACTATTGTCGGCCAAGACCTGCTTGACCTTCTCATTCCAGTAAACGCGCTCATTAATACGCTGCTTGCCAAGCTCGTTCTCGTTGAAAATACTCCAGCAGTTACGTCCCATGTCTTTCGCATTGCGCATCGCCAAGCCGACAGAAGTCAGGATATCGGCCTTACGGACACCATGGGCAGGGAACAACGCCACCCCGATACTGGCTGAAATCCTGTGTACGCGGGTATCACTGGTCAACGCAATCTGCATCAACGCACGGCAGAGCCGATCAGCGATCTCGCCAGCTGAAATCTCGTCAGCTTCCTGCACAAGCACTGCAAACTCATCACCACCAATGCGAGCGACAATATCCCCGTCCTGGCAACTCTCCAGCAACCGGCCAGACACCATGCGCAGCATCTCATCACCCACCTGGTGCCCACTGCTGTCATTGATGTCCTTGAATTGGTCCAGGTTGATCATGAACAACGCACCTGCATGTTCATAACGCTGCGATGCCGCCAGTATCTGATCCAGCTCTTCTTCAAAACGGGCGCGATTCATCAGCCCTGTCAACGGGTCATGCCCAGCCAACCAATCCAGGTTCTCTTCCGCTGCAATTTTTTCACTCACATCCATACCAATCGAAAGGACGTGGTGCCCTTCATGGTTGGCATCCGGCAGGCGGGCGTGATACCAGGAAATGTATTTCTTGCTGCCATCCGGACACAGCACAATGGATTCATGATGGCACTCCTGGATCTCGCCATGCGCCAACCGCCGCAAGCTATCCAGCACGCGATGAGTCTCTTCCGATGCCGACAACAGGCCAGCAAAACGCTGTCCATCAAGGTCATCGGCTTTCAGGCCAATCAAGTCGGCACCAAACCGGTTAATCATCAGGATCTCACCGTCATCATCCTGGGTCAGGATGATCGCGTGCGCGGTATTCAACAGGCCAAGGATAAAGTTGCGCTCGGTCTCAAGCTCCTGGCCACGGGTCTCCAACTGCTCGGCACGATTGCTTAACAGGGAGTGCAGGGTTTCCAGCTGATAGGACAAATTGACTGCCGACTTGCGCAAGATGTCACTTTCATCCTCGACCAGTGCCACATAATCGCTGCGCAGGAATTTCTTTCGCAGTGCATCAAATTCGTTAACCGCGAAAAGCGGCAAGGCATCCGTGATCCGGCGTAATTGCGTTGTCGGCTTCCACAGCACTGCCAACAGGATCAATTCCGTGATCAGCACCCCGAAAATTGAGACCATGAGGATTTCACGGAAGATCTGCTGGATACCATTTAATTCCTGGGTGACATCACTCACCACGATCAATGCATTTTCCTCGCCGACACGCGAGTGCCCGGTATCGATCCACATGAACTCGATCTGTTCATCGCCAATCTTGCGATACTGGAGCCCGTCAACCAAGGCATCCAATGACAGCTCATGCGAAATGGAAGCCAGTCGCCGGAAATCGATTTCAGGCCGACTGCCCTGCATCATGACGCGCTGCCAGGCCGGCAGCGCTTGCTCAAACTTGCCGGTACCCGCACCGCCAGACACCACAATCACACCGGAATTGGTAATCCTCGTGAATGATGCAAATGCCGGATCCAGCAAGGTTGAAAGCACCACGGCATAAACGTTCTTGCCCACCGTGATGCGAGAGGCAACAACGAGGTAACAGGTTTCTGTGCAGGTGATATCCCAGGCACGTTTCTGGTTCTCATCCAGCAAGTCCACCAGGGGAGCAACATCGACGTACTCTCCCCAATGCAGGGCCTTGTCGCTTTTCAGGCTGACAAAACTGGCTGACTGCAGCTGGTTGTCAATGCGGAACTTCCACCAGTATTCGTTAAAGCTTTCCTGCAGGGTGTCCGCATCATCCCGCAGCATCGAGGCCGCGACACCTTCGAGGTAAACCGCTGTGTCCTGCAGCTGCAACAAGCGATCCACGGAGCGCTCCAGCAGCACATTGATCTGGTTGCGATACAGTTCAGCGGCTTGCTCGCGCTGGACTTCAAACTGGCGATGCAGGAAGGCATACCCCAGGGCAATAAACAGCCCCGCGATCACGATGAACAAACCACCGGTCAGGTACAGGGCCTTCAGCTTGAGCCCCAGGAAGGGTTTTTTCGATTCGTTACTGGCCATGGTATGAAAGTCAGTGCCGCTCACCGCCAGGGCGGAAAACGATGGTTGCCTCCAGCCTTTTCACAGGCATTTGCCGGGCCTATCCATTGAACCGACGGTTCTTTATTGGTATGTGCTGCGGACCCGGGGCCAGCAACGAAGGCATTGTACCAAGCCATCCCGGCAAGTCACCTACAAAGAACGGTAGCCCCTGGCTGGCGCTACTGGGCAAGCACGGTACTGGCCGTTACCATGGTCACACCATGACGGGAGTGCCCATGGATCCTTATTACGCCATCCAGCGCTTGCTTTACCTGTATGCCGAACACATTGATGCCGGTGATTTCGAGGGCGTCGCTGACCTGTTTTCGCAGGCCGCGATCCACGCCAGCAGCCTTCCCGAACCCATCCGCGGCCGGGAGGCCATCCTCGCCCTGTACCAGCACAGCACCCGTCGCTACCCGGAGGGAACACCCCGTACCCGCCACCTGGTCTGCAACCCGGTGATTACCGTGGCGCCTGACGGCCTGCACGCCGAGGCCCGCTCCACGTTCCTGGTACTCCAGGCTACCGAAGGCCTTCCCTTGCAGCCCATCATTGCCGGCCGCTATCACGACCGGTTTGCCTGCACCGAAGGCCGCTGGCACTTTACTGCCCGCGAAATGCAGCCGGAACTGAAAGGCGACCTCTCCCATCACCTGCTGTTCGAGCTGTCATGAACGCCCCTGAAAACAAGCCTTCCCGCCGGGGGCTGGCCCATGTGCTGGACGCTGCGCGCTACTCCTGGCGCGGCTTGAGCCATGCGGTTCGCAAGGAAACCGCCTTCCGGCAGGAACTGGCCCTGCTGCCACTGCTGGTGCCCGCTGGCCTCTGGATTGGCCAGTCCGCCGTGGAGTACATCCTGCTGTTCGGCAGCCTGCTGCTGGTGCTGGCCATGGAGCTGGTGAACTCTGCATTGGAAGCTTTGGCGGACCGCATCAGCACTGACCACGACCCACTGATCGGCCAAGCCAAGGACATGGGCTCAGCGGCTGTCTTCCTCAGCATGATGATTGTCTTTGTAAGCTGGTGCTTACTTCTATTTAATCGATTGAATTAAAAAGGTTTATTTATGGCACGTGTCGAGATTGCCGTACCGGCCTCATTCCCCTTCAGGACAACCGTCCAGGTCTATATCGGCCACATCAACCGCGGCAACCACCTGGCTAATGAAGCCCTGCTCAGCCTGCTGAATGAAGCCAGGGTGCGCTTTGTCAGTGAGCGTAAGGCGACCCACCCCGGGCTGGCACAGCTGGAATGGATCAATGCCGACCTGGCCATCCTCTACAAATCCGAGGCCCACCATGGCGAGCAGCTCACCATCGAGATTGCCGCGACGGATTTCCACCGCCGTGGCTGTGACTACGTTTATCGGGTGACCGCCGGCGATGGCCGCCTGATCGCCCTCGCCAAGACTGCCATGCTGGTCTATGACTATGGCCAAAAGCGGCTGGCCGAGGCCCCGCCGGAATTAGCGCAATGGCTGGGCTGATGCCTTGACAGCCAAGCCCCAAACAGGAATAATCCGCGTCCCTTAAACCGGTCTCATTTTGTTTTTATCGAGGAACCCGACCGTGGCAAATACAGCACAGGCCAGAAAGCGCGCCCGTCAATCCGAAAAACACCGCCAGCAGAATGCCAGCTTGCGTTCACGTACGCGCACATCCATCAAGAAAGTGATTGCCGCCATTCGCAGCGGTGACAAGGAACAGGCCAAGACAGCTTTCCAGGCTGCCACCCCGGTGGTTGACAGCATGGTCAACAAGGGCATCATTCACCGCAACAAGGCCGCTCGCCACAAGAGCCGCCTGTCAGCCCGTATCAAGGCCATGGCCTGATACTCCTGACCCAATAAAAAAGCCGGCAAATGCCGGCTTTTTTATTGCCTGGTGCTTACAACAGCACCAGGTTATCGCGATGGATCAGCTCTCGTTCGCCCGGCATGCCCAACACCGATTCCAGCTGGTCTGATTTGAGCCCCTGGATCTTGCGCGCTTCACTGGCCTTGTAGTTGATCAAGCCACGGGCAATTTCTGCCCCTTGTTCATCCACACAGAGCACCAGGGCACCGCGTTCAAATTCGCCTTCCACTGCTTTCACGCCCACTGGCAGCAAACTGCGCCCGGATTCGGTCAACACCTTGACTGCGCCTGCATCCAGCACCAGGCGGCCAGACACCTGCACCTGCCCCGCCAGCCATTGCTTGCGGGCGGCCATCGGCTTGCGGGCCGTGGCAAACCAGGTGCCCACTACATCACCCGCCATTACCCGCCCCAGGATGCCCTGCTCACGGCCATTGGCGATGACCGTTTGCGCACCGGAGCGCGCGGCCAGGCGAGCGGCCCGCACCTTGGTCACCATGCCGCCACGACCCAGTACGCCACCGCGGGGGCTGGCCATCTTTTCCAGCTCCGGATCCCCGGCCATTACCTCATGCAACAGCTTGGCAGCGGGGTTCTCGCGAGGGTCGCTATCACAGAGGCCAGCCTGGTCAGTCAGGATCACCAGCAAATCAGCGTCCAGCAAATTCGCCACCAGGGCCGCGAGGGTGTCGTTATCACCAAACCGGATTTCATCAGTCGCCACCGTATCGTTTTCATTCACGATCGGTACCACCCCGAGCCCCACCAAGGTATTCAATGTGGTACGGGCATTGAGGTAACGCTGCCGATCAGAAACGTCCTCATGCACCAGCAGCACCTGTGCGGTATGGCAGCCGTGTTGCTGGAAGGCGGTTTCCCACGCCTGCACCAAACCCATTTGCCCCACGGCGGCAGCCGCTTGCAGCTCATGCACGGTGGCAGGCCGGGTTTTCCAGCCCAAGCGTGCCATACCCTCGGCTACTGCACCGGATGAGACAATGACAATCTCGATGCCCTGCTGGCGCAAAGCCGCCATCTGCCCGACCCAGCTGGCAATGCCTTCGCGATTGAGGCCACGGCCATCAGCCGTCAGCAAGGCACTGCCAATCTTGACGACGATGCGACGCATGCGCGCAACACTGGCGCGTGCGGATTCAGTCGCGGACATAGATCACCTCCGGACCGTCCTCATCGTCATCCCAATCCTCCTCATCGCCCTCTTCATCATCAGCTGCTTCAGCACCGCGTTTACGCTGCTCGGCCAATGACTGGATACGATCACGCGCTTCCTGCTGCATGCGCTGCTGGCGCTCCTGCTCAGCCTGCCGGAACTCCGGCTCTTCGCGTTCGCGTTCGCGCAAGGCATCAATATGCCGCATCAAGGCTTCAGCCAAGGCTCGCGTGCCTTCACCGGTGGCTGCGGAAATGCAGAACACTGGCCCCTGCCAGTCAATCGCCTCCAGCAAGCGCGCTTTCAAGGCTTCGCGTTCATCCGCCGGCACCAGGTCCATCTTGTTCAGCACCAGCCAACGCTCCTGCGATGCCAGCACCGGGCTGAAACGCGCCAGCTCGGCATCAATCGCGGCAAAGGCTTCGGCCGGATCACCCTGGTCCACCGGCATCACATCCAGCACGTGCAACAACACCCGCGTGCGGGTCAAATGCTTGAGGAAGCGAATTCCCAGACCAGCACCTTCCGAGGCGCCTGCGATCAAGCCGGGAATATCCGCCATCACGAAACTGCGGTGCGCCTCAATGCGCACCACACCCAGGTTAGGCACCAGCGTGGTGAACGGGTAATCGGCCACCTTGGGGCGCGCCGCCGATACTGCACGGATCAATGTCGATTTGCCTGCATTCGGCATCCCCAGCAAGCCCACATCCGCCAGCAGCTTCAGCTCCAGCCGCAGGTTGCGCGATTCCCCCACTTCACCGGGAATGGTCTTGCGCGGCGCCTGGTTGACGCTGGATTTGAAATGCACATTGCCGAGCCCCCGGCGCCCACCCTGGGCGACCAGCAAGCGTTCACCGGCGGAGGACAAATCACCAAGGATTTCACCGCTGTCTTCATCAATCACGGTTGTGCCGACCGGCACTTTCAGGATCAGGTCATCGCCATCAGCGCCCGTGCAATTCTTGCCACGCCCGCCTTCGCCGTTGTCGGCACGGAAACGCCGCGTGTAACGGTAATCGATCATGGTGTTCAGGGATTCATCCGCTTCCAGCCAGACGCTACCGCCCTGGCCGCCATCGCCACCGTCCGGCCCGCCCTTGGGCACAAACTTCTCACGATGGAAGCTCATGCAGCCGTTACCGCCCTTGCCGGCGGTCACCTGGATGATTGCTTCATCAACAAAACGCATTTCCGGAATCCTTTAACTGGCCTTGCCACACGCATCGGCCACATACAAAAAGCCCCGCCAGTGGCGGGGCTCTTATTCAAACCATCAAGGTCATTTAGGCCTCGACTGCCACCACATTCACATACTTGCGGTTTTCCGGGCCTTTGACAACAAACTCAACCACACCGTCCGCCTTGGCAAACAGGGTGTGATCCTTGCCGCAACCCACGTTCACGCCGGGGTGGAAACGGGTGCCACGCTGGCGAACCAGGATGTTGCCAGCCAATACCTGCTGACCACCAAAGCGCTTGACGCCCAGTCGTTTGGCTTCGGAATCGCGACCGTTGCGGGTACTACCGCCTGCTTTCTTGTGTGCCATGAATAATTCTCCTGCTTATCAGCCAGCCGAAATGCCCGTGATACGGACTTCGGTAAACCACTGGCGATGACCCTGGGTTTTACGATAGTGCTTGCGGCGACGCATCTTGATGATGCGGATCTTGTCACCACGGCCATGGCTCACCACTTCTGCCGTCACCTTGCTGCCAGCCACCAACGGTGCGCCGACCTTGACGCTGGCACCTTCGCCAACCATCAACACACGGTCGAACTCGATGGTGTCACCGGTGGCCGCCTCGAGCTTCTCGAGACGCAATACTTCACCCTTTTCTACGCGATGTTGCTTGCCACCGCTCACAATTACGGCATACATGTCCTGTTCCTCAGACTCTGTCGGACGCGCCAGGAGCCGCCTGGGGCCACTCCGGTAACGCTTTCCCGCTTTCGGGGGCGCGCATTTTATGCCATCCCGATAGCCGAAACAAGCACCCGGCCAGAGGAAAAACCGGACTTTCCTTGACAGTACCCAGCGGCCTCCCTAGCATTCGCCGCCTAGCCTACCCAGCGGAAGCAGTCCCGGCATGAAAGAGGTCACCGCCACCATCCAGTCCGACATGGATGCCGTCAACCGGCTGATCCTCGAACAACTGCACTCGGACGTGGCCCTGGTCGAGAATATCGGCCATTACATCGTCGAGAGCGGCGGCAAGCGCCTGCGTCCCCAACTGGTCCTGCTGGCAGCCAAAAGCCTTGGCTACCAGGGCGACAGCCACATCCAGTTCGCTGCCATTATCGAGTTCATCCATACCGCCACCCTGCTGCATGACGACGTGGTCGACGTCTCCAGCCTGCGCCGTGGCCGCCCGACCGCCAATGCCCAGTGGGGCAACGCCCCCAGCGTACTGGTCGGGGATTTCGTCTATTCCCGCGCCTTCCAGATGATGGTCCGACTCGGTGAGCCCGCAATCCTGTCATTGATGGCCGACACCACCAACCGCATCGCCGAAGGCGAAGTACTGCAACTGGTGCATGCCGGGGAGCCCGATACCACTGAAGCCGCCTACCGCGAAGTGATCGAGCGCAAGACGGCGGTGCTGTTCCAGGCCGCCACCCTGGGTGGCGCCATCCTGGCCGGCGGCAGCCCTGCCCAACAGCAGGCCTTGGCCGATTACGGCATGGCGCTGGGTAATGCGTTCCAGCTGATTGACGATGCCCTTGATTACGCCGGCGACAGTGCCGTGCTGGGCAAACAGGTCGGTGATGACATCGCCGAAGGCAAGATGACCCTGCCCTTGATCCATACCCTGCAACATTGCCGCCCGGACGAGCGGGACATGATCCAGCGAGCGATCCGGGAGCGGGACCGCAGCCTGGGGGATGCCGTCATGACAGCCGTCAGGAACCACACCGGACTGGCATACACCCGTGCACAAGCCGCCCTGGCCAGTGAAAGCGCCCTGCAGAGCCTGCAAGCCCTGCCCCCTTCCCCGCAGCGGACCGCCATGGAAACCCTGACCCGACTGGCACTGGAGAGGGATCACTAACCCCTCTATATTCCTTTTTGGAATAAAAATCCGTCTTTTCTTTCTATTTTCCCCGGCAGCTAGCTGGAAACCCATGCTTGGCATACACTTATCATGGGTTTTTATGGGCCCGGTTTATCCATGGCCGGCGATTGGAATGGCAAATAACGACAACAAAATGGGAACCAGTTCACAAGCTGCCAGTGATGCAGCCCGCGAACGCATATTCCATGAACTGCTGCAACAAGCCACTGAGCAATGGCTTGGGCAATTGTCTGCCCTGCTGAAACATTCCGATGATTTGTTCTTTGATCTTTCCAATCGTGCCAACAGCAATACTGAACAGAATTGCTATTTCGAAGCCATGCGCGAGACGCGTGAAAAATCAGACGCCATTATTGCCCGCTTCCGCAAATCCCTGGCAGCCATCCTGGCGCAGGCACAGTCGGTTGACAGCAAAACCGATCACGGCAACACCAAATCCTCCAGCACCACGCGCACACTTGAGCTGCTGCAACCGGAAGAACTGGAACAGAACGTTGCCATTGCCGGCATCGTGTCAAAGTGCCGGGGCATCCATGGTGTTCGACTGAATGCCACCGGTTACCGCCTTGGCTGGCTGGTTCACCAACCGCTCACTGAACGCAATAACCCGCTGGATCCGCAGCAGCTGTGCCACGCCTTCACGCAAGCACTGCAAGCCGCCAAACTGCATATCAAGGCGCGATTGGTCCTGTTCAAGCAATTCGATCAATACCTGGTACAACCGCTACCGGCACTGCTGGACCAACTGGATGCCCGCCTGGATGCACTCGGCTATGTGCCAACCCCACCGCCCGCACAGGAACCCAGCAAGGCCAGCAGCGAGGCAGCCAAGCCCCACGATATGCATGCGCGGGATTTCGAGGATCTCTCCAGCCTGCTCTCACAATTACGGACATTGGGTGTCAGCATTCCCTCAGCACCCCGCTTGGGACACCTGAATCATGGCCCTGCCATTGATTCACAGGAACTGATGGAAAACATCACTCGCCTGCAATCCCTGTATACCCACAAGCAGCAGGGAGGCGCCAAGGAAATCCGCGCCGTGGTGCAGCACATCCTGTCGCAGCGTAACCGCTCGGGGCATCCGGCCTCCCTGGCACCACTGGATGAAGATGTCATCAACCTGGTTGCCTTGTTTTTCGACTTCGTGCTGGATGACAACACCTTGCCAACCTGCATCAAGTTGCTGATCAGCCGCCTGCAACTGCAAACCCTGAAAGCCGCACTGGCCAACCCGTCCTTTTTTGACGACCCGCAGCATCCTGCCCGCTATTTCATTGAATCGCTGGCGGCAGCCGGCATGGGCTGCAGTGACGACAACATGGAAGATGCGTTGCTGCAATCACTGCAGCAAAGCGTCCAGACCATCCTGGATGACACACGCCACCCCGAAGAGGCTTTCACCCGACAGTGTGAGCGCATCCGCGGCATTCTCCAGCATGAGCAACGCAAGGCCACCTTGATTGAAAAACGCACCCGCGACGCAGCCAGCGGCCAGGCCCGTGCCCGCCATGCCCGCCAGCAGGTGCAAACGCATCTTTACCAAGCCCTGCGTGACCGTTACCTGCCGGAAAGCGTGTCCAACTTCCTTTGCACCACATGGCGTGATGTCATGTTCCAGGTGCTATTGAAGTTTGGCGACAGCAGCCTGGAATGGGATGAGTCCATCCTGGTGATCAATGAACTTCTTGATATCAGCACCCAAGTCCGCAAGGCAGGCAGCGAAACAATCATCCGGGAATCGATTCCGGCTGTATTGGGGCACATCAGTAACCTGGGCAAGAAAGCCGCCACCCCGACAGCGACCAGCTCACCAACCTTCCTGAAGCTGGAAGCCACTTGCCAGCAATGGCTCAAGGGCGAAGGGACACAGGCACTGATGGTGCCGCTCAGCCCATTGCATGTGGAAGCCCTGGGGCAAAGCCTGGCGAACACCATCGGCAGCTGGGATGAGGAAATTGCCATTGAGCGGGAAGAAAAGAAATACGCGTCCCTGAGTTTTGATGCCATTCGTCTGGCTGACGCCTTGCAACCCGGCACCTGGGTCTACCGCACGAACCCACTGCAACTGGACCAGGGCCAACGCTGTAAACTGGCGGCCAAGATCGAGGAAACGGACACCTTCATTTTTGTGGATGCCAACGGTTTCCGCCTGTTCGAGCTGGCTCGCCGCTCGGTGGCCTATGAATTACAACGCGGCCGCATGAAACCCCTGGCCAGTGGCCCCTTATTCGAGCGTGCGTTTGACAGCATCAGTTCACAAATCGGCAAGCTGACCGACGAGATCACCTCAACCCATTAACCGCCCGCGGTTGCCGGGCACCAAGCACGCTCCCTATAATCAGCCTGACGGCCCTCTACGATAACCATGACTGCATGGGCCAATGACCCCGGGCGCACATCCTGACACTTATGCCAACCTTCTCCCCGACAACACCGGATCGTTGCCCGCAGCCTGCACTCGCAAGCACATGGCAGGCCCTCGCCGGACAAGCCGCCCACGTCGAACCGCTTTACCAGCTGTTTGCCGCAGAACCGGAACGTGCGCATGCCTGTTTCGCACAATGTGGCCCGCTGGCCCTGGATTATTCCCGCCAACCGGCCAGCGACGCCGTGCTTGGCCTGCTGTCACAGCTGGCCATGGATGCGCAATTGCATGAACGCCTGCGAGCCTTGCTCGACGGTGCCATCATCAATAACACCGAACAACGTGCCGCCACCCACATGGCATTGCGCGCGAACGCGACTGACGCGACAGAAAAACGCTGGGCCTGGGCAGATCGCATCCATCGCGGCGAACACCGGACAGCTAACGGGCACACGATTACCGATGTGGTGAATATCGGGATTGGTGGTTCTTTCCTCGGCCCCTCACTGGTGGTCGATGCCTTGCAATCGCTTTCCGCGATACGCGGCCCCCGTTGTCATTTCCTCAGCAATGTCGACCCGCAAGGGTTGCAGGCACTGCAAGACACGCTCGACCCCGCCAGCACTCTGTGGATCATTTCATCCAAATCGTTCAGCACGCCGGAAACCACGCTCAATGCACAAGCCGCCTGCGCATGGATGGATGCACAAGCCGGTAAAGACTGGCGCAAGGATCGCTTGGTTGCCGTCACTTCCAAAGCCGATGCAGCGCGTGCCCTCGGCATCATGGATGAGCATATTTTCCCGATGGATGAGAGCATCGGTGGCCGTTACTCCATCTGGTCTGCTGTCGATCTGCCGGCAGCCATTGCCTGTGGTAGCGACACCTTGCGCGCACTGCATGCCGGTGCCCGCACGATGGACCAACACGCCCTGCAGGAACCTCCCAGCGACAACATCCCGATGCTGATGGCACTGCTCGGCATCTGGAACAACAATTTCCTCGGTCGTCACGCCTTGGCGATCGTGCCGTATGACAATCGCCTGCGCTTGTTTCCCGATTACCTGCAGCAACTGGTGATGGAAAGCAACGGCAAACGCACACAGCGGGATGGCTCGCCCGTCACTTGCCACACTGCGCCAGTCCTGTGGGGCAGCATCGGCAGCAACGGCCAGCATTCCTTCCACCAATGCCTGCACCAGGGCACATCCGTCGTGCCTGTCGAGTTCCTGGTTCCTGCCCGCGGCACACCACAGGCACAGCACGATTGCCTGGTCGCCAATGCACTGGCACAGGCACACACGCTCGCATTTGGTTCACACAGCCCGCTGGCCGCTGCCACTGATGACCCTGCACTGAAAACCCACAAACACATGCCTGGCAACCGCCCATCCAGCTTGCTGATGTATCCGCAATTAAACGCGGAAGTGCTGGGTGCACTGATTGCGTTGTATGAACACAAGACCTTCTTTGAAAGCGTCATCTGGAACATCAATGCCTTCGACCAGTGGGGCGTGGAACTGGGCAAGCGCATCAGCCAATCGGTCATGCCCGTGCTATCCGGCAAGGAAGCCAACCTGCCTGAAGACCTGCAAGCGTCCATCAGTTACCTGCACACCCTGGGGTCGTCATGAGCCAACACGCGTCGTTACCGCAGACACCCAAAGTGGCCATCGTCGGCCTCGGATATGTCGGGCTGCCACTGGCCCTGGCGTTCAGCGAGCATTTCGCCTGTGTCGGCTTTGATATCAATCCCACCCGTATCGATGCCCTGCGCGCAGGGCGCGACAACAATGCGGAAGTCAGCACCGAAGCGCTCAGCAACCCGAAACTGTCGCTCAGCAGCAACGCAAACGACCTTATCGGTTGCAATACCTTTATCGTCACTGTGCCAACGCCGGTCGATGACAGCAAGCGCCCATTACTGGAACCCCTGGAAAAAGCCAGCCAGTTGATTGGCCAGCATTTGCGCCGCGGTGATGTGGTCATTTATGAATCCACCGTCTATCCGGGTGCAACCGAAGAAGCCTGTGTGCCGGTACTGGAGCAACACTCCGGCCTGCGCTGCAATGTGGATTTCTTTGTCGGTTACAGCCCGGAACGCATCAACCCCGGCGATCGCGAACACACGCTGGCCAACACACCGAAAATCACTTCCGGTTCAACGCCCGAAGCCGCTGTGTATGTCGACCAGCTGTATCGCCAGATTGTGCAGCGCACGCATCCAGTGAGTTCCATTCGCGTGGCCGAAGCCGCCAAAGTGGTCGAGAACACACAGCGCGATGCGAATATCGCCTTGATCAATGAGCTCGCGATCATCTTCAAGAAACTGGGCATCAGCACACGTGAAGTGCTGGAAGCCGCTGGCAGCAAATGGAATTTCCTGCCATTCCGTCCAGGCCTGGTCGGCGGCCATTGCATTGGTGTTGACCCGTACTATCTTGTGCATAAATCACAGGCCGCCGGTTACTTCCCGGAAATCATTGCCGCCAGCCGCCGCATCAACGAGAGCATGAGTGAGTTTGTGGCACGTGATTTCATGGCCCTGATGGCACGCAACAACATCAGCATTGTCGGCTCACGCGTGCTGGTGCTGGGTTTGACCTTCAAGGAAAACTGCCCCGACCTGCGCAACACCAAAGTGATCGACATCATCCGCAGCTTGCGTGCCTTCAACGCGCAGGTGGATGTGCATGATCCGGTCGCGGGTGATGATGCGGCGGATCATTTACCTGATGTGGCCTTGCTGGCCAATCCTGCGCAAGGCCAATACGACGCGGTATTGATTGCGGTGGCACACAAGGCATTCCGTGATATGAGTGCAGCGCAATTGCGCCAATGGCTGAAGCCTGGCGGCGTGCTTTACGACCTGAAATACCTGCTGCCTGCCGGCGCCGCTGACGGCGAAATCTGACCTTACAACCGCTCTTTCGGGTACAAGTGCTGGTAACAGTAATTGGTGGCTTCGACAAAACCATCAATGCTGCCGCAATCAAACCGGCGACCCTGGAATTTGTACGCCAGCACACGGCCACGCTTGGCCTGTGCCAGCAACGCATCCGTCAACTGGATTTCACCGTTTTTGCCCGGCGCGGTCACCCGCAGGATGTCAAAAATATCCGGCGTCAATACATAGCGTCCAATGATCGCCAGGTTGCTTGGTGCTTTGCCTTTTGACGGTTTCTCGATCATGTCGGTGACTTCATACACGCCCGGCTCGATTTCCGTACCCGCGATCACACCGTACTTCTCGGTTTCTTCAGCCGGCACTTCCTGGATCGCGATCACACTGCACTGGTGACGCCGGAACAGTGACACCATTTGCGCCAGCACGGCTTCGCCATTGTTCAGGCACAAGTCATCCGACAACAACACCGCAAACGGCTCATTACCAATCAGGGTCTCACCGGCGAGGATGGCATGCCCAAGGCCTTTCATCTCGCGCTGGCGCGTGAAGGAGAATGTGCACTTCTCAAGAATCGAGCGAATGCCTTTTAGATACGCTTCCTTGCCCGTACCCTGGATCTGGTGTTCCAGCTCATAACTGATATCAAAGTAATCGGCGATCGCCCGTTTGCCACGGCCCGTCACAAACGCCATCTCGGTCAAGCCGGCACCCATCGCTTCTTCCACGCCGTAGTGCACCAACGGCTTGTTGACGATCGGCAACATTTCCTTCGGCATGGATTTCGTTGCCGGCAAGAACCGGGTGCCATAACCGGCCACTGGAAACAGACACTTCCTGATCATGAGGTTCCCCACTGTTCGGCGCTGCGTTTATTGTCCTTCTGCGCGGCCGTAATTATCGTTGAAACGGATTATATCGTCTTCGCCCAAATAGTCGCCGGTCTGCACTTCGATAATCACCAACGGCTCATCGGCCGGGTTGCGCAGGCGGTGCTTGCTGCCCAAGGGGATATAGGTCGATTCATCATGCTGCAGGCGGAATACCTTGTCATTGCAGGTCACTTCCGCCTCACCACTGACCACCACCCAATGCTCGGCACGATGGTTATGCAACTGCAGGGACAGCGACGCCCCCGGATGCACCACGATACGCTTGACCTGGAACCCTTCGGTCACCACCAGTGACTCATAGCTGCCCCAGGGCCGGAATACCCGCTTGTGCAGCACGGCTTCATCGCGCGACTGCTCACGCAACTGCTCGACGATGCGCTTCACCTCCTGCACGCGGCCGCGATCAGCCACCAGCACGGCATCGGCCGTTTCCACCACCACCAGGTTATCGACACCGAGCAGCGCCAATAAGCGCGATTCAGCATGGGCGATGCTGCCATGCACTTCCTGCAGGATCACATCCCCATGGCTGACATTGCCGGCAGCGTCCTGTGCGCCGGCTTCCCATAATGCGGACCATGAGCCCACATCACTCCAGAAGGCCTCCAGCGGCACCACCGCCGCACGGGAGGTGTGTTCCATCACGGCATAATCGATGGAGTCGGCTGGGCAACCGTCAAAAACCGCGGCATCAATGCGGGTGAAATCGAGATCACGGACAGCCTTGGCCAAGGCCTGTTCACAGCAGGCCAGCATGGCCGGCGCCCATTGCCTGAGCTCTTCCAGGTAGCGGTCCGCCCGCATCATGAACATGCCGCTGTTCCAGGCGTAATCACCCGCCTGCAGGTAGGTCTCCGCGGTTGCCTGATCCGGCTTTTCAACAAAAGCGGCCACCTGGAAAGCCCCTTCCCCCAATGGCGCGCCCTGACGGATGTAGCCATAACCGGTTTCCGGCTTGTCAGGGTGGATACCAAACGTCACCAGATAGCCCTCGCTGGCCAGCTGTGTGGCTCGCGCCACCGCCTGCCGGAAGCGCTCACCGGTCTCCAGCAGGTGATCTGCCGGCAGCACAAACATCACCGCATCGCCCTGGCCGGACTGCTGCAGCTGCAGGGCCGCCAGGGCCAGTGCCGGTGCCGTGTTGCGGCCAACCGGCTCCAGCAGGATGGCCTGCGCCGTCATGCCAATCTCGGTCAATTGCTGTGCCACCAGGAAGCGGTGGGCCTCATTGCACACCACCAGCGGGGCCGCAGCCTGCATGCCCTCCAGCCGCAGGCAGGTCGCCTGCAACATGCTGTGCTCGCTCTCGCCCAGCGCCAGGAACTGCTTGGGGTACAGCTCACGGGAAACCGGCCACAGGCGGCTACCAACGCCACCCGACAGCAGCACAGGCACCAGATGCATTCCTGCTGTCGCCATGACTCCCCCACCCCTTGCAAAAGGCGCCCAGTATAGCTTGTTTGCCCTGCTGCAGGGCATCGACCAACCCACGGAAGACCCTGTTTTCTATGGACAATCCGGGCTGATTCGCTAGAATGCGCATTCCCGGCCGGGCAACGGCCAGACACTCACGACCAACCAGGGAGCGGTCTGTGCAAGCACACACCTCCGGCCAGGAAATCCCGGCGTTTTCCACCCAACACAGCTTCACCAAGGAAGAGTTGATCGAATGCGGTCACGGCCGCCTGTTTGGCCCGGGCAATGCCCAGCTGCCGGTCGACAACATGCTGATGCTCGACCGCATCATCCGCATCTCCAGTGAAGGCGGCAAATACGGCAAGGGCGAAATCATCGCCGAACTCGATATCCACCCCGAGCTGTGGTTTTTCCAGTGCCACTTTCCCGGCGACCCGGTCATGCCCGGCTGCCTGGGCCTCGATGCCATGTGGCAGCTGGTCGGTTTCTACCTCGGCTGGCGTGGCAACCCCGGCCGCGGCCGCGCCTTGGGCGCCGGCGAAATCAAGTTCACCGGCCAGGTCTTACCGACCGCCAAAAAGGTCGTTTATCATCTGCATTTGAAACGCGTCATTGAGCGCAAACTGGTCATGGGCATTGCCGACGGCAGCCTGTCCTGCGATGGCAAGGAAATCTATACCGCCAATGACCTGCGCGTCGGCCTGTTCAAGGCCGAAGGCAATGGCTTCGACGCCACCTGAAGCAAGACGACAGGAGTTCTGACATGCGGCGTGTAGTAGTCACCGGCTTGGGCATCGTGTCTTGCCTGGGCAACGATGCCAAAACCGTCAGCGAATCGCTGTATCACGGTCGCAGCGGCATTCGTGCCAACGACACCTACAAGGAGATGGGCTTCCGCAGCCATGTTTCCGGCACCCCGCAGATCGACCCCGCCGAACTGATCGACCGCAAGCAATACCGCTTCATGGGCAATGCAGCCGCCTATGCTTACCTGTCGATGCAACAGGCGATTGCCGATTCCGGCCTGACCGAAGAACAAGTGTCCAACCCGCGCACTGGCGTGATTGCCGGCTCCGGCGGCGCCTCATCGGCCAGCCAGGTGGAAGCCGCCGACATCATGCGCGAGAAAGGCGTGAAGCGTGTCGGCCCCTATCGTGTCACGCAAACGATGGGCAGCACCGTCTCGGCCTGCCTCGCCACGCCGTTCAAGATCAAGGGCGTGAACTATTCGATTTCCTCCGCCTGCTCCACCAGCGCGCACTGCATCGGCAATGCCATGGAACTGATCCAGTGGGGCAAGCAGGATGTGGTGTTTGCCGGCGGCGGCGAAGAAGAACACTGGACCCTGTCCTGCCTGTTCGACGCCATGGGTGCACTGTCCACCAAATACAACGA
>SBFY01000054.1 GCA_006227085.1 Gammaproteobacteria bacterium
GGTGAGCACGGCGGTTACAAGGAAATCATTTCGCGCGTGTCGGGCCGTGATGTGTATGCCCACCTGAAATTCGAATCCGGCGCACACCGTGTGCAGCGCGTGCCGGAAACGGAAGCACAAGGGCGCATCCATACCTCGGCCTGCACCGTGGCGGTATTGCCAGAGCAGGAAGATATCGAAGCGATCGATATCAACAAGGCTGATTTGCGCATTGATACCTTCCGTGCGTCCGGTGCTGGCGGCCAGCATGTGAACAAAACCGATTCAGCGATTCGCATCACGCATATCCCGACTGGTGTGGTGGTGGAATGCCAGGACGAACGTTCGCAACACAAGAACAAGGCGCGGGCGATGAGTCTGCTTGCAGCCAAGTTGCTCGACCAGGCGCGCAGTTCGCAGCAGCAGGCGCAAGCCTCCGAGCGTCGCAACCTGGTCGGCAGCGGTGATCGTTCCGAGCGCATTCGTACCTACAACTACCCGCAAGGGCGTGTCACCGATCATCGCATCAACCTCACCTTGTACAAGCTGGCGGAAATCATGGAAGGCCACCTGGATGAGGTGGTCAACACCTTGCGCCATGAGCACCAGGCCGATTTGCTGGCGGAGCTGGCAGGCACGGCATGAACATCCAGCACTGCCTGCAGCAAAGCCGTGAGCTGGCAGCGACCAGTGACAGTGCCCGGCTGGATGCGGAATTGCTGTTGTCGCATCTCTTGCAAAAACCGCGCAGTTTTTTATATGCCCGTCCGGATCATGAGCTGGATGTGTCACAAACACAGGCCTGGCAGCAGCTGTTCGCACGGCGTCTGGCTGGCGAGCCGATGGCCTATATCCTCGGTGTGCGCGAATTCCGCAACTTGCTGCTACAGGTTACGCCGGCGGTGTTGATCCCGCGCCCGGAAACCGAATTATTGGTCGAGCTGGCCTTGCCGCGGATTCCTGCACAAGGGCGCGTGCTCGATCTCGGCACCGGCAGTGGTGCGATTGCACTCGCGATTGCCGATGAACGGCGCGATGCGCAGGTGACAGCGATTGATGCGTCTGCCGCGGCATTGGCGGTGGCACAGTCCAATGGCGAGCGTTTGGGCTTGCCGGTGCGCTTCCTGCACGGTGAATGGTTCGCACCAGTGCCGGGTGAAGTGTTTGATGTCATTGCCAGTAATCCGCCGTATATCGATGCAGCGGACCCGCATTTGCAGCAAGGCGATGTGCGGGCCGAACCCCGTTCGGCATTGGTGGCAGCGCGCAATGGCTTGGCCGATCTTGAAACCATTGCCAGCGAGGCGAGGGCACACCTGCGCGATGGTGGTTTCTTGTTGTTGGAACACGGGTATGATCAGGGCAAGGCCGTGGCCGCGTGTTTGCAGCAACTCGGGTATAGCGATGTGTGCACACATGCCGATATGGCCGGCCATGATCGTGTGACGATTGCCTGCTGGAGAGTATCCCATGTCCCCGCATGAACCACTGGGCGACGAACAACTGCTGCGTTACAGCCGGCAGATCATGCTGCCGCAGTGGGATGTGGCCGCGCAGGAACGCATACTGGCTTCGCGTGTCTTGATTGTTGGTGCCGGTGGCCTGGGTTGCCCGGTGGCGATGTACCTTGCGGCTGCTGGCGTGGGCACACTGTTGCTTGCCGATGATGACACGGTGGATCTGTCCAACCTGCAACGCCAGATCGCGCACACGCAGGCCGATATCGGTCGTGCGAAAGTCGATTCGCTGCGTGACACGCTGCTGGCACTCAATCCCGATGTGATGGTTGAAACCATCGCACAGCGACTGGATGAAACCGCCTTGCCCGCGCTGCTGGCGCGGGTGGATGTGGTGGTCGATGCCAGTGATAACGCGGCGACACGCTTTGCCATCAACCGCGCCTGTGTGCAGGCAAGCAAACCGCTGGTCAGTGGTGCGGCCATTCGCATGGAAGGGCAGTTGGCGGTGTTTGATCCGCGCACAGCCGATGCACCCTGTTACGCCTGCCTGTACAGTGAAAACCTGTCAGTTAATGAAGCCTGTGTGGAAAACGGTGTGCTGTCGCCGGTCGTTGGTGTGATCGGTTCCTTGCAGGCGGTTGAGACACTGAAGGTGTTGGCCGGTGTTGGCGACAGCCTGGCCGGTCGCCTGCTGGTTTATGATGGGATGAGCGGGCAAATGCGCGAATTCCGTATTCCCAAAGACCCGGCCTGCACGGTCTGCAGCAAGGAGTAAGCCATGGAGCAATTCATGCACTGGATATTGTTAGGCGGTGAGATGCTGCTGACGATACTGGTCCTGTTGGTGTTTGTGCTGCTGGTCATGGCGGTGGTGTATTACCTGATCGATATCACCCAGACCCGTCATGCCGTGCGCCGTAACTATCCTGTGATCGGCCGCTTCCGTTATGCGTTTGAACACATGGGCACATTTTTCCGCCAGTATTTTTTCGCGATGGATCGCGAGGAAATGCCATTCAACCGCGCTGAACGCGCCTGGATTTATCGCGCCGCCAAGAATGAAGACCAGACCGTGGCGTTCGGCTCTACCGCACCCATCCACACGCCCGGCACGGTGTTGTTCCAGAACGGTGTGTTCGGTGTGCTGGAAGAAGAGATCCGCAAACCATCCACGCTGGTGATTGGCCCCGGATGCCAGCATCCGTATGAAGCCAAATCGATTTTCAATGTCTCCGGTATGAGTTTCGGCGCCATTTCCAAACCCGCCGTGTTGGCCTTGTCGAATGGTGCGCGCCTGGCCGGTTGCTGGATGAACACCGGCGAGGGCGGCCTGTCACCGTGGCATTTGCAGGGCGGTGCGGACATCGTGTTCCAGATCGG
>SBFY01000203.1 GCA_006227085.1 Gammaproteobacteria bacterium
TATTGCGCATGAATGAAATGCCGGAAGTGGAAGTGCACCTGGTGCAGAATACCGAGCCGCCCATGGGGGTCGGTGAAATCGGTGTACCGCCGATCGCACCTGCTGTGGCAAACGCCTTGTTTGCCGCAACCGGCCAGCGCCTGCGTGAATTACCGTTGAAACTCGCCTGACATGGATTCGCAAGACCATTGGGTGCTGTCGCGTGTCTGTGAGTGGTTGCAGTCAGGGCGCACGGTGTGGTTTTGCACCATCATTGAAACAGTCGGGGCGTCACCGCGACCGGTGGGCTCCTTGCTTGCCCTGAATGATGCGGGTGAGTTGGCGGGCTCATTGTCCGGTGGCTGCGTCGAAGATGACTTGCTGGAGAAATTACGGTCCGGTACGGGTGACCAGCATTCACCGCAGGTGATTGGGTATGGCATCACGGCAGAAGAAAACGAGCGCCTCGGTTTGCCGTGTGGTGGCCGCCTGAAAGTGCTCGTGGAACATTGCCGCCCGGATGCATACCCGCATTTCCATCCGTTGTTGGCAGCGTTATCGGAACGGCGCTGCATGACGCGCACGGTGTCCTTGCGTGATGGTGCTGTGACGCTGCAAGCAACAGCGGCCTGGCAGCCCTTGCATTGGCAGCATGACGTTGTGACGCATACCTTCGGCCCGCAATATTTGTTATTGCTGGTCGGTGCAGGTGAATTGGCACGGGTGTTGTCGCAGATGGCCTTGATGATGGATTACCGTGTCTTGGTGTGTGACCCGCGTCATGAGCGAATCCAGCAATGGTCATTGCCGGATGTGCCGGCCATACAGGGCATGCCGGATGACATCGTGCGCGAACACGCCTGCGATTCGCATAGCATCGTTATTACCTTGACCCACGATCCGCGCATTGATGACATGGCCTTGATGGAAGCACTGCAGGCTGATCTGTTCTATGTGGGTGCGTTGGGTTCGATCCGTACATCCACAGCGCGGCGCGAACGATTATTGCAATTGGGCCTGACAGAGCTGCAGCTGGCACGCCTGCATGCCCCGGTGGGTTTGCCGATCCATAGCAAGCGGCCGGCCGAAATTGCCGTGGCGATCCTGGCGGAATTAACAGCCTTGCGAGGCCAGCGCTGATGCCGGTGGGTATCCTGTTGGCCGCGGGTGCCAGCCAGCGCTTTGGTGCCGACAAGCGCTTGCACCCCTTGGCCGATGGCCGGCCGATGCTGGCACACAGCATCACGCATGCGGCGGCAGCCTTGCCGGCCGTGTGGGTGGTGATTCGCGAGGATGAACAGGCTGTCTGTGAGCAGGTGAGTGCGGCGTTAACCGATCCCGTGCTCGAGAAAACCCACTGGTTGCCAGCGAGGGAGTCCTGCCTGGGGATGGGGTCCAGTCTGGCGGCCGGGGTGCGGGCGACAGCCGATGCCGATGGCTGGATCGTCCTGTTGGGGGATATGCCAGCGATTGCGCCATCGACCATCTGCGTTGTGGCCGAGGCCCTGCAGCATTCACCGCTGGTGCGGCCCAGCTGTGATGGCCGGGCAGGCCATCCCGTCGCTTTTTCGCCCGCTTTTGCGGAGGATTTGCTGGCCCTGCAGGGTGATCAGGGCGCGCGTGCGATATTGGATAAAAACCAACAGCGGCTTTTGTTATTATCGGTCGCTGATCCGGGGGTCTGGCAAGATGTGGATAGCGCAGCAGACTTGATCCGGTTAACCGGGAATGATGCAAGGCAAGAGAGGCAGGCATGACAGACGCGTTGGGAGCAACAACGACGGCAATGGATGTGGTCAAGGGTCGTGACCTGACAGGGCGTCGCGCCCTGGTGACGGGCGGTTACGCGGGTTTGGGATATGAAACTGCCCGCGCGTTGGCTTCGGCAGGCGCGGAAGTCGTGATCGCCGGGCGTGATGCACACAAGCTCAAGGCTGCCGTTGCCTCTCTGTCTGAAGCGACAGGCAACCCGCATATCCATGGCATGTTGCTGGATCTGGCCAATCTCGCATCCGTGCGCCAATTTGCCAGCGACTTCCAGGCCCGGTTTCCCAAGCTCAAGTATTTGATCAATAACGCGGGTGTGATGGCGTGTCCTTTGTCGCGCACGGCGGATGGTTTTGAAATGCAGTTTGGCACCAATCACTTGGGGCACTTTTTATTGTCAGGCCTGTTGTTGCCGGTGTTAAAGGCAGGCCAGCCAGGTCGCATCGTGTTCCTTTCTTCGGGTGGGCACAAATACAGCCCGATCAATTTCGATGACCTGAATTTTGAACATACCGAATACGATAAATGGAAAGCGTACGGGCAATCGAAAACGGCGAATGCCTTGTGTGCATTAGGGTTCGATCGCCGTTACCGTGACCAGGGGATCCGTTCCTTTGCGGTGCATCCCGGTGTGATTTTCACGGATTTGGCACGCCACTTGACCGAGGAAGACTTCAAGGCATTCGAAAGCAAGGATGGCAAGGAAGGACAGCGTGGCAAGCTCGTGATCAAGACGGTTGAACAAGGTGCGGCAACCAGTGTGTGGGCGGCGATTGCAAAAGAGTTGCGTGGCGAAGGTGGCTTGTACCTGGAAGATTGCCACGCGGCGCAACAGGTTGAAGAAGGTGTGCAAAGCCATGGGTATTATGAATATGCCATGAACCCGCGGCAGTCCGATCGCCTGTGGCGCTTCAGTGAACGATTGGTGGGTTGGAAATCGTGACCCGATGCCAACGACAATAAAAAAGCCGCCCTTGAGCGGCTTTTTTATTGCAAGCGATGTTTAGCCAAAACTGCCATATTCCATCGGCAGTGACACCAGGCCGTCTGCTTCCGGTTCCAGGTGATAGGCAGCAATGACATCTATCTTGCCAAGGATGTGCCAGTTCAGGCGTTCCAGGTCGGTGACCGGGATGCGGTATTCCTTGTGGTTTTCATAAGCGATGGTCTGTATTTCATAGCGCTGGATGAAATCGGTGGCGATATCAAAGATGGCTACGTAACCGGCGGAATACTGGCGGGCATTCCACAGGCGGGCAACCTGTTCAGCATAGTCGCGGTGCAGTTTCGGGTAAAAGTACACCTGGTCACGATAATCAGGGGTGAAACGCTTCCAGCCAGAGGCAATCACAGCAGCGAGCTGGCTGGGGGTCAGTGGCTTATAGAGTGTGGTGGCTTGGCACATGATCAGGCTCTCCTGTGGTGGATGGTTGGCGAATGGGGTCAGCGAATACGAGGTAACGCAGCGGTCCGCCGGCGTCCAGGGCCTCAAAGGGGTAACAGGTCACCAGCACGAGCTGGTCGTGATCCGCTTCGGCCAATAAAGGTTCATTACGGCTGTCGACAATGCGGATGGCGGTGACGCGATAACGCACAGTGCTGCGCCGGTTCGGGGTGATATCCAGTGCATCGCCTACGCGCACCGATTGCAGGAAACGGAAATGCGTGTCGCGATGACCGCCCACCACGCTGAAACCGGGTGTGCCGGGCAGGGCGCTGCCGTTCAGGTGGCCAGGCCCAAACGCCAGGGAGCTGCCATCGGCACCTTGCAGGATGAACAGGTCAACACCGCGGCTTGCCATCTGCAGGCGTGCGACTGGCCAGGTGTCAGCCCATGGCCACGGTTTGACCGGGTCGGCGTGTTGCTGGGCTTCCTGCCACGCACTGGCAATCAGGTGTTGTGCGAGTACTGCCTTGGCCTGGATCCAGGCGCCGTGGCCAAATTGCCAGGCGCCGAGGACCAGGAAGAACGGCACGATGAACTTACGCCAGGCCATGTTCTTCTTCCTTGCGGATCACGCGCGTGAACAACCAGCCCAGCCACAGGAACATCAGCCCAAAGCCCATGGCGCGACCCGAGCCGGTGGCGGTTTTCGGGTAAGCAAACGGTTGCGGTGCCTGGCCCTTCGGGCGTGCATTGGCGACCGGGCTGGTGGCGAGATCCGCGTTTTGCGGGCGGGAGACCACTTCTTCGACAGCAATGAAGCTGGTGTAGGGGCTGACCAGCTGGTGCAGCAGTGCCACTTTCAACACATCGTCGCGCACGTCTTGCTCGGGGCGGCCGGTGGTTTTCTGGTCCAGCAGGGCGGCGATTTTTTCGCGTGCCCACACCGTGGCAATGCCGCTGTGGTTGTTCAATCCGCGGAGTTGCAATGATTGTTGCCAGGGTTGGTCGCCCGCATTGCCGCTGATGGTGACCATGCCTTGCAAGGATGGCGCACGGGCACTGATCACCACCGGTTCACCGAGGTAGAGATCCGGCAGGCGTGAAGGGTACATTTCCACCGTGGCACCTTGTGGCCAGTCCACTTGCAGGTTGGCAACGACCGGGCTGCCCAGTTTTGCCAGCAGTTCGCCCATCCTGGCTTGTACTTCATTGATGTTGCCGATATGAGTGAAGGTGCCGCGGCCAAATTGCGCAGCCTTGTGCATGAAGTGGCTGTTGGGGGCTGAGCCAATGCCCACCGTGAACAGGCGGCCGCTGCCGAGCTTGTCGTAAATCAGCTTGAACAGGGCTTCTTCATTGCCGACGGCGCCATCGGTGATGAACACCACCTGCCGCAAATGGCTTTCTTCGGCAGGATGACTGAAGGCCAGCTCCAGTGCTGCACGCATTTCGGTGCCGCCCGTGGCCTGCAGTTTTTCCGTGAAGTGCCTGGCGCGTGCGATGTTCTGGCTGTTGGCTTCCTGGCTGCGCGTGAACAAGGGTGTCGGGGTAGAGTTGAACTCGATGATATTGAAACGGTCTTGCGGGCCCAGGCCTTTCAGGGCCAGCAACAGGCTCTGTTTGGCCTGGTCGATGGACACACCTTGCATGGAGCCGGATGTGTCAACGATGTAAATCATCTCGCGGGGCAGGGCAGCGCGGGTGCTGGCCGGTTTCGGTGGCACGATCATCAGCAGCGCGTAATCCTCGCCAGCACGCTGTTCGCTAAACACGGCAGCCTGCGGGGTGTTGCCAGCAGCCGGTTCCCAGCTGAGGACAAAATCCTGTTCCATCGAAACGCTGCCCTGTGTCAGCTTGAGCTGGTAGCGTTTGCCTTCGCGCTTGAGCACCACATCGTGATAAGCACTGCTGATGTCATTGAGCGGCATGCCCATGTCGAGCGTGGCGGTCAGTGTGATCGGGTTGATGGGATTGGCCGTGGTGGCCGCCACCGGGTTCAGGAACGGGGTGATGCGGCTGGCATCTGGCACCTGGTCGGTATCCATCGCCCAGCCATGGCCATTCGCTTGCAAGGTCACCGATTCCTCACTGCCGCTGCGGGTGCTGTTGCCCGGGATGTAGCGCGGCGTAATGGTCATCGGGAAGCGCAGGCTGAACACGCCGCTATCGAAACGCACCGTTTGCAGGTATTCGATTTCCACCGTGATGGTTTCGCCGGGGCCGATATTGGCCACGGAATTGGTGAACATGTTCGGGCGTTCCTGTTCCACCAGGCTGGCTTTACGCCCTTCGGATTTGGCTTTCTCGTAGGTGCGCTTGGCTTGTGCGCGTTCCTGGATCTTGCCTTCAATGATGCGCTCGCCAATGATCATGCGCATGCGGTGCACGGCGGCGTTATCGGTCAACGGGAACACATAGATGCCTTCGACCCAGCCCTGGCTGTCATTGCGGAAATGCTGTTTGACGCGCACATGGGCCGTCATGCCGCTGATGTCGATGTGGGCTTCACTGTCCAGCCGGGTTGCCGCGATATAGCGGCCGGGCGCCCCGGTGGCGATCAGCAGTGAACCGGCCTTGGCATCAGCCAGGCCCATGGCCGTTTCATCGGCTTCATCGCCGTGGGCGGTTTGCCAGGCGATCGAGCCCATCACCACCAGCAGCAGGCTGATGAAGGCGATGCTGAGCCAGCTGCGTGAGCGCCGGCGCATGCGGCGGGGTGGTTGGGTATCCAGAACGCGGTAATAGGGAAGGCGGCGGGTCATGGCGGTGCTCCTGTGATGGGTTTCGACAGGTGCAGTCTGCGCGGCCGGAATGGCAGGCCAACGGCGGGGTATGGCAGGCCAGTGAGGAATTGTGATGAATCATGGCAAGCCCTTGGCCGGCCCTTGGGGACGGTTACAATGAAGCCTGGACCACCATAAGAATGGATAACAGCGCATGGCCCGCCACATCGCAATCGTTGAAGATGAGCCCGCTATCGCCGGTAACTACCGGGATGCCTTCACGCGCCAGGGCTACAAGGTCTCGGTATTTGATGGCCGTGCAGCGGCGATGGCAGCGTTCGCCAGCCAGTTACCGGATTTGGCCATCATTGATGTGGGGCTCGGTGATGAAGTCGAAGGCGGTTTTGATCTCTGCCGCGATTTGCGTGCGCGTGCGCCGGGTTTGCCGATTGTGTTCCTGACCGCGCGTGACAGCGAACTGGATGTGATCTCAGGCCTGCGACTGGGTGCCGATGATTACCTCACCAAAGACATCAGCCTGCCGCACATGATGGCGCGCATCGTGGCATTGTTCCGTCGTGTCGATGCCTTGCGCCAGCCAGCGGATGAAAGCGATGTGCTGGTGCGTGGCGAGTTGCTCATCGATGCTGATCGCATGAGTGTGCAGTGGCACGGTCGCCCCGTTGAGTTGACCGTGACGGAATTCTGGATGTTGCATGCCCTGGTGAAACACCCGGGTCACGTGAAAAATCGCCAGCAACTGATGGACGCAGCCAATGTGGTGCTGGATGACAACACCATCACTTCGCACATCAAGCGTTTGCGCCGCAAGTTTTCTGCTGTCGATCCTGCCTTTGATGCCATCGAAACAGCCTATGGCATGGGTTATCGCTGGAAAGGGCATTCATGAAGCTGCATCACCAGTTATTGGCGGTCAGTGCCTTGCTGCTCAGCCTGCCCTGGGTGGCTTACCAGACAGTCCGCGAAATGGAATCCGCATTGCGCGCCGGGCAGGCACAGGCCTTGTCGGCCACCGCGGAAGCTGTGGCGGCATCGTTGTCGGTGGATGCGTCACGCCTGTATCCCTATCCCAATCGTTTGGACGAGCCGCAAGATGCCCAGCAGCAACTGGTGTTCCTGCCTGCCCGTGAAGCGGTCATTGTTGATGGTTATGGCAATGAATGGGAAAGCACGCCTGCGCGCATCTGGCAGGGCGAGCAGGACTTGGCAGTCGCGGTGCGCAGTAATGCCTGCGGCAAGCGCCTGTGCCTGTTATTCGACGTGACCGATGGTGATGTGCGTTATGACAATCCTTCGCGTTCAGCCGCGACCAATGGTGACCACATCGTGTTGCATGGTGGTGATGGCAGCCAATGGGTGTTGGCCAGCAGTGCGCCGGGTGCGATCAATGTGCTGCGTGAACGGGGCAAGCACAGCATGGTGGATACCGAAGTCATCGCGCAGTGGCAGGACACGGTGAATGGGTACCGGGTCGAGGTCTCATTACCGGTTGATGGGCTGTTTGGTCGCCTGGGTTTCCGTGTGGTGGATGAGGATGCCGAAGGCACGCAGGTGATTGGCAACATGAGCCTGGGCGCCGGTATGGCACCACCGTGGTTGATTCGTGAGCCGGAAGGGCTGCCTGCGCAGCTGGCGATCTTCCAGCGACCCGGCTTGCGCCTGCGGGTGATTGATCGCTTTCATTGGCAGCTCGCCGAAAGCGGCAGCATCAATACCGGCACCGTGAGTGATGCGCATTGGGTGCTGCGGCATGTGTATCGTGCTGTCCTGCGTAATGGTGCAGGAGTGTTGCCCGCCGAGCGTATCGAAGGGCAATTTACCCGCACTGAAATCAGCCATGCGCTGGCAGGGCAAAGTGGCGGGCAGTGGTACCGGAATGATGACCCGCAGGCGCGCCAGTTATTGAGTGCTGCTGCACCGATGAGGCATCAAGGGCAGGTGATCGGCGCGGTGGTGGCCGAGCAAAGCAATGAACCGTACTTGTCGCTGACTGATCATGCCTTTAGTCGCCTGTTGAAAATCACCTTGCTGGCAATGGCACTCACCGGTTTTGGTTTATTGGGGTACGCCAGCTGGTTATCGTGGCGCATCCGCCGCTTGAGCCGTGCCGCACGCGGCATGCTTGGCCAGAAAGGCGAATGGCA
>SBFY01000110.1 GCA_006227085.1 Gammaproteobacteria bacterium
CGTCCCCTGGATGTGTTTTTCGTGATCTTCTACACGATAGCGATGCTCTATGGCCTGTTGTTCAGCTTGCCGGAGGGCCTGGGTGTGCCGGTTAGCCCGGACAGTCCGTGGATTCCCCTGCAATGGCTGCATGGCTGGGCAGTCAGTGACGAGCCGGCCCATTTGCTGGTGCCGCTGCCACCATACCTGGTGGCGGCCACGTTGCTGGATGGGCTGGTGCACGCACCGTTCACGCTGGTATTGCTGTATGCCTTGTGGAAAGGGTGTAACTGGATTCGTCCCTGGGCCTTGCTGTTTGCCGGTTCCGCCGTGACCAATATGTTCTATTACTTCGTCCAGACTTTCCTGGGTGACTACCCACCGCCCAATACCGTGTTTTACCTGTGCATGAATTTGCCCTGGATGCTGGTGCCCATGTTGCTGGCATGGCGCATGCGCAAGCATTGCCCGTTTGGTTCCTGAGGCGGTTAATTCTCTGTAACTTCACGGGTTTTCCGTTGCCTTTTAGGCGGTGCTCCGATACGGTTCACGCTGTTTGTATAACCCCTTGATGGCAGGAGCACGCGGTGAGCTGGGACCAGTCCGTCGATTTTCTCGTGGTCGGCAGTGGCGGTGGTGGCATGACCGCTGCGTTGATGGCACACGATCTCGGGCTGGAAGCCCTGGTCATTGAAAAAGATGCCCTGTTCGGTGGTACCACGGCCATGTCAGGTGGTGTGATCTGGGTGCCTGATAACCACCTGATGAAAGCGGCCGGCATCAATGATTCCCGCGAGGAAGCCTTGCAGTATTTGCGCAAGGTTGTTGGTCCCGATGTGGCCAGTGACCGACTGGAAGCCTATGTCGATCACGCCCCGAAAATGCTGCGTTACCTCGAACAGCATTCACGCCTGCGATTCAATGCCGCGACCCAGTACGCCGATTATTACGCCGAGTTGCCTGGCGGCAAACCCGGAGGGCGTTCACTGGATCCCGTGCCGATCAGTTTGCGCACGATCGGTGATGAGCAGGATTTCATTCGTACGCCGACCGGTGAGCGCGTGCTCAAGCGCTTCATGATCAGTGCCATCGAAGCGCATCACATCATGTCGTCTTCCCTGGCCCAGACACGGATTATCCTCAAGCGCTTGCTGATGTATTACCTGGATGTGCCATACCGGCTGGCGGGCAAGCGTGACGCACGCATGACCCTTGGCCAGGCCTTGATCACCAGCTTGCGGGCTTCCTTGCTGGATCGAAAGGTCCCGCTCTGGCGCGAGACAGGGCTGGAATCACTGGTCACGGAAAATGGTCGCGTCGTGGGTGCTGTTATCCAGCGTGCAGGAAAAAGTGTGCGGATTGAGACTCGCAAGGGAGTCTTGCTGGCAGCAGGTGGTTTTGCCCGCAACACAGCGATGCGCCAGCAGTACCAGCAAGCACCGATTGGCGGTGATTGGACCAATGCCACCCCGTTTGACCAGGGTGATGGCATTCGTGCAGGCCAGGCAGTGGGTGCAGCATTGGAGTTCATGCATTGCGCCTGGTGGACACCCACATTCCTGCTCCCCGATGGCAGTCCCGAGGCATTGATTGTTGGTAAATCCATGCCGGGCTGCATCTTCGTGAACAAGGCCGGCCGCCGGTTTGTCAATGAAGCCGCACCCTATGAGGATGTGGTGAAAGGACAGTACGCGGCCAACGACCAGCAAGCGCCGAGCATCCCGTGTTTCATGGTGTTTGATGCGCGTTACCGCCGCGAATACACCTTGGGTAATGGAAGGATCTTGCCGGGCAAGATGATGCCTGATGAGCGGGTGCCGCCAGTGTATTTTGAATCCGGGTTCCTGCAGAAAGGGGAAACCTTGCGTCACCTGGCCGGGAAAATTGGTGTGGATCCGGAAGGATTGGAAACCGAAGTCGCACGATTCAACCGTTTTGCCACCAGCGGTATTGATGAGGATTTCCATCGCGGCGAAACCCTGCAGGATCGTTATTACAGTGATATCAAGGTCAAACCCAACCCGAACCTGGCCCCATTGCTGGAGCCACCGTTCTATGCCACAACCATCTATCCGGGTGACCTGGGTACCAAGGGTGGACTGAAATGCGATGCCCGTGCGCGCGTGCTCGATACCTCGGGTGCGGTGATCCCCGGGCTGTATGCGACGGGCAACTGTTCCGGCGCAGTGATGGGTAACAGTTATCCGGGTGCCGGTTCGACCATTGGTCCGGCCATGACCTTTGGGTATATCGCAGCACGTGACGCCGCTGGCCGTCATGATGACTGATTCACTGCAGTTTCCTTTTCCCGATCCGCCTGCTGTCGGCCAACCGATTGCTGTAGCAGACGGTGTGTATTGGCTGCGCATGGCGTTGCCACTGGCACTGGATCACATCAACCTGTATTTGCTGGAAGCGGATGACGGTTGGTATGTCGTGGATACCGGCATGGCACTGGATGCCACAAAAGAAGCGTGGGAGCAGGTCTTTCACGGATTCATGCAAGGCAAGCCATTACTGGGTGTGATCGTCACGCATATGCATCCCGATCATGTGGGATTGGCGGGGTGGTTATGCGAACGGTTCAAGGCGCCCTTGATGATGAGCCAGGCCGAGTATTTCGCGGCACGCTGTTACAGTGTTCCGCCCGCCGAAGTGTCATGGGCCACCAAGGATTTCTTTCACAGCATTGGTATGGATGAGGCGTTCATCGATACCCTCAAGCGCCGCATGCGTGGATTCGGCGCGATGATGTCGCCGATGCCGGGTTCATACCAGCGCTTGCAGGATGGTGAACAGTTGTCGCTCGGCAAGCATAACTGGCGGGTGATGATGGGCAGTGGTCATTCGCCAGAACATGCATGCCTGTATAACGAAGCATTGGGTGTGCTGTTGTCCGGTGACCAGGTGATTGCCGGCATCACATCCAATGTCAGTGTGATGGCCACTGAGCCCGAAGCCAATCCACTGGAAGCCTGGTTGGCATCGCATCACCGGTTCATGCAGTTGCCGGCAGATACCCTGGTCTGCCCGGCGCATAATCGGCCATTTACCGGCTTGCACCTGCGCTTGCAGCAATTGCTGGATCACCATGAGGAACGCATGCTGGCCTTGGAAGAGGTGTGTGTGGAGCCGAAAGGTGTGCTGGAATTGTTACCCGTAATGTTTGGTCGCGAGTTAAATGAAGGTGTGATCACCATGGCCATTGGTGAATGCCTGTCCCACCTGCATTTGTTGATGAAGCGCCAGCGCATCGCCCGGGAACGCGGTGATGGCAATGTGTACCGCTATCGCTCGATTGCCAGTGATTTGCCTGGTCGCGCCACCGGCGACCACCGGCCTGATAACATCAACCTGATGGTTTGATAAAGAACCTGATGGTTTGAAAAAGCCTTGCTGCAGGCGCACACTGGCAGCCGTGTACCATGCGGCCATGGCCGCGTTTGGCAGGAGAGAGTGATGAGCCGTTTGACGCATGTCGATGAGCAGGGTGCTGTCAGCATGGTGGATGTGGGCAACAAGGCGGTAACACGTCGTGAAGCGATTGCTGAAGCCCGTGTGCAGGTGCAGCCGGCAACCCTGGCATTGATTGCCAGTAATGGTATGAAGAAAGGCGATGTGTTGGCGGCAGCGCGCATTGCAGGCATCCAGGCAGCCAAACGCTGCGCTGATTTGATCCCCCTCTGTCATCCATTGATGTTATCCAGGATTGATGTGGATATCCGTTTGGATGAGCCCTCATCCAATGTCGTGATTCGTACCCGCTGTGTGCTCGATGGCAAGACGGGTGTCGAAATGGAAGCCCTGACAGCCGCATCGGTGGCAGCCTTGACCATCTATGACATGTGCAAGGCAGTCGATCGTGGCATGGTGATTCATGCTGTGCAGCTGCTGGAAAAAACCGGCGGTGCCAGCGGTGATTGGCGGCGCGATTAATGGCAATCACAGTGTTGTTTTTTGCCCGCGTGCGTGAGCAATTGGGTTGCCCGCAGCTCCTTGTCGAGAGTGATGGTGAAACCATCGAAGCATTGGTGAATCGATGGGTGGCTGAGCGTGGACCATCGTGGCAAGTCCTGCAGCAAACGGATATCCGCTGTGCCTTGAACCAGGTCATGTGCGCGCGCGATACCATGGTCCGGGATGGCGATGAGCTGGCTTTTTTCCCGCCAGTGACCGGGGGGTGATCATGTGGCGGGAAGTGGTCGTTAGTACTGCGCCAGTGAATGAAGCCGCCTTGCAGGACAGGCTGCGGTCGGTGGTGGGGGATATCGGGGCGATCGCCACTTTTACCGGTGTGGTCAGTGAGCAGGGTGAAGGGAGTGGCGTGCAGGCCCTCGAGCTTGAGCATTATGCAGGCATGACCGAAGCCGCACTGGGCAATATTCTCGAGCAGGCCGGCCGGCGTTGGCCCCTGCAGGCAGCCATGGTCTGCCACCGGGTGGGGCGCATCCTGCCCGGTGAATCCATCGTGTTTGTGGCGACGGCCAGCCGTCACCGTGGGGCTGCTTTTGATGCCTGCCGCTTTATAATGGACTGCCTGAAAACAGACGCGCCGTTCTGGAAAAAGGAATATCGTGACGGGGGTGCCCATTGGGTCAGCCCACGTGACAGTGATGATCATGCGCGCCGGCATTGGGACCATGCAGGCGAATTACCTGGACAGGAGAAACGAAATGACGATTGATAGCCGCGCGCTGCGCAATGCCTTGGGTCAATTTGCCACGGGCGTGACTGTGATCACGGCCCAGCCGAAGGGTGGCAAGCCTTTTGGCATGACGGTGAACTCCTTCTCCGCTTTGTCGCTGGATCCACCGCTGGTGCTCTGGAGCTTGCAGAAAAACTCTGAATGCGCGGCATGGTTTGAATCGGCCACACACTATGCGGTCAATGTGTTGCAGCATGATCAGGTGGCCGTCTCCAATGCCTTTGCCAAGAAAGGTGAGCATGAGTTGAAGGCAGGCGATTACCGCATCGGCCGCTCGGGCGTGCCTGTGCTGAAAGGTTGCATGGCCAGTTTTGAATGCCGCATGACGGATCGCCACGATGGCGGTGACCACATCATCCTGGTGGGCGCTGTCGAAGAAATGCATTGTTTGCCGGATCGCAAGCCGCTGGTCTTCTTTGGTGGCCGCTATCGCGAACTCAAGTAACTCGACGCCCGGTTAAGTCCATGAAGTTCTGTTCTTCCTGTGGGGGCAGTATCACGCTGCGGATTCCCGAAGGCGACAACCGTGAACGTCATGTGTGCGGCAGCTGTGACGTCATCCATTACCAGAACCCGAAAATGGTGGTGGGTTGCTTGCCGGTATGGGAAGACAAGGTCCTGCTATGTCGCCGTGCGATTGAACCGCGTCATGGTTTCTGGACCTTGCCAGCCGGTTTTCTCGAATTGGAAGAAACCACCCTGGAAGGCGCCTTGCGCGAAACCTGGGAAGAAGCCTGCGCCGAAGTGGATAACCCGCAGCCCTATTGCCTGTACGACTTGCCGCATATCAGCCAGATCTATCTGTTCTACAAAGGGGACTTGCGGGGCCCGCGTTTTGCAGCGGGTGTTGAATCGCTGGACGCGCAGTTGTTTGCCGAGGCCGATATCCCGTGGGATGAACTGGCCTTCCCGATTGTCCGGCGCACCCTGGAACGCTATTTCGAGGACCGGCAAACCGGGCTATTCCCGTTCCGTGCTGCTGGCGGCCGACGGGCTGGCTAAGGCTGCTCAGTAGCCTTGGCGGGCCCTGAGTTTGGCAAGGGTCAGGTATTTACGGGGTTGGCCATCAAAAATCCTGTCGCCACCGGTTTCCAGCGCCTTGGCCAATTCGATACCGGCCTTGTCTGTTTCGCCTTGTTCATACAGGGCTTGCCCCAATTTGAACCGGATCAGCGGATTCTGCGTAGCCTTGTGGCAGCAACTCGCAGAACGCAAGGCTTCAATCGCCAAGGGATATTTCTGGCTGGACAGGTAGGCATCACCGATGGCTGTTAATACCCAGCCACTCTCCTCGTGATCCGCCTGCGGGGCAGGGATGAGTGTCCAGGCTTGGTAGAACTGCCTCAATGCCGCTTCCGGCTGGTTGCTGTCCAGTAGGGTATACCCCGCCTGGCACAGGTCACGGACGCGTTCAGCAAGAGGTAAGTCGTTGTGGCTCATGGCTTTATAATAGCCCAGTTCATCCGATAGACGATAGGAAAGGAGGTAGGGATGGCTCACCCCAAAGTTGGCAATATGGCACCGGCGTTTAGCCTGAAGGATGCCCAAGGCAATACGGTTTCACTGAAGGATTTCAAGGGCAAGAAAACGGTGCTGGTCTATTTTTACCCCAAGGCCATGACGCCTGGCTGCACGGTCCAGGCGTGTAGTCTCCGCGATGCCAGCAAGGCCTACGCCAAGGCCGGTATTGAGGTGCTGGGGATAAGTCCGGACCCTGTGGCGCGATTGCAGAAATTTGCCGACAAGGAAAAGCTTGATTTCACCCTGTTGTCGGATGAAGACCATGCCGTGGCGGATAAATACGGCGCCTGGGGCCCCAAGAAATTCATGGGTCGCGAGTTTGACGGCATCCTGCGTTCCAGTTTCATTGTCGGCAAGGATGGCCGGCTCAAGCACATCATGGACAAGGTCAACACCAAAACCCACCACGATGATGTATTGGCGTGGGTAAAGGACAATCTGTAATCAACTGGTAATCGCGGCAGGGATGCCTTGCGTCTACAATAACCCCCTTGCCAGAGGGGGTACCTGATGAATAAGTCTATGCTGCGGATGCTCGTGGCCTTGTTGGTACTGTTTGGGCTGATTTTCGGCTTCATCACAGCCAAGAAGGTGTTCGTTGGCAAGGCCATGGCGTCGTATGTGCGGCCACCGGTCACGGTGTCGGCAGAGCCGGCCAGGCAGGAATCATGGGGTCGCACGGTCAGTGCCGTTGGCACATTGCAAGCCGAGCAGGGCGCGGACTTGAGTGCCGAAGTCAAAGGGGTCGTGCGGTCGATCTATTTCAAGGCAGGCGATACCTTGCCGGTTGGCAGCATGCTGATCGAGCTGGATGATCGCGTTGAACAGGCTAACCTGAAGAGCTTTGAAGCGCAGCTGCAATTAGCCACCATTACCTATGAGCGCGACAAGCGTTTGCTGCAGAGCCGTGCGATTTCAAAAACGGATTTCGACACCATGGAAGCGCGTTTCAAGGATGCGCAGGCCCAAGTGGAGCGCACCAGGGCTATCATCGACAAGATGCACCTGCGTGCGCCATTTGATGGCCGGGTGGGCGTACCGTTGGTGAAGGTTGGCCAGTATGTCAGTGATGGTGACCCACTGGTGACATTCCAGTCATCGGATGCCCTGTACCTGGAATTTTTCTTGCCTGAACGATACTTCCATGAATTACGTTTGGGGGAACCCGTGGTGTTTACAACGGACAGTTATCCCGATCGTAAATTTCCTGCAGAAATTACCGCGATTAACGTCAAGGTGGATGACAATACCCGCAGCATTCTCGTGCGGGCCACAGTCAAGCCGTTTGAAGGCGAATTGTTGCCGGGTATGTTTGCGAGCATTGATGTGGTCCTGGAAGAGAACGTCCCGGTCGTCACCGTTCCCCAGACAGCCATCACATACAATCTCTATGGCAATTCCGTATTTGTCTTGCATGAAGCACCAGGCTCCGGCGAGGGACGTTACAGCGTGGAGCGGAAGTATGTGCAACCGGGTGTTCGCAAGGACGGCCGCGTGGCAATTAACTCCGGATTGGTGGCTGGCGAGCAAGTGGTGGTGGCAGGACAAATCAAGCTGTCCAATGGTTCGATCGTTGTCATCGACAACACGGTCGACCTGAAAGGACAGTGATCATGCATTTTACTGACCTGTTCATTCGCCGACCGGTGCTGGCAACCGTTATCAGCCTGACCTTGTTGCTGGTTGGCCTGAAAGCATTCGATATCCTCCAGGTGCGACAGTATCCGGAGATCAGTAATGACGTTGTCACGGTAACGACCATTTATACCGGTGCTGATGCAGAGCTCATCAAGGGATTTATCAC
>SBFY01000002.1 GCA_006227085.1 Gammaproteobacteria bacterium
GGCAACATGGAACTGCATCTCGATCGCAAGATTGCCGAGAAGCGCGTGTACCCGGCCATCAACATCCGTCGCTCCGGCACCCGCCGCGAGGATTTGCTGACCAGCGAAGACGAATTGCAGCGCATGTGGATCCTTCGCAAGATCCTGCACGGGATGGAAGACAGCCCTGCCATCGAATTCCTGCTCGACAAGCTGAAAGAAACCAAGACCAATGACGAATTCTTCCAGTCCATGAAGCGGAAGTAAGTCATGCACTACCGTGACCTGCGCGACTTTATTGCCCATCTGGAAAAGCAGGGGCAGCTGCGCCGGATCACGGTGCCGGTTGATCCCAGGCTGGAAATCACCGAGATCAGCGACCGCACGCTGAAACGCGGCGGCCCTGCGCTACTGTTTGAACACCCGAAAGGTTTCAACATGCCGGTACTGGCCAACCTGTTTGGCACGCCGGAACGGGTGGCATTGGGCATGGGACAGGATTCCCTCGCGAAATTACGCGAAGTCGGCGAACTGCTGGCTTTCCTGCGCCAACCGGATCCACCGAAAGGCCTGAAAGACGCCTGGGAAAAACTCCCGATCTTCAAGCAAGTGCTGAACATGGCACCCAATCGCGTTCGTAATGCCCCTTGCCAGGTACACCAGTTCCGCGGCGATGCCGTCGATCTTGGCAAGTTCCCGATCCAGACCTGCTGGCCGGGTGACGCCGGCCCCCTCATCACCTGGCCATTGGTGATCACACAGGGCCCCACACAAGACCGGCAAAACCTCGGCATTTATCGCATGCAGGTGATCGGCAAGAACAAACTCATCATGCGCTGGCTGGCGCATCGTGGTGGCGCGCTCGATTTCCAGGCGTTCCAGAAAGCCAACCCTGGCAAACCGTTCCCGGTATCGGTGGCACTCGGCGCAGACCCAGCCACCATCCTCGCGGCGGTCACGCCGGTTCCCGACAGCATTTCCGAATACGCGTTTGCCGGTTTATTGCGTGGCGATAAAACCGATGTGATCAAGTCGCTCACCAATGATCTTGACGTGCCTGCATCAGCAGAAATCATCCTGGAAGGCCACATTTATCCCGGCGAGATGGCCGATGAAGGTCCGTTCGGGGACCACACCGGCTACTACAACGAAGTCGAGCGTTTCCCGGTATTCACAGTCGAAGCGATCACGCATCGGGAAGCACCAATTTACCACAGCACCTACACAGGCCGACCGCCCGACGAGCCGGCCGTGTTAGGTCTCGCACTCAATGAAGTGTTTGTGCCAATCCTGAAAAAGCAATTTCCGGAAATCGAGGATTTCTATTTGCCACCGGAAGGCTGCTCATACCGGCTGGCCGTTGTCACCATGAAGAAACAATACGCCGGCCATGCCAAACGCGTGATGATGGGCGTATGGAGTTTCCTGCGCCAGTTCATGTACACGAAATTTGTCATCGTCACCGATGACGATGTCGATGCGCGCAACTGGCAGGATGTGATCTGGGCCATGACCACGCGCATGGATCCGGCACGCGACACCGTCATCATCGAAAACACACCGATTGATTACCTGGATTTCGCCTCGCCGGTATCCGGTCTCGGCTCCAAGATCGGCTTTGATGCCACCCACAAGTGGCCCGGCGAAACCACACGCGAATGGGGCACACCGATCGACATGGATGCAGCGGTCAAACAGCGCGTGGACGCCCTGTGGGATCAACTGGGCATTGATTGATGCCATCCTTCCGGAAAATACTGGGCTGGTTACTGTTTAGCATTTCCAGCATCACCTTCCTGTTGGTCTTCGCCGTTCCATTTACCAGCTACAGCACCGCTGAAAAAACCGGTTTGGCGGCTAGCCTGTATCTCGCATCGCAAATCAGTTGGTGGCTATGCTTACCGTTGCTTGGAAAGGAAATTATCCAGTGGATGAAACGCCTGTGGGGACGCATCCGGGGCGCAGACACCGCCCCCCGGCAATGACCGTTAGGCACTCAAGACCACAGCCACGCGAAATACATCAGGCAGACACCATCAAAAAGAGTTAATGACATCCAGCATTGACTTGCCATCATATTGCGACAAATCGTAATTCTTGCTTGAAACAAAACAACCATCATCGCACATCACTTCGATATGCTTCTTTGGTGAGGCCAGACCATACCCAGGCAGAACACCCTGCGGGCAATAATGTGTTACCAGGCTTTTTCGTGTCGCGTACGGATCAGTAATCGGGCTACCACCATGGGCCAAGTCAGCCGCCCAGACCAAAACATCCCCCTTCCTTGCTATAAAGCTTTCCACCGGCAAGCCCTGGGATTCTGCCATTTGGTATAACGCATCAATATATGCATCGTTTGCTTCAAAACCATCCCTTGCTTTAACCCATGCCTTGTGTCGGCCGCCAAACAAAAAGTCCGGAAAGCGGTGGCTCCCTGGGATATATTGCAATTCACCACTCCCTACCGCAATGTCCTCCAGCGCAATCCAGGTAGCTGTAAGCTTGTAGGGCTTGGAAATAACTACATAAGCGGTATCTTGGTGCATTCTCTGCTGAGAGCCAACACGAAACAACAAGCTCTGGAATGCCAAGACCGGAGCCTCATACACTTGATGGAGAAAATTCCGGATGGCTGGCGAGAAAATGGCCTCTCTTGCAGCAGGAGAATTAATATGGAAATCAATGAAACGAAATTTACTGTCACTAACAGCCTCATGATCGGCCAAAACCGGCTTCCTGCGGGCATTACCAAAAAACTTTCCCGGCGATGCCGGAGCCGCTTGCATATCAGCGCATA
>SBFY01000015.1 GCA_006227085.1 Gammaproteobacteria bacterium
GCAAAATGCCATTGCTGCCCTACATGGATATAGACAAGGATTTTCGCCAACTATTACTCGAAGCCGGCTCCAGCACCACTATCCGGGCTATTGAAAACCTCACATCCATACCAAACCTTATTATTGACCCATTACACGAACAGGGCACTATTGGTAAAATTTCGGAAATACAAAAAGCAATTCACGCTGCAACCAACCAATCCACTGCGACCCAATTAACACCAAAACTGTTTTGCATCGTTCCTGTGCCAGAATCGGGAAACCCGAAAAAAACCGAAACCACAGCAAGCGCGCTTATACTCACCGAACAAAACCTTGAAATCCCAGAAACACTGGATAGCAAAGAAGGTTATGCAACATACATATTGATAATCTACTACTGCTACAATAGCGCTATAGAACATGGAAAAGTAAAAATACGAGAGCCATGATTAATTACACAAAACTACAGACGATTTTCTCGAATAGCATTCAGGACTATCATCAAGCAACGCCATTTCCTCATATTGCGATTGACGAATTCATCTCCAAGGAATCTGTCAGGGAAATTCTTGAAAACTTCCCTGTCGTTAAAGAAAACAGTAGCTCACACCAGGACTATGGGAGACACTCTGGAAAACCCACGCAGATAAAAAAGCGATGGGTTGCCATGGAACTAAAAGTCAAGCCGGTGATACGCAAACTTTACGCTGAATTGAGGTCCGCAGATTTTATCAGCCTACTTGAAACCCTTACAGGAATATCACCTTTGCTTCCAGATCCCCACATGCTAGGTGGCGGGATACATGAAACCTTGCCTGGCGGATACCTGAAAGTCCATGCTGACTTTAATGTCCACCCAAACTTTTACTTGTATAGGCGGCTGAACTTACTCATTTACCTTAACCAGGATTGGCAGGCAGAATGGGGAGGAAACCTGGAACTCTGGGATAACACAGGAACGCACCAAGTAAAATCCATATCACCTATTGCGGGCAGGGCAGTTATTTTTTCCACTTCCTCGCATTCATTCCACGGTCACCCTCACCCGCTAGGATGCCCAGCAGGAAACTCAAGGAAATCGATAGCGCTGTATTATTTCAGCCCACAACAACCCGAGGGAAGTCGCGAAAAAATGCACATGACCTTGTGGAAAAATTCATAAAACCAGCACTAACATAACAGGAAAACACCATGCCATTTTTGATTGCCAGCTTGGTTGCATTGATAAGCGCAGCGCTATTGACGGGCCTTGCGGAAGGAATGACCCACTACAGCACCTTGTCGTTTAGCTTTTCCTCATGGCACACCCTTGCCGGCTTGCTCAGCGGGATAATGGCAACCGGAGCCTATGCCCTGCAAGCGAAAAATAATGGCAAAGCACTTGATGAAGCCAAGCATCCATTACAAGGTGATCGTAAATCCGGGAAAGTAAAATGGTTTAACACCAAGAAAGGATTTGGTTTTATCCAATGCGAAAACGGTGAGGAGATTTTTGTCCACTATCGCAGCATCATCAGTAGCGGCCACCGGATTCTGCGCGAAGGCGAACAGGTTTCTTTTATTATTAGCGATACAGAAAAAGGCCCCCAGGCGGAAAATGTGCAAAAGGAAGGCTAAACACAGGATTCCTTTCCTTATAATTCATTGACACAATTGATGAGTACGCCTGCTTTGTAGCTTTCAATAATATGGGCCATCGAGTCCACAAGTCGCTGACGAGCCTGCTTGCTGGCCCAGCCAATATGGGGCGTCAAGATAAGATTAGGGATGTCCCTTGACAACAATGGATGATCGCAAGACGGCGGCTCCTGGGTTAATACATCAACCGCAGCACCTGCTATTACACCGTTTCGCAAAGCATCCGCCAGCGCCCTTTCATCAACCACGCCACCCCTTGCTGCGTTAATCAGGACAGCAGTTGGTTTCATGCAAGCCAATTCCTGCGATCCAATCAAGCTGCGTGTCTCTTTGGTCAATGGGCAATGCAACGAAAGCACATCACAGCAGCGTAGCACCTCCGCCAGAGGCCTACGATTGCTGCCAGCCTTTCCCACAAGGCTTTCGGCAACAACCACTTTCATGCCAAATGCTTCCGCAACGGCTGCCACAGCCTGACCAATTGCACCGAAACCTACGATACCCAACGTAGCACCATGCAACTCATCAATCGGAAACCCAAGGAAACTGAAAAACTGGCTTTCCTGCCACTTTCCCTGCTGGACAGCGTCTCTATAAGATAGCAAGCAAGTCCGCAAAGCCAGCATGCAAGCAAACGTGTACTGAACCACAGAATATGTTGAATACCCGGAAACATTACAGACAGGGATCCCATGATTACGGGCAGCCGTTAAATCAACATTATTTGTACCAGTCGCCATAATAACCACGAGGCGGATCGCGGGATGCGACTCAAAATGCTCACGCCCAATCACCACTTTATTGGTCAGGACAATCTCTGCTGAAGCAAGGCGATCATCGATATCGGCTTCCGAAGTAGCATCATATCGATCCCACCGATCGACAGTGGCATCCAGCTTGGATAAATCGAGATCAGATGCTCCCAAGCTGGCAAAATCCAGAATCACACCTCGCATATTATTTTTTCACTTCTTGCCAGCAGCGTCAGGACGTCCACCGCGCATCGCTTTCGCCATTGCTCGTGAGAACTCGCCATGCTCGCTGGCGTGCAATGATTTGATGCGATTTGCAACGCCGAACTTACCTCTCTCACCCCTGTCCACTTCATGCATTGCCTCGCATATGTCATTAACAGGATTAACGCTGCATGCATTACAAATAGCACTGGGTGATTGCAGGAACTCCCACTTCAACTCATCAGCTTGCTGGATGGAGTGCTCGATGACGTTACCAACCGGCACTGTTTTCTCCCAATCCATGCAGCACAAATAGTAATTGCCATTCCAACCTATAAAAATACTGGAAAATGGCAAGTAACACATCGTTGATAATCCTGCTTTTTCCAGCACCTCGCGGGCTTCATTCTTGTATTGCTCACCACCTTGGAAATAGTATTCGCGACTACACGAACCACCACGATTGATCTCACGGATAGCCCTGACGTAGTCAACCCCAACCGACCGCCAATAATCCATCATGTCATCAATTGCATCCTTGTTACCCGCATGCTTGACAATCGTCACCTGGACAAAACAGCGGCCATCGTTGAGCTCCATGAAATCGGCGATATTACGACGCGTCACCTCATAATCCAGGTTGTAAACCTTGCGGTAATCATCGCCGAGGTCGCTGATACTGATATCGATATGCTTCAAGCCGGCATCCAGCAAATCCCGTGACGATTCACGGAACAGGCGGGATGCATTCGTCGTGAATGCGGGGCGCAATCCATTTGCACGCAGGTGTTTAACGCAATCCAGGAACCGCGGATGCAACATGGGCTCTCCCAGCCCGGTCAGGAAAACCTTGGTATTCGGATCAAACTCCTGGATTCGTTCGACCGCCTTGCAAAATACTTCGAAGTCCATGAAGCCTTGTTTGGGGGTTTTCTCCCTTGGGCAAAAGGAGCACGTCGCATTACAGCGATTAGTCACCTCGATATCCACAACCCGCGACATTTCCAACTGCATATTGCCCCCTGAGCCCACTGCTTACATACCCTAACATATCCAGCCTTTTAAAATTCCCCTACAAAACAGATAGTTAAGCGTCACTTGCAGAGCCAATAAATCACCTTTACAATTCATTTGATTTAATTAATTTATATGCTTTAATTCGTTTATGGATACACCCTCTAAGATACTGGCTGCCGCAGAGCCCTTGATTGCCCGTCAAGGGCCAGAGGCCATTTCCCTGCGGGAGGTCGCCAAGCAAGCTGGCCAGAAAAACACGGCTGCCTTGCACTACCACTTTGGCGGAAAGGAACCATTTATAAATCAACTGGTTAGCTGGAGGCTTCGCCCCATCAACCGGCTCAGGGATCGCCAGTATGGCAACCGCATCGAAACCGGTGCCTCACTGGCCGAGCTGGTCGACCGCCTTGTCGACCCATTCCTGATGGAGCTGAAAACCAGCTTGGCCCAAAGCCCGGAGTGCTACTGGGCACGCTGCCTGGCACGGCTGGATGTGGCTGGCGCGATCACAACCCCTCACCAACCCGATAACAGCCGCTGGCAAAACTCGTTGCTGGCAACCTTGCAAGCCATCGCGGCACAACTCTCCACCCCCCATCCCGGCTTTGTCCATGCACTGGCATTTCACTGCCTGCTGCAAGGCCTTGCTGAAATCGAACGGGGTATCTGCGACGACGCCTGGCCACTGGAGTCCCTGCACACACATGGCACTGCTTTAAAATCCAGCCTGCTTGGCATGCTGGCGGCCCAACAGCCTTAAAGGACAATTGCCCATGCCTATTGAAACGCCATCAAGACCCCTACCCATAGCGCTGTTTAATGGCATCGCCCGGCGTTTTAGCCACTGGCCAAGCCTGGCGTGCAATGACCTGGCCAAAGCCGCGACACGACAAGCACGTTTTGTGGATTTTGGTGATAACGCCTTCCTCGAGGCCATTTCACGTCTGACACATGATATCGACCAGCATGCAGCCCTCCACCCCATGGGCCGCATCATGGCCAGGCAGCAATTGGTGGCTGACATGGTTCGGCGACTGCAATTGGCAGCGTGGCGCAAGCATCATCCGGAAGTCGCGTCGCAAGTGATTAGCAAGCCCGTATTCATCATCGGGCTGCCACGTACCGGTACCACATTACTGTTCAACCTGATGGCACAAGACCCCAGCAACCGGACACCGCTGGCATGGGAGGTGGATTCGCCTTGCCCACCAGCCACGACAGCAACGTATTACACAGACCCACGCATCCAGCAGGCCCAGAAGCAATTTGACCAGCTCCGGAAACTGTCGCCGGAATTATTTGCCATCCACGAAATGGCTGCCAACTTGCCACAGGAATGTGTCGCCATCACCGGCATGGATGGCATGAGCGTGCAGTTTTTCACCTTGTTTGATGTGCCGGAATACCAGCAATGGATTGACCAGCAATGCTGGATACGACCGTACACATTCCACAAGACATTCCTGCAGCACCTGCAATCGGGTCACGCAGCCACCCGTTGGGTATTAAAATCACCGGGCAATCTCGCCACGCTGGACGCCATCCTTACCGTCTATCCAGATGCCCGCATCATCCATACACATCGCACTCCCGCTGAAGTGATGCCATCACTCGCCAGCTTGACCTGGACATTCCGTGGTTTATACAGTGACCAACTGGATGCCAAACGGATCGGCAGACAAGTACTGGATCTTTGGCAAGAACACCTGTCACGCGCCATGATCGCGCGTGATAAACACCAGGGTGAACCGGAGCGGTTCTTTGACATGGATTACCGGGATTTTGTCGCAGATCCACTCGCCATGATCCAACGTATTTACAATTATTTTGGCATAGAGCTGACTGGCATCGCCTACCAGCGCATGAAAAGCTACCTGCGCGCTAACCCACAAGGCAAATTCGGAAAACATCGCTACAACATGGATGATTTCGGGATGAGCAAAGACGATATTGCGAACCGCTTTTCGCGATACTGTGAAAAATTTGGCGTTTAAGCAAAAAACATCCATGACAACAAGGACCACACCATGACACTTTCCCTGCTATCACCTGCTGTTGAAATCGGCATCGTTACCAATAATCCGGATCGTATGTTGGCATTTTATCGCGATACCCTTGGGCTGCCTTATCAGCAAAAGATGGACTTCCCCGGAGGCTACATGCACCGGCTGGCACTGGGTGACAACGTACTCAAGCTGGTTGTGATGGAAAAAGCACCCAGCAATGCCAATCCTGGCGGCGGCCATGGTGCTGCTACCGGCTACCGCTATGCTTCCATTGGTGTCAACAATTTACGGGCTACCTTGCAGGCCATTGAGGAAGCGGGACATCCCGTCCCCGTACCGCCAACCGAAATTTTCGATGGCTTCGGCTTTGCTTTTGCCGAAGATCCGGATGGTAATTGGTTTGAGTTCTATGGCCCCCTGTAACACAGGATCCGCCACACAGTTGGTTCCCCACTCTCACGAAGCAGCTTTCATACGGAGCGTAACGTCCCGCCATCAACAACGACAGTGGCACCCGTCATGTAACTGGCTGCATCGGACAACAAGAACACTGCTGCGCGTGCAAACTCAGCCGGTTCACCATAGCGTCCAAGCGGGATCCTGGAGGCATTATCAGCGCGCTGTTCATCAGCCGTTCGCCCTGCTGCCTTACCTGCCATGGCATCCAAATAATCCATGCGGCTGGTTGCAATCAAACCGGGCACCAGGTTATTGACACGGATACCTTCTGGCGCCAATTGCCGCGACAAGCTTTTGGCTAACCCGGACACCCCTGCCCGCATCACATTGGATAACAATAAATGGTCAATAGGCTCCTTGATTGATGCCGATGTCAGCATCAGGATGGAGCCGCTGTGTTGCTGGCGCATAAACGGCAAGACACTACGCACCATGCGCACAGCACTCATCAACGTCAATTCAAAAGCAGCCTGCCAGGCTGAATCCCCGAAGTCATCAAACCTGCCCGCTGGTGGGCCACCCGCATTCACGACCAACCCGTCAATACGGCCATGATGGGATTGGCCGGTGGCAACCCAGCGTGCAATGCTGGTTTCATCCGTCACATCCAGCGGCGCATGCAAACACGGTGCTCCCGTGTCAGCTGTAATGCGCTGGGCCGCATCAGCCACGGCCTGCGCATCACGCGCACCCAGTACCGGGATGGCACCTTCTGCCGCCAATTGGCTAGCGATGGCATAGCCCAAACCACGGCTACTGCCTGCCACCAGTATCACGCGACCCTTGAGCTGCAAATCCATCCGGTTTTTCTCCTGCTTCATGCACTCCCATCGCCAGCCGTCAGTATACGCGCTGGCGGCACGGAGAGAACCGGACGCACCCGCCAGTACCCCAATCCCGACAACAAAAGCGCGCCAAGGACCGGCAATACCAACCAGACATCCGGATGCCAGGCCGGTGCAATATTGAGTGCACGCGTAGCCACCTGCCAAGCCACCAGCTCTGCCGTGGCTGCGGCCAGCAACCCTGCTACCGCACCGGCCAGGGCGAACTCAAGCCAAACACTTTTGCGCACACGCGATGGCGATGCCCCCAGGGATTTCAATAGCGCGATTTCCCAGCGCCGATGATCCAGCCCTGACTGCAATACGGCTAACAACACCAGGGCACCCGAAACCAGCATCATTCCGAACACCGCCTGCATGGCAAGACTGACCTGATCAATCACCGTGCGCACCTGGGCAATCATGCGGCCAATATCAATGATCGATACGGTGGGGTATTGCCTCCCCAACTCCGTGATGACCTGCGATTCCTGTGGTGGCACATGAAAACTGGTCATCCAGGTTGCCGGGTAACGATCAATCACGCCCGGTGAAAACAGGAAAAAGAAATTGGGCCGCATCGTTTCCCAATCCAGTTTGCGAATACTTTTAACTTCTGCTTCCAGCAGGCTACCGGCAATATTGAACTGCACACGATCCCCCAACTGGAGACCCAGCCGGCGGGCAATACTCTCCTCCACCGACACACTGCCTTGATGCCAATCTTCTGGCTGCCACCATTGCCCTGACAACAATTCATTGTCCGCAGGAAAAGATTCCGACCAGCTCAGGTTCAATTCGCGATCGATACTCCATCCCGCCTCTTCTTCCTTGCCTTCCGGAGCGGATTGCACTGGATCATGACCATTCACTGCCGTCAGGCGGCCACGGATCATCGGATATAAACCAGCGGTTTCGATACCCTGCGCTGCGAGGAAATCCTTGATCGGCCCTTGCTCATGCGGTGCGATATTGATGAGGAAATAATTAGGCGTCTCTGGTGGCAACTGCGTTTGCCACTCTGACAGCAAGTGATTTCTCACAATGGCCAATGTCCCTACCATCGCCATCGCCACCGAAAACACCATCACCTGCATGAC
>SBFY01000222.1 GCA_006227085.1 Gammaproteobacteria bacterium
ATTGACGATGCCCATGTGGTGGTGTTGTTGATTGATGCCAGCGAAGGCCTGGTCGATCAGGACATGCACTTGATGGGGCAGGTGCTCGACAGTGGTAAAGGCCTGGTGATGGCCTTGAACAAGTGGGATGGCCTGTCCGTGGACCAGAAACAGCACGCCAAATCGGAAATGGATCGCCGGTTGCAGTTCCTCGATTACGTGGATGTGCATTACATCTCGGCATTGCACGGTACCGGCGTGGGGCATTTGTATCGTTCCATTGATAAGGCGTATGCCTCGACGACGGTCAGTTTGTCCACGCCTAAGCTAACACGCATCCTCGAAGATGCGGTTGCCCATTACGCACCGCCGGCTGTGCAAGGGCGGCGGATCAAATTACGTTATGCCCACCAGGGTGGGGTGAGTCCTTTGCGCATCGTGATCCATGGTAACCAGACCGATCATGTGCCGGCCAACTACAAGCGTTATCTCGAAAAAACCTTCCGTACGGTGCTGCGTTTGCGCGGGGCGCCAATATTGCTGCAGTTCCGTACGGGGGAGAATCCGTATGAAGGCAAGAAAAATGCATTGACCGCCCGACAGCAAGACAAGCGTCGGCGCCTGATGAAACATGTCAAAAGCAAGAAACGCAGCTGATTCGCCAGCAACATTGCCTGACCTGGATTCCCCAGCCCATATCCAGCAGTTCCTCCAGCTTTTTTATGAGCGCTTGCTCAATGACCCGGAGTTGGCGCCCGTTTTTCTTGAGGTGGCGGGTATCGACGTGCGGGTGCACCTGGGGCATATCCAGGCGTACTGGGAAAAACTGTTGCTCAAGGAAAATGCGTATCACCGGCATACCATGAACATCCACCGTGCCTTGCACGCCAAGCAGGCACTGACCGACAGGGCGTTTGATCGCTGGCTGGCGTTCTTTCGTGAGACATTGGCGAATCATTTTTCCGGCCCTTATGCGGACCGGGCCTTGCAGATCGCTGGTCACATTGCCAGCAACATGAAAGAGCAAATCGTGCGTCGGCCGGCGCCATCACCAGCACTGTGATTGCAATCACAAAGCAGGCGATTTTCCATGCGTTTTACCGGGTAGTGACTATGCTCTAGTCAGGCAGCGCCGCTGCCACACTCCCGGAGGTCATGATGCTTACCATCCACGATCGCCAGCGCACAGGGCAGTGCAGCATGATCCGGACGCTCAAGCCGGAGGGTTGTCTCAACTATGAGTGCCTGATCGATCTTGTGCATTTGTTGGGTGCTTCGGCACATACAGGCATGCCGATTGGTGCCGTTGTGCTGGACCTCGCCGATACCCGCTATGTGGACAGTTCCGGCATTGCTGCCTTGCTGCACATTGTTCGACACATGCCAGGAGCGGGGCGATTGCAGGTCGTGCATTGCAATCCACAGCTGGATGCTATTTTCCGCCAGTGCCATCTCGATCGATGGGTGGTGATGCAGCACTGATCGGTGCTGGTATTGCCATGACGCTTGCCCCAAAATAGGCTCTCGGTGTCCAACCGGGAGTTCCTGCATGATTGATATCGCAATTGCCTTGTTTGCCTTGGGTGTGGCCGCGGGCTTGATCCGCTCGGATATTGCCCTCTCCAAAGGTACGTATGACACGCTGAGCATCCTGCTGATGTTTGCCATTGGCCTTAAGGGTGGTGTGGCTTTGCATGGCAACCTGGGTTGGCAATTAGTGCCTGAGTTGTTGATGGTGTCAGCACTCGGTGTTGCCATCCCGCTGGTGTGTTATCCCGTGTTGCGCAAACTGGTCGGGTTGGGTGTGGCCAATAGTGCCAGCGTGGCGGCACATTATGGTTCGGTCAGTGCGGGTACGTTTGCTGTGGCTTTGGCCTATGTTGAAAGTCGTGGCCTGCCCATGTCCCCACAAACCACCCTCTACCTCGTGCTGCTGGAAATGCCTGCGATCATCACGGGTATTTTCCTGTTCCGCCGTTTTTCCGGTACTGGCGGTGATTGGGGCGCGCTGTGGAAAGAAGCCTTTACCAGCCGTGGCGTGGTGTTGCTGGTCGGTGGTGTGATTATCGGGTTTGTGTATGGGCCGAAAGGGACCGAGCCTATCGCGCCGTTGTTCGTGGGCCTGTTCAAGGCGTTGCTGGCCTTGTTCCTGCTGGAAATGGGATTAACCACGGCCAAATTCATGACTGCCTGGCGCAAGGATCAATGGCGGCTGGTGATGTTTGCCTTGTTGGCTCCTCCGGTGCTGGCGGCCAGTGGCCTGGCGCTGGCCCTGACCTTGGGATTGCCTGCCGGTACAGTGGTCTTGCTGACAGTGTTGGCGGGTAGCGCCTCCTATATTGCTGCTCCGGCAGCTATCCGCCACGCCATTCCTGAGGCGGATATCGGCATGGCGATGTTTGCCTCCTTGGGCCTGACATTCCCGCTGAATGTACTGATCGGTATTCCCGTATATCATTGGCTGGTTACCCAGGGGTTAGGCTTATGAGCAAGAAACCGCAAAAACCGTTGGTCGCCGTCGTGATGGGTTCGCGTTCGGACTGGGATACCCTGTCCGCCGCTTGCGAAGCGTTGGAAGCGTGCAAGGTGCCGTTCCATGTGGAAGTTGTTTCAGCTCACCGCACGCCCGAAAAACTGGTTGAATTTGGCAAGAATGCTGCGAAAGCCGGCTACAAGGTGATTGTGGCGGGTGCCGGTGGGGCAGCCCATTTGCCGGGCATGCTGGCCGCAGTCACCCCCTTGCCGGTGCTGGGTGTGCCGGTGCAAAGCCGGGCCTTGAATGGGCTCGATAGCCTGTTATCCATCGTGCAGATGCCGAAGGGAATTGCGGTGGGCACCTTGGCCATTGGCACGGCCGGGGCTTATAACGCTGGCTTGTTGGCCGCCCAGATCCTGGGGGTTGAAGACGCGGCATTGCGCAAGCGCATTGTGGCCTTGCGGGATGCGCAAACCAGCGCCGTACTGGATAACCCGGATCCGCGCCAGTGATGCATGACAAATTGCTGGTACTCGGTACCGGCCAGTTAGGACTGATGATGGCCCAGGCGGGTGCCGCACTGGGCATCAGTGTCGACCGTCTCGACGTGGCTGAAGGCTTGCTCTATCCCGGAACGTCCTCGTATGCCTTGCCGGTAACGCCGGAAACTATCAAGGCGCGTTATCCGCACGCGACTGTTGAACGTGAAGATTTGCTGGAAGACCCGCTAACGCCGGTTTGGGCGCCCTCCCTGGGTGGTGAAAGTGCCGGCTGGGCAGGATTGGGTCGTCGCGACTGGCAGAAATCCCTGCTGGATTCGCTGGGGCTGGCGACAGCGCCATGGTTGAAGCTCGATTCACCCGCTGACCTGCAGCAAGCGCAGGCGCAATGGGGTGGGGTTGTTATCAAGCGCTGCCAGGGTGGGTATGACGGCCGGGGCCAATGGCAAGTCAAGCCAGGTGCCCAGGTTGAGCTGCCGGCCGATGTCTATGGCGGCTGTATTGTCGAATCGATGATCGGGTTCAGTGCTGAAGTCTCGCTGGTGGGCGCTCGTACCCGTGACGGCCAGTGCGTGTTTTATCCCTTGGCCCGGAATTGGCATGACCAGGGGATTTTGCGGGTCAGTCATGCGCCGGCAGCGGTGGCTGAGGGCTTGCAGGCGGAAGCGGAAGCGATGCTGGCCACGCTGATGCATGCCGTGAATTATGTCGGCGTGATGGGGATGGAGTGCTTCGTGGCCGATGGGCATCTGCTGATCAATGAAATCGCCCCGCGTGTCCATAACTCAGGGCATTGGACCCAGTTGGGCACTGACCTGGACCAGTTTGCCCTGCATGTCAGGGCGCATTGCGGGGTGCCGGTGCACGTGCCTCGCGTGTCAGGGGAAAGCCTGATGATCAACCTGATCGGTCATGCGCTGAACCCGCAGTTGCTGGATGCCGAAGGCGTGGACCTTCATTGGTATGGCAAGTCTGTGCGCCCCGGCCGCAAATTGGGCCATATCAACTTGAATGCCGCTGATCGGGCAGGCTTGCTGGCACAGGCCAATGCCTTGTTGCCCCTGCTGGATCAGCATGCCAAGCCTGTATTGGCCAGTGTGATCGGCTTATTTGAATCCTGAGTGTTCTTGCAGGATTTCCGCTAATGGCCGCTTGAAACCGATGATGCAGCGGCGGATACGCTTTTCATAGACACCTGCTACTCGCCCGGTATGACCTACCACCTCAAGCAAATCCGTAAAACCGGCATCGTGCATGGTGTCAATTAATGCGCGATAGGTGGGGTGTAGTTCGGCCGTATAACGGCCTTCACCCCGGTGTTCCGTGTTTTTGTTGAAGGCAGTAATGTAGGCCGATATCGGTTCCTTGTGGCAGACGGTGTCAATCACGGCGAAATCAGTGCACCACTCGTAGGTTTTCCGGACCAGGCAAATGGGGTCTATTACGTGATACAGCAGTCCCAGGTTCATGACGACGGTAAAGGGGTGTTGCGGCTGCCATTCCATGACATCGGAGTGGATAAAGTCGATATTGGGAAGTTGGTAATGGGCCTGCAGGAAGCGGGCTTGCTGCAGGTTTTCCTTGCGTAACTCGACACCGGTGACATGACCTGCGCCCCGGTCTGCCATGTCCAGGGAGAAAAAGCCGCTGTGGCAGCCCATGTCCAGCAGGGTGCTGTGCGAAATCCGAGGGCCGAGCAGGGTCGCAATACTATGGCTGATCATGTGAGAGCGGCAGACAACACGGTTACGGGTCACATTATTATTGTTGCTAGTGATGCCAGGTGCCAGCTGGAACCAGAAGTCCCAAGGATCCAGTGCTTGGACATCTTCAGCTAATTGCGGAGTTGGCCTGCCACGCTGCATGAACCCTGGCAAATCCTCTGGGCAATGGCACAGGATGCGGGGTAAGAGATGTTCATCAGGCTGCAGGCCTGTATTCTGGGCGTGGTGTTGCCAAGCGGCGTACCGCTGCGGCGTATGGACGTGGTCAAAACTGTCAGGGGTATTCCAGCCATGGATCTGGCTGTCTATCCGGAATAAGGTGTCGAGAGTGTCCATTGTCATGTGGGGGTATGCCGCAGGCTGGATAGTTCAGGGTATACAATAACATCCCTTTTTTTGAGTATGACAAAAAAGCCCACAAATACCCCCTGAAGGGGTTATTTCCTGTCCGAATGATCGGATTTGCCAATCGGGTGAAGGCAAAAGTCATTGCCTTTGCCGTGGGCTGGGGCCAATATGTCAAGCCTTGCTTTATAGCCCGTGACGGCTTTTTCCCCTGCTGTTTCCCGGGGAGGGCAATCACGGGATTTCGTGGTTTCACGCTGCTTGAGGAGATGACATATGTCCCGGGAAGATGATGTCCTGCGTGCCGAATTCGATCTCGAATTCACATACACCCGTTCCACTGGCCCAGTCATTGGCCGCTTTTATACGGACTTGCGTGACGGCAAGCTGTGCGGGATCAAGGCCAGCGATGGTCGCGTGCTCTGCCCGCCACAGGAATACGATCCGGTCACGGCGGAAGACCTGAGTGAATTTGTCAGCCTGCCGGACACCGGTGTGGTGACGGTATGGAACTGGGTCAAGCAGCCGCGCGCAAAACACCCCTTGCAGAAAGCCTTTGCCTGGGCGCTGATCAAGATCGATGGTGCTGATACCCCGATGTTGCATGCCGTGGATGCCGGTTCGGAATCGGCCATGAAGCCTGGCATGAAAGTGAAAGTGCGTTGGGCGAAAGAGCGCAAGGGCGCCATCACGGATATTGCCTGCTTTGAACCTGCCTGATTGAGTCTCAAGGAGAATCCCATGAGTGATGAAAAGACAATGGTGGAAGGCTTCGAGGCCCCCATCAGCCTGCACTACACCTTTGCTGCAGGCCATGCCATTTCCAAATTCCTGCGCTCCATGAAGGAAGGCAAGATCGTAGGCCAGCGTTCACCGGCAACCGGCAAGGTGATTGTGCCGCCGCGTGGCTCATGCCCGGAAAGTGGCAAGCCCACCACGGAAGAAGTGGAGCTGGGTGACACCGGGACTGTGATCACGTTTACCGTGGTGCATATCCCGATCCCGAACAACCCGGTCAAACCGCCGTTCATCGTGGCGAACATCTGCCTGGATGGTGCCGACCAGACCTTTATTCACCTGGTCAGTGACTGCAATAACGACGATGTGAAGATCGGTACCCGTGTGAAGGCTGTCTGGAAAGACAAGGCCGAGTGGGATTACTCGATGGACAACATCAAGTACTTCAAGCCGCTGGATGAAGCACCGGTGGATATCGAAAAACTCAAGGCGAGCCGCCTGAAAGAAGTGGGGAAATACCGCCATGCGTGAAGTAGCCATTGTTTCCTATGCGCAGACGCCGATGCGCCGTGATGCGGGTGCCAACAACGACGTTGAGATGTTGATGGGCACTTTGCAAGAAGCCTTGTCGAATGTTGGCATGACCCAGAAAGATATTGATTTCACCTGCTCAGGCAGCTGTGACTATCTGGGTGGTGCGGCATTTGCGTTTGTGAGTGCTGTTGATGCTTTGGGTGCGGTGCCACCCATTGCGGAATCCCACGTCGAGATGGATGCTGCATGGGCCCTGTATGAAGCCTGGCTGAAAATCCAGTGTGGCAAGGCCGATACCGCATTGATTTACGGTTTCGGCAAGTCCTCACACTGTGCCTTGCCAGACATGCTGTGCCTGCAGCTGGATCCGTACGCCATGCAGCCGTTGTGGCCGGATTCAATTTCACTGGCCGCCTTGCAGGCGAATGCCCTGTTGCAGAGTGGCAAGTACACTGAACGGGACCTGGCAGAAGTGGTGGCCAATAGCCGTCGCAATGCCAAGGGTAACCCCAAGGCGCAGTTAAAGGGTGATTACACCGTTGAGCAGTTGCTTAAAGAGCCAACGTTTGTTTCCCCATTGCGCAAACACGATTGCTGTCCGATTAGCGATGGTGCATCGGTCCTGATCATGACGACACGGGAAAAGGCTGAGAAGCTGTGCAAGCGTCCGGCATTCATTACCGGTATTGATCATCGTATTGATGCCCATGGTCTGGGAATGCGTGACCTGACGGTTTCCACGTCAACCCGCATTGCTGGCGAGAAAGCCGGTGTGCACAAAGGCAAGGTGGACATCGCCGAGTTGTATGCGCCGTTCAGTCACCAGGAGTTGATCCTGCGTGATGCCTTGGGGCTGGATCCTGCAAAAACGAAGATCAACCCATCGGGTGGTGCGTTGGCGGGTCATGTGTTCATGGCCTGCGGCCTGGATCGTATTGGCGCGGTGGCGACCAGCATCATGAACGGTGAGGCGAGCCGGGGTGTGGCGCATGCAACATCCGGTCCGTGCTTGCAGCAAAACCTTGTCGCGGTATTGGAGGGTTAAGTCATGGCAAATGCATGTGCAGTAGTTGGTGTGGGCCAGTCTGCCCGTTATCGCAGCAAGATCAAGATGAGTATCGCGGGCCTGGTGCGTGAAGCCGCACAGGAAGCCTTGAAGGATGCCGGTTGTACCTGGAACGATATTGACGCGGTCATTATCGGCAAGGCACCGGATTTCTTTGAAGGCGTGGTGATGCCGGAAATCTATCTGGCTGAAGCGTTGGGTTGTGTGGGCAAGCCAATGTTGCGTGTCCATACCGCGGGTTCCGTGGGTGGTTCCACGGCGATTGTCGCTGCTTCCTATGTGCAGAGTGGGCAATTCAATCGTGTGCTGACGGTGGCGTATGAAAAGCAGTCCGAGTCAAACGCCATGTGGGCCTTGTCATCCAAGCAGCCGTTTTCCCCGCACCTGAATGCCGGTGCCGGTGGTTTCTTTGCGCCGATTATCCGGGAATACATGCGTCGTTCCGGCGCTCCGGCAGACACCGGTTGCAAGGTAGCGTTGAAGGATCGCAAGCATGCCCTGCGTAATCCGCGTGCCCATATGCACGAGAAGCCGGAAGACCTTGACCTGGAAAAGTACGTGAACTCCTTCATGCTGTGGGAGCCGCTGCGTTTCTCGGAAGTCTGCCCGTCTTCTGATGGTGCCTGTGCGATGGTGCTGGCCAGTGAAGACCTGGCGAAGAAGTCACCCAATCCGCCGGCCTGGATCCATGGTGCTGCCATGCGCTCCGAACCGACCATGTACCCGTGGCGTGAGGAAGTGAACCCGCAAGCCGGCATTGATTGCGCGAAGGATGTGTATTCACAGGCGGGTATTACCAATCCGCGCAAGGAAATTGATGCGGCTGAAGTGTATGTGCCGTTTTCCTGGTATGAGCCGATGTGGCTGGAAAACCTCGGCTTTGCTGAAGTGAACCAGGGCTGGAAGCTGACGGAAGAAGGCGCCACGTTCATTGATGGTGGCGACATTCCGTGGAACTGCTCAGGTGGTGTACTGTCGTCGAACCCGATCGGCGCCTCCGGCATGATCCGTTTTGCGGAGGCTGCCTTACAGGTCCGTGGTATGGCGGGTGAACACCAGGTGGATGGTGCGAAAACTGCGCTGGGCCATGCGTATGGTGGCGGTTCGCAGTTCTTTGCCATGTGGATTGTGCGCTCTACCAAGCCCTGAGCATCACGGGGTGGTTGCCGCGCTTTGAATAGCCAGCCGGTGAGGGCATAATCACCGGCTGGCTGTTTTGTTTCCGAAGATCGATAGCAGAGAGACTTTCCATGACAACCAAGCATTTCAATATTGCCGACCTGTTTGAAATGGTGGCTGATGCTGCCCCTGAGCGAGAAGCGCTGATTTGTGGGGACCATCGCGACACGTTTGCATCGCTGGAAGAGCGGGCCAATCGATTGGCGCACTATCTTTCCAGCCAAGGTCTGGGTGCGGGCGACCATGTCGGCTTGTACATGTATAACTGCAATGAATATCTTGAAGCCATGCTGGCCTGTTTCAAGATTCGTGCGGTCCCCATCAATGTCAATTACCGCTACGTCGATGACGAGCTGTTATACATTTTTGATAATGCGGATATGTCCGGCTTGATCCATCACCGGGAATTTTCACCTTTCATTGAAAAGGTTCGCGCAGCAGCACCCAAGCTGAAAGTGTTGGTGGCTGTTGATGATGGCAGTGGTGTGGATGCGTCATCGCTCGGTTCTGCCGATTACGAAAAAGCCATGGCGGGTTCTTCGCCGAAGCGTGACTTTGCCGAACGCTCTGATGATGACCTGTTCATTCTTTACACGGGTGGCACCACGGGTATGCCGAAAGGTGTGATGTGGCCCCATAAGGCGGTATTTTTTGCTGCGATGAGCGGTGGTGGTGCCTTCACAGGCAAACCTTGCGAGAAGCCCGAAGATATCGTTGACCGCATGATGAACCCGGGTATCAGTGGTATTGCCCTGGCGCCACTGATGCATGGCGCGTCCTGGTGGTATGCCTGCATCATGTTGTTGGCCGGTAACAAGGTTGTCCTCAATCACCACCGCAGCCTGAAAGGTGAGCTGGTGTGGGATATTGTTGAACGCGAAAAACTCAACTCGGTCCAGATTGTGGGTGATGCCATGGCAATCCCGTTGCTGGATGCCTTGAAGGAAAATCCGGGACGCTGGGACTTGTCCAGCATTTTCAGTATCGGTTCCGGTGGTGCTGTGTTCTCTGAAGCGAAGCAGGCAGAGTTCAAAACCCATTTCCCGAATTGTTTCATTACCAATGCCTTTGGTTCCTCCGAGTCCGGCCAGATGGGCGCAGACAGCGGCCAGAAAAAAGAAGGTAAAGGGCTGGGTAATGTGGTCAAGTCACCATTCATGGATGTGATCGTGACCGAAGGCGAGGGTGCACCACGTCACGCGAAACCCGGTGAGACCGGTATTTTCTCCCGCTCCGGCCATATTCCGCGTGGGTATTACAACGATCCGAAGAAAACGGCTGAAACCTTCATCGATGTGGATGGCAAGACCTGGTTGTTGACCGGTGATGCAGCACGCCTGGAAGATGATGGCCAATCAATGACCATTTTTGGTCGTGGTTCCAATTGCATTAACTCGGGTGGTGAAAAAATCTTTCCGGAAGAAGTCGAGCAGGCACTCAAGGCGCATCCGGATATTTATGATGCCCTGGTGGTGGCAACGCCGCACGATCGTTGGGGTAGCCAGGTCACCGCTGTTATTTCCACTCGCAATGGCAAGCAGTTGACGTTGGCCGAAGTACAGGAAAAAGCGCGCCAGCATATTGCCGGTTACAAGGTGCCGCGCGAATTGCATATTGCGGCAGAGATTGGTCGCCAGCCGAATGGCAAGCCGGATTACAAATGGGCCAAGGCATTTGCATTGAGCAAGGAAGGCCTGGTCAAGTAACTTTCAGGAAACACAAACGGAGGGATTGTTCATGTCAAACTTCGAAGCACTGGATATCAGCACCAAGAATTGCACCATCGAGAAAGACGGTCATGTACTGATCGTGACCCTGAATCGCCCGGAAGCAAAAAATGCCCTGAGCAGCCAGATGATCCTGGGCATGTATAACGCCTGGCGCCGATTGGATAGCGATCCGGAGTTGCGTATCGCGGTGCTGACGGGTAAGGGTGACACCTTCTGTGCGGGCATGGACTTGAAGAGTGGTCCCGATGGTGACGCCGACGCCGCCATGATGCAGGAAAAAATGAAGGAAATCCCGGACCTGCACTGGCAGGCCCTGCTGCGCCATAACCAGCCCATGAAGCCTGTGGTGATGGCTGTGGAAGGCTATGCGCTGGCGGGGGGTACGGAAATCCTGCAAGGCACGGATATTCGTGTGGCTGCAGAAGATGCCACGTTTGGTGTGACCGAGTGCAAGCGTGGCCTGTTCCCGTTGGGTGGTTCTACCATTCGCCTGCGCCGCCAGATCCCGTATGCACTGGCCGCAGAAATCCTGTTGATGGGTCGTCATGTGACGGCACAGGAAGCCTTGCAGTGGGGCTTGATCAATCGTGTGGTGCCGAAAGGCAAGGCGCTCGAAGAGGCCCTGAAAATTGCCCATGAAATTGCCGATGAGAATGCGCCCTTGTCTGTGCAGGCGATCCTCAAGTCCTTGCGTGAAAACCAGTTCGACCTGTCCGAAAAAGAAGCCTTGGCCAAGGAAGAGCAATTGGGTTGGACCGTTTTTGCCTCAGCCGATGCCAAAGAAGGCATGAAAGCGTTCAAGGAAAAGCGTAAGCCGGTCTATCAAGGTAAATAAGCTGTTTTTTGATGTGTTGGAACAACAAACCCCGTGCCTGCGGGGTTTGTTGTTTGGGAAGGAGGGAAAACCATGGGGCCGTTGAAAGGTATTCGCGTTGTTGAAATGGCGGGCATTGGTCCGGGGCCTTATGCAGCGATGTTGCTGTCGGACCTTGGTGCTGAAGTGATCCGTATTGATCGTGCCGTGGCGAGTCCGGCGGGCATGGGTGATGTGTTGGCGCGAGGGCGCAAGTCGCTGGCCGTTAACCTGAAGTCACCAGAAGGCCAGGAAGCTGTCCTGAAACTGGTGGAAACGGCCGACGTCCTGATTGAAGGCTATCGGCCCGGTGTGATGGAAAAGCTTGGCTTGGGGCCGGATGCCTGCCTGCAGCGCAATCCCCGCTTGGTGTATGGGCGTATGACGGGATGGGGCCAATATGGGCCGTTATCGCAAGCTGCAGGCCATGACATCAACTACATTGCGATTACCGGCGCCTTGGCCGCGATCGGTCGAGAGGATGGGCCCGTGCCACCGCTGAACCTGATCGGGGATTTTGGAGGCGGCACCATGTTCCTGGTAATGGGTGTGCTCGCGGCGTTGCTGGAAGCGGGCAAGTCCGGCAAGGGGCAGGTCGTTGATGCCGCCATTACGGATGGCACGATTTCGTTGATGTCCGCGATCCACTCGTTTGCGAGTGTGGGTTTGTGGAATGAAGGGCGTGGGACTAATTTGCTGGATGGTGGTGCGCCGTTTTATGACTGTTACCAGTGTGCCGATGGTGAATGGGTGGCAATTGGTGCCATCGAGCCCCATTTCTTTGCCGAGTTGTTGCAGAAGATGGGATTGGAGTCGGTCGAGACTGGCGACAAGACCAGTATCAAGGGTTTTGAAACCCAGTTCGATCGCACCCGCTGGCCTGATCTGCGGAAAACCCTGAAGGAAGCCTTCGCCCGTCAACCGAGGGCGTATTGGTGTGAGCGACTGGAGGGATCGGATGGATGTTTCGCTCCGGTCTTGTCGACGCGTGAAGCGGCGACCCATGCGCATAACAAGGAGCGGCAAGCCTTTATTGAACGTCACGGTGTGTTACAGTCTGCACCGGCACCACGTTTCAGCCGGACGGTGCCCGAGGTGCAGGGTGATCCGGTGGCGGCTGGCGCCGATACGGACCGGTTGCTGACCGAGCTGGGTTATTCGGCAGAAGCCATCGCTGCATTGAAGTCAGCCGGCGCTGTGTTGCAGGGGGATGCATGAGCGATAAGGAAACATTCCAGGTCTTTGCCACGATCGCACGGAATCGTCGTTCCGTCAGGGCGTTCCATAAAGAGCCTGTGCCAGACGCGATCCTGAAGGAAGTGTTCGAGGCTGCACAAACGGCCCCATCGAATTGCAATACGCAGCCCTGGCAAGTGCATGTGGCTTCCGGTGCAGCGTGCGATCGTTTGCGCGAGAAAATTTCTGCCGTGGCGACAGCAGGGCAAATGCCGACCTGGGATTTCCCGTATGACTTCAATTATCCCGGTGTTTACCGGGATCGCCAATACGCAGCGGCACGCACGTTGTATGAAGCCATGGGCATTTCCCGTGAAGACAAGGCTGGCCGGGCCGTTGCGTTCAATCGCAATTACACGTTTTTTGATGCGCCTCATGTGGCATTCCTCTTTTTGCCGGAGCCCTTTGGTTTGCGCGAAGCCGCTGACCTGGGAATGTACGCCCAGAACCTGATGCTGGCGCTCACCGCGCATGGTATTGGCAGTTGCCCACAAACGGCCCTGAGTTTTTATCCGGATATTGTCCGGGCCGAGCTGGGTATTCCGGCCGAGCAACGATTGTTGTTCGGCATCTCATTCGGTTACGCGGATGAATCCCATGCCTCATCAGCTGCCCGTACCGCACGCGCGGCATTGACGGATATTGTGACGTTTCACTCCTGAGAACGGTTATGTCAGAGACAGTACTGAAAGAACTGCGTGACGGCGTATTGCTCATCACTTTGAATCGCCCACAGCGCAAGAACGCCTTCAGCGTTGAGCAATGGCACGCATTTGCCGATGCCATCGAGGCTGCCCAAGCCGATGACCATGTCAATGTGGTGGTGGTGACTGGTGCCGGTGGGCACTTCTCATCAGGTGTCGATTTGTCCGATTTTGGCGAGGAGAGTGCCAAGGCCTTTGAGCGTGCCTCCTGGGCAGTGATGAATTTTGATAAGCCCCTGATCGGTGCTGCCCCTGGTGCTGCCGTGGGTGGTGGTGCAACCTTGCTGTTCCATTGCGATGTGGTCTATGTCGGTGAAAGCCTGAAGATGCGCTTGCCGTTTGTGAGTCTTGGCCTGGTGCCGGAGTGGGCGAGCAGCTATATGTTGCAGGCCAATATCGGTGCGCGGCGTGCAGCAGAGTTGTTTTATACCGCCGAGTGGATTAATGCCGATCGCGCCATGGAAACCGGTATTGCTACCCGGGTGTATCCTGATGAACAGTTGCTGGATGCAGCGATGGCCAAGGCCACTGAAATGGCGCAATGGCCCGTGCGTTCATTGCAGGAAACCAAGCGCTGCCTGAAGGTGGCGCATGCCGCTGCCATCAAGGCGGCTGTGGATGCGGAAATGGCCGGCATGAACAAACAGGCAGGAAGTCCGGAAAATATCGAAGCCGTCATGGCGTTCATGGAAAAACGCCAACCCGATTTCAGGAAACTCCTGAAAGGCTGAGTTACTCCCCGCGTTCCGGAAATGGCTTCAGCAGTTTTTTGGCCATGGCATCCAGCACATCCTTGCGCTCATCTTCCGTGGCTTCCGGGTTGAGTGGTTTCTCGGCACTGCGTAACCAAATGGCTTTGCCAGTGCGTGTATCAATGGCACCTAATACCAGCTTTCCAGCTTGGTAAAGTTCAATGTCCGAAGCTTCTTCATGCTTCCAGTGAGGTTTGCCTGAGGGCAGTGAGTCGCGATCAAAGCGCCACTCAATGCCATATTCAGCAGCGGCAATTTCATTGGCCTGGTAGAGTTCGCGTTTTTCCTGCAGGATCAATACGCGATAGTCGATTTCCATGTCGGCCCCGCTGACGCGCTTCTCATAACCTTTTTCGGCCATGATGCGATCGACCTGCATACGGAAATACTTGTGCATCAACAGGTTTTCATTAGCGCTGTCACTATCACTTTGCTCTTCTGGCATGAGTGCCCAGTGATAGGTTTTCATGCCTTTGAGTAACAGTGGTTTTTCACGCAGGGTCTCGGTTTCAATCCCCGAACAGGCAGTGAGCACGGCAAGGCTGGCCAGTAATAGCAGGAAATGTTTCATGGTGAACCTCACATCAATTCAATAGCGACGGCAGTAGCTTCACCGCCACCGATGCACAGCGATGCAATACCGCGTTGTTTGCCATAGCGTTTCAGGGCGTACAGTAGGGACACGATAATGCGTGAACCGGTTGAGCCGATCGGGTGGCCTTGCGCACAAGCACCGCCGTGCACGTTCACTTTGGCATGGTCTAGCCCGAGGTCTTGCATGGCCAGCATCGTCACCATCGCAAAGGCTTCGTTGATCTCGAAGAGATCCACATCAGCCGTTTTCCAGTGAGCTTTGGCCAACACCTTGTTAACGGCACCGACCGGTGCCAGGGTGAATTCCTCAGGAGCCTGCGAGTGACGTGCATGCGCCACGATGCGTGCCAAGGGTTTGATTCCCAGTGATTGCGCGCGTGATTCACTCATCAATAACAGGGCAGAAGCGCCATCGGAAATGGAGCTCGCATTGGCTGCGGTAATGGTGCCGTCTTTGGCAAACGCCGGTTTCAGCTGGGGAATCTTGTCGAGCCTGGCCTTCAAGGGTTGCTCGTCGTCTGTCACCACGGTATCCCCCTGGCGGGTCTTGAGGGTGACTGGCACGATCTCATCGCGTAACAACCCTTGCTCAATGGCGCGTTGGGCGCGCTGCAGCGATTCGATGGCAAAGGCATCCATGGCTTCACGGGTGAGCCCGCGTTTGTTGGCAGTTTCCTGCGCGAAGCTACCCATCGGGCGGCTGGTGAACGCGTCTTCAAGCCCGTCAAAAAACATGTGGTCCTTCAGTTCCACGTGGCCGGTACGGACGCCGCCGCGGGCATTGGGCAGGATGTGCGGTGCATTGGTCATGCTTTCCATGCCGCCAGCGAGCACAATCTCACAGGAACCCGCGCGGATCTGGTCATGGCCATAGATGACCGCCTGCATGCCGGAGCCGCAGAGTTTATTCAGGGTGACGCAGCCGGTGGAAGTGGGTACGCCGGCATGGATGGCGGCCTGGCGGGCCGGCCCTTGTTTGAGGCCTGCAGGCAGCACACAGCCCATGATGACTTCATCGATATGGGCAGCATCAATGCCTGCACGGGCAATGGTTTCGCGGATGGCTGTGGTGCCGAGTTCAACCGCAGAGGCACCGGAAAGACTGCCTTGCAAACCGCCCATCGGGGTGCGCGCAGCGGCCACAATCACAACATGTTCCATGCTTATGTTCCTGTTTTTTCGCGAAAAATGGCGAGCCGGCATTTAGCCACAGGGAGGGGGTTTTCACAAGTCGGCGCATCATTCCTGGGCGCTGAACAGCTTGCCGCGCACGGCTTGCCGGTAAGCCTTCGGGGTGTGCTGCATGGCATCGCGGAAACTGGCGCCGAAATGGCTGGCGGTGGTGAATCCGCATTGCCAGGCAATCTCACTGATGCTGAGATCGGTGTGGCGGAGCAAGTCCCGTGCACTGTCGATGCGCAGGTGATTGAGGTACTGCAGCGGTGTCTTGCCGGTAGCGCTCTGGAAACGCCGGTGGAACGTGCGGACGCTGATGCCCAGGGTATCGGCCAATGTGGGGAAGTGCACTTTCTCCTGCAGGTGTTCGCGTAGCCAGTCCTGGGCGGTGGCCACCAGCTCATCGTGGTGCACATGCTGGCCTTCCGCGCTGTAGAGGTTTTGCTGGTAGGGGCTGCGGATTTCCGGTGAGAACTGGCTTTCCACTTCACGTGCGGTATTGAGGTCGTAGAGTTCCTGGATGAAGTGGATCATGAGGTCGGCAACGGCATTGATGCTGGCGGCGCAATAGAGGTTGCGCGCGCGGGTGATCAGGTGACGGCGTTGCAGGTGCACATCCGGGTAGCGTTTGGCAAAGCGCCCGAAATCGTGCCAATGGGTCGTGGCTGGCTTGCCATTCAACAGTCCGGCCTGGGCGAGGAAGCTGGCACTGGAGCCGACCGCGCAGATACGGGTGTTGGCGGCATGCTGTTGCTGTAGCCAATGCGTCAGGCGTGGGTGGCTGCGCAAGCTGCGTTCCGGGTTGCGCCAGAGTGCCGGCAGGATGATGAGGTCGGTGGCTCCCGGTTCGGGCAGCGGGCTGTCTGCGCGCAGGCAGAGCCCGCTGGCGGTGCTGGCCTGGTGGCGGCGGCTGGCCGAACAGCAGGCCAGTACCAATGGCGCACTGTGCCGGTGGCGGCGGCGATAGGCATTGTCGGCCGCATTCAGCATCTCTGCGGTCAGTGTGATGCTGGAGGCCAGCGCCTGTTCCAGTGCCAGCAGGGTGACATGGGGCATGATGTCTTTTTTCCGATAATAAATGACGCTTTTATTATATTCATGAATAACGCCACTGCCTAGAATCCCGAGTCTTGTGGTTGGGGAAGACATTCCCCGCCGTTGTCATGCCGGGCCAGAGATGTGTGGGAGTCCATATGCGTCCATTGCCAGTGATTACCGGGTTTGGGGGAGTGAATGCGGCAGGCCGCAGTGGGGGTCATCACGGTTACCGGCGCATGGTCATTGATGCCTTGCCAGCGCCCCTGGCGGCGGCGACCTGGCAGGACCTGGCTGCCCTGACCGGTCAGCAGGATCGCGATTGGCTGGCCGCTAATAGCCTCGTGCGCAAGATTGGCCCGGAGCTGTTCGATACCGAGCAGGTACCCATGAATCGGCGCCTGCGCCTGCAGCCTGGGCAGGGCAGCGAGCAGGTCTTTGTCCTGAAGAACATGATGTTGCCCGAAGTGCTGCCGGCGGGTTGGCAGGTCAAGCCCCTGGACGACAAGCACAGTGTTGTCACGGTGCAGGGTGACCTGGAAGTGTTGCTGCCGGATACCCGTTCCGTGACGGTGCGTTCCGCCGGTCAATTGCCGACGGGCTTCCAGCCGGATGCCTTGTATGCCTCACGCAATCATCCGCGCGGCATCCAGATGACGGTGTACGGTGCTTCCGATGCCTTGGGGGTGCTGGGTATCGATTGGGAGGCGATTCGCGCCCGGGTGCCGGCCGACCAGGTCAGTGTTTATGCCGGCAGCGGCATGAGCCAGCTCGATCCAAACGGCAATGGCGGCATGATGACAGCGCGCCTGATGGGCAAGAAGGTCACCTCCAAGCATTGCCCGTTCGGGTTTGCGGAAATGCCCGCCGATTTCATTAATGCCTATTTGCTCGGCAGTCTCGGTAATACCGGCACCAGCATGGGGGCGTGTGCTTCGTTCCTGTATAACCTGCGCATGGGCATTGCCGATATCCAGTCCGGTCGTGCCCGTGTGGCGATCGTGGGTAACAGTGAAGCACCGATTACCCCGGAAGTGATGGAAGGCTATGCGGCGATGGGGGCACTGGCTACCGACCAGGACTTGCTGGAACTGGATGGTCGCACGGAAAACCCGGATCACCGTCGTGCCTGCCGGCCGTTCTCCACCAATCGCGGATTCACGATTGCCGAGTCGGCACAATTCATTGTGCTGATGGACGATGCCCTGGCGATGGAGATGGGTGCCACCATCTATGGCGCCGTCAGTGATGTGTTTGTGAACGCTGATGGTTTCAAGAAATCCATTTCAGCGCCGGGTGTTGGTAATTACCTGACCATGTTCAAGGCGACGGCTGCAGCCCGCGCCCTCATTGGTGAAAAAGCACTGCGTGAGCGCAGCTTTGTGCAAGCCCATGGCACCGGGACTCCGCAGAACCGTGTGACCGAATCCCATATCCTGAATGAAACGGCACGTCTTTTCGGTATCGAACAGTGGGTGGTTTCTGCCGTGAAAAGTTACCTTGGCCATTCGATCGGCGCGGCGGCGGGCGACCAGGTGGTGGCGACCTTGGGCGTATGGGCGCATGGCATCATCCCGGGCATCAGCACCATCGATCATGTGGCCGATGATGTGCACGCATCGCATTTGAAAATCCAGTCCAACCATCATGCGGTCGGTGAACAAGGTATCGATGCGGCGATCATCAATGCCAAGGGTTTTGGTGGTAACAATGCCAGTGCCTGTGTGCTGGCCCCGCAGGTGGTGAAAACCATGTTGGCCAAACGTCACGGTGCAGCGGCCATGAAGCAGTGGCAGCAGCGCAACGAAACCGTCAGCGCGGCATCGGCAGCCTATGATGACAATATGCGCAACGGCAGGGTGGCGCTGCGTTATTTGTTCGACCATGGTGTGCTGGATGGCGATAACCTGCAGTACGATGCCCATGGTGTGCAAGTGCCGGGATATGAACAGCGCATCAGCCTGGATATCCCCAATGCGTATAACGACATGATTGACCAAGGAGAATAACGATGGCAGCAGAAGCCACCTACAGTGTTGTCATTGATATGCCGGTAACACAGGCGTGGGATAAGTTGCGCGATCTATCGCAAGCACATAACTATGTGCCTGGGTTGACGCGTACGGAAATGACCACGCCCGCGCGTGAAGGCGTGGGTGCCAGCCGCCGGGTATATGGTCGCCAGTCCGGCATGAAAGTGGAGATGGATGAAACCGTCACGCAATGGCGTGATGGCAGTGGTTTCCGCATTCGCCTGCACAAGGGTGAGCAATCAGCGCCTCCGTTCAAGGAAGGCTGGTTTGATTACAGCGTGGCAGCAGAGGGCGACAACAAGACGAAACTGACCTGTGTGCTGGGTTTCACCATGCCGGGTGGCCCGCTCGGGGGTTTGCTGGAATCGCTGTTGAAACCGATCATTACCGGCAATGTGCGCGCGGTGGCCCTGGGTTTGAAGCATTGGTATGAAACCGGCACCCAGCCGACCAATGCCGATCGCAAACGGTTGCGCCAGCAAGGGTTCTGAACCGGTGAGTACTATCCCGATGCGTGGCCCGGTATCGCTGCAGGTGCCGGGTTTTCCGCATCACGCCCAACTGTGCGTCCATGATGAGCGTGACAGGGTGATTGCGCCGGCTGTGCTGCGCGATCATTGTTGGGAACGCGATGAATCCGAATTGCTGTGCCGTTTGCTTGAGCCGGGCGACTGCGTGCTCGATATCGGTGCCAATATCGGTTATTTCACTGTGCTGGCCGCATCGATGGTGGGTCCCGAAGGGCAGGTGTGGGCGTTTGAACCGGAGCCACTGAACAGCCAGTTGCTTGGCCACAACCTGCACATCAATGGCTTGTCGAATGTGCAGGCATTGGCTGTGGCGTTGGGGAAATCAACGGGCACCGTACCGTTATTCCTTTCCGGCGACAACGCGGGCGATCACTCGCTGGGCAGGCTCGACCAGCAAGCGTCCATTACCGTGCCGATGGTTCGTGGTGATGATGTGTTGCCAGCCGACTTGCGTGTGCAATTGATCAAGATGGATGTGCAGGGCGC